>DKWE01000105.1:15884-18912 GCA_002491565.1 Lachnospiraceae bacterium UBA7160 | reverse complement strand
CGGCGATAAAGCGATTTGGGAAAACAACTTCATGGCATTTTTTGCAAGCGCGATTGACACCCTCAAGCTGCTGGTGATCGCCATCGGCGCAGGGCTTGGCGTATGGGGTGTGATTAACCTTCTGGAAGGTTATGGCAACGACAACCCTGGGGCTAAGAGCCAGGGAATTAAGCAACTGATGGCGGGAGCTGGGATCATGCTGATCGGAACAACGCTGATTCCGCAGCTGGCCACATTGTTCGGATAGGAGAAGGAGGGAGTAATTGAATACCATCATTGAACGGATCACGGAAGCCATAAAGGATATCCTGATCGGTTTCATCACGTCCGGCATGGAGGATATGTTCGTGGAGGTAAACGAAAAGGTAGACACCATTGCCGGGCAGGTGGGACAGACGCCGCAGTCCTGGAACTCTGGCGTGTTTGCCATGATACAGGGGCTTTCACAGACGGTGATCGTGCCGATTGCGGGCATGATTATCACGTTTGTCCTCTGCTATGAGCTGATTACGATGGTGACGGAGAAGAACAACATGCATGAGTTTGAGACCTTCAACATCTTCAAGTGGATTTTCAAGGCGTACATTGCGATCTACCTGGTGACAAATACGTTCAATATAGCGATGGCGGTCTTTGACGTGGGGCAGCATATCGTAAACGGGGCCTCCGGAGCCATCAGCGGGAGCACGGCGATTGACGCCGCTTCCGCGGTGGCGGACCTCTTAGACCAGCTGGAAGATATGGAGGTCGGGGAGCTGTTTTTGCTGTCGCTGGAGACGATGCTGATCTCCATTACCATGAAAATCCTGTCCGTGATTATCACAGTGGTGATGTACGGGAGGATGATTGAGATATACCTTTACACTTCCGTTGCGCCGATCCCGTTTGCGACCATGACAAACCGGGAGTGGGGCAATATCGGCAACAATTATTTAAAAGGGCTGTTCGCACTGGCATTCCAGGGCTTTTTCATGATGGTGTGCGTGGGGATTTATGCGGTACTGGTAAATTCCATGACGATCTCCGCGAACCTTCACGGGGCAATGTTTTCAGTGGCGGCGTACACGGTGGTGCTGGCGTTTTCGCTGTTCAAGACCGGGAGCCTTTCAAAATCCATATGGAACGCGCATTAACGGAAGGAGGAAGCTTATGGCCTATGTGCCTGTACCAAAGGACCTGACAAAAGTAAAAACCAAAGTAGCGTTAAACCTGACAAAGCGGCAGCTGATTTTCTTTTCGCTGGCCGCAGTCACCGGGATACCGTTTTACCTGCTGGCGAGGAAAAGCATCGGCTCGGATGTGGCCGCCATTTTCATGGTGACGATCATGCTGCCGTTCTTCTTCCTGGCAATGTATGAAAAAGACGGCCTCCCGTTTGAAAAGATTATGGGGAATATCATCCGGCAGAAGTTCTTAAATCCGGCAGTGCGCCCTTACCGGACAGAAAACTTCTATGCACAGGTGGATGCCCTGGTAAAGAAGGAGGGTGTGCCAGATGGCAGCAAAGCACAGGAAACAGCAGCCGCTTCCCGCGGCGCAGGGGCGAAAAGGCCGCCGGGAAAGGGGCGGCGCAGACGAAAGAAAGTTAAGAAAAAAGGAAAAGGATAGGAAGCGGAGGGAGAAGGAGCGCAGGAAATCAAAATCCAGCAGGCAGACAGCCCAGCAGAGCATCCCGTACCTGCGGATGTTCGCGGACGGGGTATGCCAGGTGACAAAACAGTTTTTCACAAAGACGGTGCAGTTTTATGATATCAATTACCAGCTGGCCCTCAATGAGGACAAGACGACGATCTTTGAGAATTACTGTGATTTCCTGAACTATTTCGATTCCTCCATCAGCGTGCAGCTCTCTTTCCTCAACCAGCAGATTGGCGCGGAGGAGTTTGAGCGGAGCATTGATATCCCCGACCAGGAGGATGCGTTCAATGAAATCCGGGAGGAATACCGGACCATGCTGAGGAATCAGCTGGCAAAGGGGAACAACGGTCTGGTGAAAACAAAGTACATCACGTTTGGGATTGAGTCGGAGAGCCTTAAGATCGCGCGTCCGAGGCTGGAACGGATCGAGGCGGATGTGCTGAACAATTTCAAGGTGCTGGGGGCGCAGGCCCGTTCTTTAAGCGGAGTAGAACGGCTGGAGATTATGTACCATATCTTCAACCAGGACCGGGCAGCACCGTTTAAGTTTGACTATAAGATGCTGTCAAAGATGGGGCTTCGGACAAAGGACTTTATTGCGCCAACCTCCTTTAACTTCTCAAAGCCAAAGACCTTCCTGATGGGGACTACGCTGGGAAGCGTCAGCTACCTGCAGATTTTAGCGCCGGAGCTGACGGACCGGATGCTGGCGGACTTCCTGGACGTGGACGACAGTATCAATGTGAACCTGCATATCCAGTCCATCGACCAGGCTGCCGCGATCAAGATGATAAAGAACAAGCTCTCTGACCTGGATAAGATGAAGATTGAAGAGCAGAAAAAGGCGGTCCGCTCCGGTTATGACATGGACGTACTCCCGTCCGATCTGGTGACTTATGGGGAAGAGGCGAAAACGCTGCTGGAGGATTTACAGAGCCGGAATGAGCGGATGTTCCTTGTGACAGTGCTGGTGATGAATACGGCGGATAAGAGGCAGAAGCTGGATAACAACATCTTCCAGGTGCAGGGCATCGCGCAGAAATATAACTGCGCCCTGCGGCAGCTGGATTACCAGCAGGAGGCGGCGCTGATGTCGAGCATTCCGCTGGGGCTGAACCAGATCGAGATTCAGAGGGGGCTTACCACATCCTCTACGGCGATCTTTGTGCCGTTTACGACACAGGAGCTGTTCCAGGACGGGGAGGCCCTTTACTATGGGTTGAACGCGCTCTCCAACAACATGATTATGGTGAATCGAAAGCGGCTGAAAAACCCGAACGGCCTGATTCTGGGGACGCCCGGCTCAGGCAAGTCTTTTTCCGCGAAGCGTGAGATCACCAACTGCTTCCTGATTACGGAGGATGACATTATCATCTGCGACCCGGAGGCA
>DKWE01000105.1:0-15573 GCA_002491565.1 Lachnospiraceae bacterium UBA7160 | reverse complement strand
TTACCCGCTGGTGCAGGCACTGCACGGGCAGGTGGTAAAGATTTCGCCGGTATCCAGCCAGTATATCAATCCGATGGACCTGAACCTGAATTATTCAGAGGAGGACAACCCGTTATCGCTGAAATCCGATTTTATCCTGTCACTATGTGAGCTGATCGTGGGCGGGAAGAACGGGCTGGAGCCGGTGGAGAAAACGATCATCGACCGGTGCGTGAGGCTGGTGTACCAGGAATACCTTGCAGACCCGGTGCCGGAGAAAATGCCGGTATTGGAAGATCTGTATAACCTGCTTCGGGGACAGGATGAGCCGGAGGCGCAGCGGCTTGCGACGGCGTTGGAAATCTATGTCACAGGTTCCTTAAATGTGTTTAACCACCGCACGAACGTGGATATCAATAACAGGATTGTCTGTTTCGATATTAAGGAGCTGGGAAAGCAGCTGAAAAAGATTGGGATGTTGATCGTTCAGGATCAGGTGTGGAACCGCGTGACGATCAACCGCTCTGCCCATAAATCCACCAGATACTATGTGGATGAATTTCACCTTTTGTTGAAGGAAGAGCAGACGGCGGCGTATAGCGTAGAAATCTGGAAAAGATTTCGAAAATGGGGCGGCATCCCCACCGGCATTACGCAGAATATCAAGGATTTGCTGGCAAGCAGGGAGATTGAGAACATTTTTGAAAATTCCGATTTCATTTACATGCTCAACCAGGCTGCGGGAGACCGGCAGATTCTGGCAAAGCAGCTGAACATTTCCCCGACGCAGTTATCGTATGTGACGAACAGCAATGCCGGGGAAGGGCTTCTGTTTTATGGGAATGTGATTATTCCGTTCGTGGACCATTTCCCGAAAAACAAACTGTACCAGTTAATGACATCGAAACCGGAGGAGATGGGAGGTGAAGGCTAGTGGCAGCTCTTTTCACGCATCTTGCGGCGTTTGCGGGCGGTGCAGTATTCGGAATTTTCTTCCTGTGCCCGTTGCAGGCGCACCGGCTGAGTAAGCAGGGAGGTTAGATGAATGGCAGAACAGAGAATGAAAGCCAGGGAGAAAAAAGTCCAGAAGATGACCCGTGACGGCCTTGTGGAGAAAAACCTGGCGGATCAGTCCTCTGTCCGGGTAAGCAAAAGGACTGGTGAGGCGAGGCTTTACCGGAACCGAAGCCCGAACGGGGAAGAAATGAACCTGCCGGAAGGAAAACTGCGGGTGGGAAGTCTGCAGGCAGGAGGACAGCAGGGGAAAAAAGCGGTGGGTCGGGCTACTGGAAACCGACATATTGCTCTGCGGGAATCGGCATCCGGCAACATGGACAGAAATCCAGACGGACAGCTCCGAAATCCAGAGAGGAACTTAGAACAGCAGCCCCGGAAGCATACCAAAAGGGAAGTAACAAGGAAATATGCGGATAGTTCTAAAAGCGGTATGGAGACACCTGCGGATAGTAGAGTTCGGTTGAAAATTGGCGGGGAAGATGGCTACGGAGCCAGGCTGTATGAGAAAAAAGCAGAGCTTTTCCAGACGCGGGGAGATTCCAGAAAAGTGGAAGGCAAAGGGGCGAAACGCCCGCAGCAAAAAAGGCGGTTGAGCTTTACCAGTGAGGAGACCGGCGCGGCGGAAGCAGGCGCACAGATTGGTGTGAAACGGCAGGATCATGCCGCGCTGCAGAAGAAAAAAATGCAGGGCAGCACCCTGGTGGATGGCGGGAGCCGGATACAGGATCGCACCCTTTTGGAGAGTGGGACGAAGCTGCAGGAGGCATCGGAAGCCAGACCAAAGAAACATTCCATCCGGGAGAAAGTGTACCAGGAGCAGCTGCCAGCCGGGAAAAAGGCACGGCTTAAATTCGCGCCGGAAGAAGCTTCTCCATCATCTGCAGCGCTACCGGGGAAAGAAAAAATATCGCGTGTGGGGAAAGCCGTGATAGCCGGTGCGTTTGCGGTCCACCGGGAGATCGGAAAAGAGGACGATGGAAATGCTGCTGTGGAGGCGGCAAACAGGCTGACGGAAGGAGGGGAGGCCGGATATTATCTGGCAAAGCGCAGCGTCCGCGCAAGGAACCGCAGGCAGCGGAAGCGTACAGAAAGGCTGGCAAGCAGATCAGACCGGGCAGAGGTGCGGAAGTTATATCAAAAAGCACTCTCGGAGGATGAAAAGCTGAAAAGCAGTAGCCAGATCAGGAAGCTGATCCAGAAGCAGCGCATCAAGAAGGAGTACGCAAAGGCAAAACGAACCGAACAGGCAATGGGGACCGCAACAGTCGGTACGATTGATTACATCAAGAAGATCGGCGGCAAGGTCACCAACTTTTTCAAGGAGAACAGGAAGTTTTATGTAAGCATTGGGCTTTTGATTGGCCTGATGCTTTTAATTATGTCCTGCGTGTCGTCCTGTTCGGCGATGTTTATGCAGAACACGGTAAATTATACCGGTGTAAGCTACCTGTCAACGGATGAAGCGATCCGGGAGGCGGACCTTTACTATACTCAGCTGGAGACGCAGCTGCAGGAGCAGATCAATCGGATGGAAACAGAAGAGCCGGGGCATGAGGAATACCGGTACAACATCGGGCCGATTGAGCATGACCCGTTTGTCCTGATTAGTTACCTGTCGGCAAAGTATGAAGTGTTCACCTTTGAAGAGGTGAAGGCAGAACTGGATGAGCTGTTTGCACTGCAGTACCACCTGGAGACGGAGGCAGTCCATGAGACGGTCACGGAGACAAGGATGGTGCGCGTAGGGGAATCATTGGGGCAGGTAGTAACCAGCGGCTATTGCAGCTGCCCCGTCTGTTGCGGCGTCTGGTCCGGCGGGCCGACAGCCAGCGGAGTCTATCCTACGGCGAACCATACGATTGCGGTGGATGCGTCGGAACCGTTTGTGCCAATGGGTACAAAGGTGGTTATGAACGGTGTGGAGTACACCGTGGAGGATACCGGCGGTTTTGCCGGATACGGGGTACAGTTTGATGTCTATTATGATTCTCACTTAGATGCGTTAGCGCATGGGCACCGGACCTGGGAGGCATATCTTGCAGATGACAACGGGAACCGGGAGGTGGAAGTGACCAGCACCCGGACAGTGGATACGTTGAATGTCACACTGGAAAACAGGGGCCTTCTTGTAATCTGCCAGGATCGGCTGGATCACTTCAAAAAGGAGCTGTTTAGTGCTTACAACCAGACAAAAGGAAATTTGCAGATGTTTGAAAGCCCGTTTGACTTTAACTGGTATGGGCGGGTGAGCAGCTATTATGGCTACCGTATCCATCCGATCACCGGGGAAAACCAGGTTCACAACGGTCTTGATATCGGGGTGCCGTCTGGAACCAGCGTAAAGGCCGGGCTGACCGGAACCGTCACCGCATCCTCCTTCAATGACAGTTATGGAAACTACGTTATTATCGAGGATGAGAACGGGTATGAGCTGCGGTACGCGCACCTGAGCAGCCGGAGCGTTGCACAGGGAGCTGCAGTCACGAAGGGCGATGAGATCGGCCTGGCAGGAAGAACAGGAGCGTCCACGGGAAGCCACCTGCATGTGGAACTGTTAAAGGATGGGGAGAGGCTGAACCCAATCTTCTATCTGGAGACGGGAAGCGGGACGATCTTCGGCGGCAATGAATATACGACGGAAGCGGCACAGCGCCTTTTGGAGGAAGCAGACCGCTATCTTGGCGTGCCGTATGTCTGGGGAGGCTATTCCCCCAGCGGTTTTGACTGTTCCGGCTTTGTCAGCTACTGCCTTACCCATTCCGGGGTACGCAACACCGGAAGGCTGACGGCACAGGGGCTTTATAACATCTGCACGCCGGTGCCGGAATCTGAAGTACAGCCAGGGGACCTGATTTTCTTTACCGGGACCTATAATGCGGGGGAGCCGGTGACGCACATCGGCATCTACGTGGGAAACGGGCAGATGATCCACTGTGGGCATCCGGTGCAGTACACCTCCATCTATTCGCCGTACTGGCAGAGCCATTTCTATGGATTTGGCCGGTGGTGACAGATGGGATTTTTGAAGCTTGTAGTTAAAGAAAAAGAGGGCGGCCCATCAGGGCTGCCCGGAAAGGAGAAGGGCATGAAAAAGCTGGAAAAAGCGGTTTCTGAGCGCGAGAAAGCGAGGGAGCGCATGGAAGCGGCGAAGGCAAAGTATGAGGAGGAGGCCAGGAAGCTCCGGGCTGCGGAAGCGGCGGTAACGGAAGCGGAAAATCTGGAGTATGTCCGCATCGTCCGGGAGCTGAACCTGACGATCCCGGAGTTTGAATCATTGAAGGAACAGTTAAAGGCAGGAGCGGGAAGAAAAGCCCTGCCGGAAAAGGAGGAGCATAGTGATGAGGAAGCTGAAAACGGAGGAGTGTCCGGGGAAGCAGGCAGGGAGGATGCCGGGGCCGGATATTAAAAAATGGCTGGCCGGGGCTGTCCTGCTGGTATATCTGGCTTTCTGGCCCGGCGTAGTATCCGCGGAGGAAGCAGCGCAGCCGGTTATTACTATTGAAAAGCCGGAGGGCTGGAAGCAGGGGAGTGTTTCGCTTGGCGTGTCCGTGGATATCAGTGAGATGGGGGATGATTTCTCCATCGGCCGGATCGAGGCCAAAACCGGGGACGGGGAGGGCTGGACGGATATCACCGGGAGCAGGAGCATTTCAATCAGTGGGAACACGACGGTTTATGTGCGGGTTACGGATGCAAACGGGAATGTCTATGAGCAGAACCGTTCTGTGAAATGCTATGACGATGAGCAGCCGACCCTTGCAGCTTCCTTAACGGATGGGGTGCTGACAATCCAGGGGACGGATACGGTCTCCGGGATTGCTGCGATCACGGTGAATGGCACGTCCTACACAGATTTAGTAGACGGGCTGCTGAAGATCCAGCTGACACAGAATGATTTCACATCCAAAAAGATTGAGATCACAGCGACGGACGGGGCCGGGAATACTTCGGAAACGTATTCCATGCAGAACCCATACTATGAGTGGGCGGTAAGGGAAGCGCAGAGGCAGGCAGCACAGGAAGAAAATCAGGGCTTATCGGCCACCACACCATCCGGCGGGACCGGGGAGACAGAGGCCGTGACCGCGCCGCTTCCGCAGGACGCGCAGGCAAGCGAACCGACCGAGGCACGGGGAACCGTGGATGAGCGGACGATTACGGGGATTGAGGAAGAACTGGCCCAGTCTGGTGAGAAGGTGGATTCCATCGACCAGACAGCACAGAAGGGCGGCAAGGAGTTTTATACGATCTCCACGAAAAGTGGCAAGATTTTTTACCTGATCGTAGATAACGACCGGCAGGAGGATAATGTCTATTTCCTTACTGAGGTAGGGGAAAAGGACCTTTTAAACTTCACGCTTTCCGATACGGTGACGCTGCCCCAGGTAGACACCGTGTATGCAGAGGTAGAGACAAAGGAACCGGAAACGGAGGCACCGACACCGGAGCCGGAAACCACGGCACCACCCAAAGAGCCGGAAGAGACAAAGGATGCATCACCCATTGGAGGCTATCTTCTGCTTGCGCTGGCAGGCGCTGGGGCTTTAGGAGCAGGCTACTATTTTAAGGTCTACAAGCCGAAGCATGAGTTCGCCGAGGAGGATGAATACGAAGAGGAGCCGGAAGAGGATGACGTAAGCAGGAGCCTGGACGATGCCCCGGAAGAGTATGGCGATGAGGAAGAGGAATGATCGGAGGGAAGAGATAAATGCCAGAAAATAAGAACTATGTAGTCCATCTTTCCTTTATGGAGATGGATGCCGTTACGCTTCCTATCAAGAATTATGGGGAGGCGGAAAAAACAGCTTCTGACTGCCGGGGGCGTATGTGCCAGGTGGAAAAAGATCAGGAGGAGGTTGCGAGGATGCCTCCGCCGCAGCTTTATGACCTTCCATCTTTGCAGGAGGACGCCGCGCGGGTGCTGGGATATGGCAGGGAACTGACAAAAGAGCTTGCCTTCTCCCTGTATGAGAAAAAGCTGCTCACTGATCCGGGGACGGCCAGCCGGTATCTGCCGGAAGAACTGGGCTATCCTACGGAGAAGCTGATCCGGATACTGCATGATGAGCTTCCCTTTCTGGAAGGCTACCGGCTCCAGCCGGAGGTGCGGCAGTTATTCGGGCCTGCCGGGGTGGGGAAAGGCCATGCAATCCTTCCCATCCCGGCTGCAAAGGGATGGGCTTCGCTGACGCTTGAAAAGGAGGAGCGGAACCTTCTGTACCTTGTGGGGGCGCAGGTGATGATAGCCGCTGCGGGTACGCATATCCGGGAACACCATAAAAGCCAACTCACCTGCAACTACCGCACCTTTTTCCTGGATGCGTTCCATACGAAAAAGGAAGGCTACCGGGAGATTGAGAAGCGGATGGAGGTGTTTTTCGGATGCGGCAGGGAGGCACCGGAAGGAAAGAATGTGGAGGTGTATCTTGGAAAGGTTTTTGGCCCCTGTGATACCTCTATTGAGAAGCTGGGGTGATATATCCAGCGTTGATTACAGTTTGATATTCCTGTGGTAGAAGCGGACAGTCCATTTGCGGCTGTCTGTTTTTCTATAAATTCTAAGAAAGAACGAGGTAAAAGAGTATGGGTAAAAAAGGAAGATTGAGAAGGGCCGTCTCCGCTCTGATGGCAGCGCTTACGGTGATGGCAAATGTTTTTTCACCGCTTACGGCATACGCAACGGAGCCGGTGGAAGAGCCGAAGCCGTCGCTTTATGAAGAGGTCAAAGACCAGCTGGATGCGGACGAGGTGGTGACGGCAAAGGATTATGAGATGGAAGTCGGCTACAGCTTTGACTTGAAGATCGACTTCTCCGGTATTGAAATCCCGGATAACCTGAAGGTGAAAGTGACCTTTGAGGAAGCGAAGAACGCAGCGGGGCAGGATTTTGTAAACGACCATGCGGACACCTACAAGGCGGTCTATTATGTGGAGCCGCTGACAACGGACCATCCGAAGTACCAGGTCAGCAGGAACCTGATCGTGAAGGAGCCTGCCACGGTGGCGCAGGCGATAGAGGAAGGCCAGGCCGGGGAGGATGTGCCGACGGCAGAAGATGGCCCGGATGATGGGGAGGCAGAGATACAGGTACAGCAGAATCAGACCACCGCATCAGAGATGGCGATGGCTGCGGAAGCGGTAGAAAACAATGCGGAAGCTGCCCCGGAAACAGAAAGTCCGGAGGGCAGCGTGACGGAAGCAATTCCTTCTGAAACCAGCCCGGAAGCAGCCGTGACGCCGGAGGCAACGGAGACAGAAGGAACTTCCGGAAGCGAAAATATGGAGACAGATGCAGCACAGGAAACGCCGGGAGAAGCTGCAGGACCGGAGACAGATTCAGAACCGGCACCTGGAACAGAAGGTGACCCGGGGGTAGAAAAGGGACCGGGAGCAGAGACAGAGAACGGGGCGGAAGCAGAACCGGGAGCAGAGACAGAGGCAGGGGAAGGTACAGAACCGGGAGCGGAGATCGGGATAGAAGAAGCGGAACCGGGAACAGAGCCAGTGGAGATTCTGGTGCCGGTGACGGAGCCTGAGCTGGAAACTGATCCTGAAACGGAAACTGAGCTGGAATCAGAATCGGAGAGTGAGTCAGAGACCGAAAAGGAAGGGGAATACGAGGTAAAGATTACAAGAGGTGAAGAGCTTGGCGTTACCTTAGACCACGAGGACGGCAGCTATGATGCCGGAGAGACGGTCGTATTTTCCACGAACCTGCCAGCCGGGAGCCTGACTGCGGTTGGCGCGCTGAAAGAGGAATCCAACGCACAGGGAACCACAGCGGATATCCTGTATTCCGAAGTCACCTACCATGCGGATACCGATGTGTACAGTTTTGAGATGCCGGCAGAAAATATCGCATTGCAGGTTGCGCCTGACTATGCGGAGGGCGGCATCATGCTGCTGGCGGCAGATGATACGCCGTGGGATGAAGCGACGGAGATTGAGGCGAACACCTACTATTATTACTCGGACGGACAGCTGCATCCGTTTAACTCTGTGATGGGAAGCGGCGGCAATGATTCCTACAAGTACGTGCGTTATAAAGTGAATGGTAAGACTTATACGGTGAACGCCTACTGTATGCAGCACTCCATGCCCTCCCCGCCCAGCGGCACCACGTACAAGAACATGATCGAGCTGGATGAGGGCGGCGATGACAAGTATCTGAGAAAAGCATTGTTTTATGGCTACGGCGGACCCGGATGGGGCAAGACGTTTAATGGCTATAATATCAAGTCGATTATGGAAAACGCGGGCTGCTCTTCGGAAACCCGTGCGATGCAGCATTATCTTGTAGATTACCTCTATGATGGCGAATCTGGCTTTGGCGGCGCACTTTCTACCACAGCAAAAAATATGCTCAAAGAGATCAAGGCAGCCTTAAAGGAGATGCCGGACCCGGCGGCCATGAAACTGCTTCCCGGCCTTTCCGTGACAGCAAACGGGAGGGATACGGAGACCTTAACCTGGAAAGCGAATGAGGCATTTACGCTTACGATCCACCTGGAAAAAGGTGTGAGCCTTGTCAATGAGACCACGGGAAAGACAGCTACCGGAAATGTAACCGTAAAGGGCGGCGACCAGTTCCATCTGACAGCGACCACGGACAACATCAGCAGCCTGAAAGGAAGATACGCAGTTACGTCCAACTATCCATTGGATTTCCACGCCATGCTCCTGAAGCTGCAGAGTTCGCAGGATATCGGATTCGGGTATTATACGGATTCCTCTGAGATTTCCCTTTCGGTAGACTGGCCGGAGCAGGCGCAGCTTGACATTGTGAAACAGGACGGCGGCAGCGGGGCAAAGCTGGCCGGTGCTGTTTATGGTGTTTACAGCGATGCGGCTTGTCAGAGCCTGATCGTGCAGATGCCGCCGACCAATGCAAATGGCGCTTCCAGTGTCACCTTCAACGTGACTGGCGGCACCGTTTATTTAAAGGAGCTTACCCCTCCGAAGGGCTATAAGCTGAATATCAATGCAGTAGGCGTGAATGTGTCTGCCGGGAAGGTAACTACGCAGACTGTGACCGATACGGAGATACTTGGAAGCCTGAAAATTTATAAGGAAGGTGAAGTGCTGGTGGGTGCTGCATCTGGCACGGACGGAACCACCTTCCAGTATGAGAAGCGCAGGCTGGCCGGTGCAGTTTATCAGGTGACTGCTGCAGAAACGATTACTGCAGCGGATGGCAGGACCGTGTTCCAAAAGGGTGCAGTTGTGGCTGAGAACCTGATTACCGGCGCAGACGGTATGGTCCTTCTGGAGAAGCTGCATCCCGGAAGCTATGTGGTAACAGAGATGGCCGCGCCGAGAAACTATATCAACAAAGGCGAGAGTAAGACAGTGACTGTCTCTGCAGACGGGCAGGCGGAAGCAGTCTTTACGGAGGTAACCTTTGAAAATGACCGCCAGAAGGCAGAGGTATCGGTGGTGAAGCAGGATCAGGAGACCACTTCCCCGCTGTCCGGCGGTGTGTTTGCCCTGTATGCGGATTCTGATATTAAAAACGTGGATGGCGCGGTGATTGTCCCGAAGGATACACTGATCGGGAAGGCAGCGACGGGTACTGACGGGCATGGAAAATTTGGTGCGGACCTTCCGGTTGGATTCAGTTATTACGTTAAAGAAATCCAGGCCCCAGACAAGTTCCTCCTGAACACCTCGGAGGTTTATCATTTCTCTTTTGCTTATACCGGGGAAAAAGAAGCAGTGGTGAAATTCACCCACACCTTCCTCAATGAGGAACCGCGCGGGAACCTTACCATCTTCAAGGAAGGCGAAGTGCTTGCCGGTGCATCCGTGACGGAGGCCGGAACCACCTTCCAGTATGAAAAGCGGAGACAAAAGGGCGCGGTATATGACGTGTACGCCGGGGAGGATATTAAAACTGCCGTAGGCAAGCTGATCTACCAGAAAGGGGCCGTGGTGGCGGAAAACCTGATTACCGGGGAAGATGGAAGCGTGACGCTTTCCGGCCTCTATCTTGGCACTTACACGGTAAAAGAAAAGACAGCCCCGGAGAATTTTGTCAACAAAGGAGAGACGAAGAATGTAACGCTTTCCTATAACGGGCAGACTGAGAGCGTGGTGCTGGGAAATGCGACGTTCCAGAATGACCGCCAGAAGGCAGCCGTGACGGTGACAAAGGTGGATGATGTCACAAAGAACCCACTGTCCGGCGGCATCTACGGCCTGTTCGCGGCGGAGGATATCCGAAATGCGGACGGGGATGTAGTGGTGAAAAAGGATACTTTTATTGAGAAAGCGGTCACCGGGGAGGACGGCAGAGCCGTTTATACCGCGGACCTTCCGATTAGCTTTGGTTATTATGTGAAAGAGCTGCAGGCCCCGGACGGGTACGTGAGGAATACGGAGGATGTGTATGCGTTCACCTTCCGTTACACCCATGATACGGAGGTTTCCGTAAGCTTTTCTCATACGTTTGAGAATACGCGCGTCAACGCAAAAATCCATCTGGTGAAGAAAGATGCGGAAACCGGGGAAACCCCGCAGGGAGATGCAACGCTTGAAAAAGCGGTGTACGGCCTGTATGCGCGGGAGGATATCGTGCATCCGGATAGGAAAACCGGCGTGATCTATCCGGCCGGGACACAGATCGCAACACTGACTACCGATCAGAACGGGGAGGCATCCATCGGGGATCTGTATCTTGGAAAATATTATGTGAAAGAAATCACCCCGTCAAACGGCTACCTGCTGGACGAACAGGAACATGACCTTTCCTGTGATTTTGAAGGAGACCTGGTGGCAACGGTGGAGCGCACAGCAACTTCGCCGGAGCAGGTGATTAAGCAGCCTTTCCAGCTCATCAAGGTGGCGAACGACGGGAAAACGGATGCGGACCTGCTCTCCGGCGTTGGATTTACGGCGTACCTGGTAAGCTCCCTGAAGGTAAAGGAAGATGGAAGCTATGACTTTGCTTCGGCAAAGCCGGTGGTAACCGGGGAGAACGGCGCGACGGAGATTTTTACGGATAACAAGGGCCATGCGGTATCCATCGCAATCCCGTTCGGCACGTACCTGGTAAGGGAGACCACCACGCCGCACAACTTTAAGCCGGTGGACGATTTTATCGTGCGGATCACAGAAAACCATCCCACAGAGCCGCAGGTGTGGCGCGTACTGTTGGACGATGAATTTGAGGCAAAATTAAAGATCATCAAGCAGGATGATGAGACAAAGAAGCCGGTGCTGGCTTCTGGCACGGAGTTTCGGGTATTTGACCTTACGAACGACGAATACGTGGAGCAGGTAACAACGTATCCGGTCACTGTGACGCATACGTCCTATTTTACAGACAGTGAAGGATACCTGGTTTTACCGAACAACCTGCCGACCGGAAAATACCGCATTGAGGAGGTAAACGCCCCGGAGGGTTATACGTTGAATGGAAGCTTCGTGGAAGTATCGGTGGATTCCGATACCATGCACCAGATCGATCCGGTTTCCGGCGATGTGGTGATTGAAGCAGTCTATGAAAACCATCCGGTCAAAGGAGAACTGTGCATCGTCAAGAAGGGCGAAGTGTTAAGCGGATATGGAAAAGACTTTGCGTATGAAATCCAGCCGCTTGCCGGGGCCGTATTTTCCGTGACTGCTGCGGAGGATATCTACACCGCAGACTACCAGCTGGATGCGGATGGGAACCGTATCTGTGAGTACCGGGAGGGCGAGCTGGTAGCAGAACTCACCACGGGAGAGGACGGAAAAGCAGTTCTTCCCAACCTGCCGCTTGGCACTTATCGGATTTTGGAAACAAAGGCCCCGGAAGGGTTTGTGTTAAACCGGGAACCACAGGAGGTTTCGTTTGCTTATGCGGATCAGGAAACGCCGGTGATCTATCAGACGGCAGAGTTTCTCAATGACCGCCAGAAGGTAGAGGTAAAAGCCGTGAAAAAGGATGCAGAGAATGAAGCGCCTCTTGCCGGTGCCGTCTTTGGCATTTATGCGAAGGAGGAGATCAAAGCCGGGGAAAAGGTACTTGTGGAAGCGGATACCCTGCTGGCAGAAGCAACTACCGGAGATGATGGATGCGCGGTGTTTGAGGCGGACCTGCCGTTTGCAGATTTTTATGTGAAGGAGCTGCAGGCCCCGGCAGGGTATGTGTTTACCGCAGAAGCTTATGAGATTTCTGCCGTTTACCAGGGGCAGGACGTGCCTGTGGCGGAGTTTGTGGCAGAGTTCCATAACCAGCCGACTGTGACGGAGTTTACAAAGTCGGATATCACCACCGGGACGGAGCTGGACGGTGCAACGCTCACCGTGCTGGATGCGGATAAAAATGTGATAGATACATGGATCTCCGTAAAAGGGGAGCCGCATATCATCAAGCGCCTGCATGTAGGAGAAACCTATGTACTGCGGGAAGAGTTTGCGCCCTACGGGTATCTGAGAGCAACGGATGTGGAATTTACGGTAAACGATGATGGAAGTGTGCAGAAGGTGGAGATGAAGGACGAAGTACCGATCGCGCTGCTGATCATCAACAAGGACGGGGAGTTTCTGGATAAAGTAACCCTTTTAGACAGCGCGAAAGGCACGGTAGAGCATCTGTTCGGCTATGTGACCGGGAGCCTTTCCGAAGTTACCTTTGAGGTTTACGCAGCCGAGGATATCAAGGCGGCGGATGGTGTCAGTGAGGATTATTATAAAAAGGATACTCTGGTAGGGACCATTACGACAGACGGAAGCGGCATCGCGCAGCTTGGGGACCTGCCGGTCGGAAAATATTATGTGAAGGAAACAGAGACCGCCTACGGCTATGTGCTGGACGGCGAGGCGCGTTACGTGGATTTAAGCTACCGCGACCAGGACACCCCGGTTGTGACGTACAGCGAGAGGTGGCAGAACGCCCGCCAGAAGGTAACGGTCCATGTGGTAAAGAAGGAAAAGGGCAGTGACCGGGTATTAAAGGGTGGCGTATTCGGTTTGTTTGCCGGTGACGAGATCAAATCCGCCAGCGGGAAGGTTCTGCTTAAGAAGGATACGCTGATCGAACAGCGGACTACGGACGAAAAGGGGGAACTTGTCTTTACCGCAGATCTTCCGGTGGCCGGCAGTTTTTATGTGCAGGAGATCAAGGCCCCGGACGGCTTTGCCACCGCAGAAGAGAAGCAGGAGTTTGTTTTTGAGTACGCGGGCGCGGACAAGAAGGATGTGGTGTACGAATTTGTCTTTGAGAATGAACCGACTACTGTGGAGCTTACGAAAACCGATCTGACCGATGGGAAGGAGCTTCCGGGCGCACACCTGCGCGTTATTGAGGAAAACGGCGATCTGGTGGAGGAATGGGTATCCGGGAAAGAGCCGCATGTGATGAAAGAGCTGGTTGCAGGAAAAACCTACGAGCTGATCGAGACGAAGCCTGCAGATGGCTATGTGACAGCGGAAGGCATCCGGTTTACGGTTGAAGATACTGCCGAAATCCAGAAGCACAAGATGCAGGATGATGTGACAAAAGTGAAGATCAGTAAGACAGATATCACCGGCTCTCAGGAGGTGCCGGGTGCAAAGCTGACAATTCTGGATGAGAACGACCAGGTGGTAGAGCGCTGGACCTCCGGGGAAGAGCCGCATTATGTGGAGAAGCTGCCGGTGGGAAGTTATACGCTCCGGGAGGAACGTGCGCCGAAGGGGTATGTCCTGACGGAGGATGTGGCGTTCACCGTTTTTGACACCGGGGAAATCCAGTCCGTAATCATGAAAGACGATACCGCAAAGGGCAAGGTGATCCTGAATAAGACGGACCAGGAGACCGGGAAGCCGATTAAGGGTGTGGAATTTGAATTGCGCGACAAGAAGGGCAGGGTGCTGGAGACGCTGAAAACGGATGCTGCAGGCCATGCGGAGAGCGGCCTGTATGAGATCGCGTCCTATGAAGACGGTGTGTACGGGGAGGCAATTCCGTATTATCTTGTGGAGACAAAGACGGTGGACGGCTACCAGCTGGACGAAAAGGAGTATGAGATTATCTTTGCCTACGCAGGCCAGGGCACGCCGATCATCGAGGTGAAGCTGGAGATCACTAACAAGCCCGTGCCGGTAACGCCGGATAATCCGGGTACGCCATACACCCGGTCCAATGCGCCAAAGACGGGGGATGATACGCCGGTATTTCTGTTCGTTGCACTGATGGCCGGGGCGGCGGGTATCCTTGCCGTCCTCTGGGGCAGGAAGCGGAAACGCGTATAAACAGTAGATTGAAGCAGCTGCGCCTCCCGGCAGGAACTGTCCTGTGCGGGAAGCGCCAGTTATGAAAGTGTGAGGGAAGGGCAGCCTGCGGGCTGCCTTTTCAGATGGGAGGAGGATTTCTATGGATTTAGTGATTGCGGAGAAGCCTTCGGTCGCACAGGGCATTGCTGCGGTGATCGGGGCGAAGGAGAAAAAAGACGGCTATCTGGAGGGGAACGGCTACCTGGTAAGCTGGTGCGTCGGGCATCTGGTCGGGCTTGCCAGTGCGGAGGTGTATGATGCCAGGTATGCAAAGTGGAGCTATGCCGATCTGCCGATCATCCCGGAGGAATGGAAGTATGTGGTAGGGAAAGAAAAGAAAAAGCAGTTTGACCTTTTAAAGAAGCTGATGCGTGACGAGAGGGTAACTGCTGTGATAAACGCCTGTGATGCAGGGAGGGAAGGGGAGGCGATCTTCCGCACTGTTTACCAGCTGGCAGGATGCACAAAGCCCATGAAGCGGCTCTGGATTTCCTCAATGGAGGATGAGGCGGTCCGCAGGGGCTTTCAGGAGCTGCGGCCCGGAAGCGATTATGACGGGCTGTATGATGCGGCAAAGTGCAGGAACCAGGCGGACTGGCTGGTGGGAATCAATGCCACAAGGCTGTTTTCCGTGCTGTACCGGAAAAAGTTAAATATCGGGCGCGTGATGTCGCCAACGCTGGCACTGGTGGTAAAGCGGGAGGCGGAGATCGGCGCGTTCAGCCCGGAGCCTTTCTATACAGTGGTGCTTGAGATGGGAGATTTTTCGGTATCCGGCAAAAGAATTAGCGATAAAGATGAGGCAAAACAGCTTCTGGAAGCCTGCCGGGGAAAAACAGCGGTGATTAAGGAAGCAGGGACAAAGAAGAAATCGGAAAAGCCTCCCGCCCTGTATGACCTGACTACGTTGCAGAGGGAAGCAAACCGGATTCTTGGCTACACGGCCCAGCAGACGCTGGACTACCTGCAGAACCTCTACGAAAAAAAGCTCTGCACCTATCCGAGAACTGACAGCCGGTATGTGACCTCTGATATGGGGCCGGGTTTACCGGAGCTTGTACGGATTACAGCAGAAGCAATGCCGTTTGCGGCAGAAAGCACCATCCAGCCGGATGTGACGCGTGTGATTAACAATAAGAAGGTGACAGACCACCATGCAATCCTGCCGACGAAAAATATCAGCAGGAAGCAGGCCGGAGAGCTGCCGCTGGGGGAGCGGTCCCTTCTGGAACTGGTCTGCCTGCGGCTCTTGTGTGCGGTGAGCGCGTCCCATGAGTATGCGGAGCGGACCGTCACCGCAGAGTGTGCCGGACAGCTTTTTACGGCAAAGGGCAAGGA
>DKWE01000103.1 GCA_002491565.1 Lachnospiraceae bacterium UBA7160 | reverse complement strand
AACCCATACGCCTTACGGGCGCACGGAATCTACCATGGCTACGATTGCTTCGTCGTCTTTCATGACCCGGATAATGACTGGTAATTTCCGATATCCCAGCTGTTCTGCTGCAAATTTTCTCCGGTGCCCGGAAATGATCTCATAGATGCCCTCCGGCATAGGACGCACGACCAATGGGGTAAGAATTCCGTATTTCTCGATGCTTTCTTTTAGCTGCATCATCTGTCGGTCAGCACATACCTTGAATGGGTGATTTTTGAAGCTGCGGGGCCTCTCAATTTCGATTTCTACAACTCTTTCCCCATCATCCGGCAGGAATGCTGTTTTTTCATGTTTCATTGCGCAATAGCCTCCTTTTTTCTGTCTGTCGAACAAGAAAGCCCGTTCAGGTCAGACGATAGATTTGACTGATCTGAACGGGCGCCCGTTCTCCCAAGATGCACGAATGGGGATGTATATTGTTTTTCTGCTTCAGCGAATGGAAGAGTCTCAGAAGAGGTGTCTAAGCTGAGAGTACCTCCGATGCACTTCTGTTTTGCATCCTTATCTTACCGTGACAGCATACCTTGCGCTTCTTGTTAGCAATATGCTGCGACATATTCGTTTGCAAAACGAGCAATTTGTTAGCTGGCAGGTGCTTTCCAGCTAACGTTTTTCAGCTGAAAGCGGCGATTCTCGCATGGATTTGAATGATTGAAAAAAGCAAAAAACGGAAATGAAATAGCTGTTTAGCTAACCATTTCCGCTTTTTATAGCCCGTTCCTAGCGCGATTCGAACGCGCGGCCTTTCGCTTAGGAGGCGAACGCTCTATCCTGCTGAGCTATAGGAACATAATTCCAAAAGAAAAACTCAAATATTTAAACTCCCAAATGACTAAACTGCAAGACAATAAAACCTGCCGGTCAAATGCTTTTTTATCATACTATACTTTGGAAAAAATTACAAGATAGTTAATAAAAGTTTTTGCCCGTTTTTATGTCGAAAATAGTAGGGGTATGTTATAATCAAAAAGAGTGTACTTTTTTGAAGCGGTACACTGGCGCTGAGGGTTTTGGACTGATGTAATTGGGGAACGCAGACAAGTATTCAGGCACTTATAGATGAAATCTTGCGTAACATGGCAAAATTTTGGTTCCGGTTTATCTGGGTTAGGTGCAGTTTATTGCTGGCGTGTGGGGAAGGAGGCTTGCTATGAGGAGAAGACCGGAGCTGATTGTGATGCTGACACATAATGACCGTACCGTGGAGAATGCAGCGGAGATTTTTGAGCAGTGTAGAGATTCTAAGGCGAAGTACTGGGGCTTTAAGGAGGAGGGACTTCCCCCGGATCAGATGAAGAAGCTGTTTGGGCGGATGAAGGAGTGTGGAAAAACCACGGTTCTGGAGGTGGTGGCATACACGGAGAAGGAATGTCTCAGAGGGGCCCGGATGGCCCTGGAGTGTGGCTGCGATATCCTCATGGGAACCATGTTTTTTGATTCGGTCAATGATTTTTGCAGGGAAAACAAGCTGAAGTATATGCCATTTGTGGGGAGGATCACAGGGCGGCCTTCGGTATTGGATGGTACGGCTGCCGATATGCTTGAGGAAGCGAGGATGTATCTGAAAAAGGGTGTGGATGGTATCGATTTGCTGGGGTATCGTTATACGGGAGATGCGGCGGCTTTGATCCGGGATTTTGTGGACGGGACAGACGCGCCGGTATGTGTTGCGGGGAGCGTGAACAGCTTTGAGCGCTTGGATGAGTTAAATGCGGTCGCTCCTTGGGCGTTTACTATTGGCGGGGCATTTTTTGAGAATAAGTTTGGCAAAGAGTTCTGTGAACAGATCGACAAGGTGTGTGAATATACCGGGGCACTCTGAAAAGGGGAAAACAAATGAAAAGGAGCGGGAATGTTTAAAGTATTTTATCCGTATGAATATGCGGAAAGTGTTTTTGCCATCGATTATGATAAGCTGTATCAGCTGGGATACCGGGGTGTTATTTTTGATATCGATAACACGCTGGTACATCATGGAGAGGATTCCACAGAGGAAGTGGACGAGCTGTTCCGGACCATACAGAAAGCAGGTCTGAAAACACTTTTACTGTCGAACAATAATAAGGAAAGGATCGAGCGATTTCTGCGGAATATCGATTCGCTGTACATATGCGATGCGGGCAAGCCGGATAAGAAAAATTACCTGAGGGCTGTAAAAATGCTGGGGATCCAGAAAAAAGAGGCGGTGTTTATAGGGGATCAGATATTTACGGACATATACGGCGCAAACAAGAGTGGAATCGACAATATTCTGGTAAAATATCTGCGCTACGAGGACGAGAAAAAGATTGGAAAGAGAAGGACTCTTGAGAAAGTAATTCTCAAATTTTACGAGTCGAACAAGTCCTGCAGGAACCGGATTGGAGATATTTACATAGATGAGCAGGGGCAGGCGATCCCGCCGAAAAAGAGAAAGCTTTTCTGTGAATTGCATCCGGCCTGCTACGCGATTTCTCTTCAGAAGGAGATCTGCAAGCGTCATGTGCAGAATCTTCTGGGGCATGATACGTTTGCGAAGGCAAGGACAAAAAAGAAGCTTCCGAATGTTGTCTCTGAGAGAAGCTCCAATATGATTAAGCGGGCGCCGGGCGTGGATTTGCGGCTTCAGGAAAATAAGCTGTCCAATATCATACTGGCATGTAAGCGTATCAATGGCATTGTCATTCGCCCGGGGGAGGTATTCTCGTTTTGGGGGACCGTAGGGAAGACTTCAAAAAGAAAGGGCTATAAGGACGGGCGCGTGATCGTGGGAAATCAGCTGATACCGGGAACCGGAGGAGGACTGTGTAATCTGGGCAATACGATACATTTGCTGGTACTGCACAGTCCGCTGGAGGTAACAGAGTTTCATAGCCACTCCGATGCGCTGGCGCCGGATGAAGGAAAACGGGTGCCATTCAGCTCCGGGACGTCGGTGAGCTACAATTATATTGATTACCGGTTTAAAAATAATACGGACCAGATGGTGCAGCTGTGTCTGTGGTGTGAGGGCGAGATTCTTCATGCGGAGCTGCGGAGTGAGCGGGCATTTCCCTGGCAGTACGAGCTGGTTGAGGAGGATCACCATTTTGCGAAGGAGGGAACGAAGTATTACAGGATCTCTAAGATTTATAAGGTCACGAAGGACAGGGCCGATGGGAAGCTTGTAAAGAAGGAGTTGGTCCGGGACAATCATTCGGAGGTTATGTACGATTATTCCCTGATTCCGAAGGCCCAGATCCGGAACCGGCAATGCAAATGACAGTTCCTGATGTTCCACTCCGGTCGGTGCTAAACATGTGCCACTGGCACACAGCATCACCAAATATCCATGCGGGCATGGCTGCCTGGCTCGTTGCTGGCGGGAATAAAAATAAGAAACCGTGGACAGGCTATCCAGGAAAGGGGGGGCTTGCAGACTTTCCGTCTGCAGGCTCCTTTTATATAACTGGAAGGGAGCGATGGTTACGGGAATGATAGGAAAATGCGTGATAGTGGTGTTGGTTTTGAGTGTTTGTCTTGTCCTGTATTGCTGTATCAGGGTGGGAGCGCAGGCGGATCGGTGGATGGAGAGTATAGAGCAGGAGAGAAGGGAAAATCCGTCTGAAATACCGGTTGACAAAACTGTCTAACAGTGTTAGACTACAGGCGTCTAATAATATTAGACACAAATTCAGATGTATGGATTCCCCGGGGAGGTGAAGGATTTGCAGGACTATGTACTGGGTGTGATGGAGATGCGGTTTGCGCAGCTGATCTGGCGTCTGGCCCCAGTTACGACGGCAGAGCTGGTGAAGCAGTGCGGAGCGGAGTTTGGATGGAAGCGGACGACAACGTATACGATGCTGAAAAGGCTGTGTCAGAGAAATATATTCCAGAATGAGGGCGGAACTGTGACGGCGCTGGTGTCGGAGGAGCAGTTTCATGGAAAACAGAGTGAGAAGTTTGTGGAGGATACGTTCGGGGGCTCGCTGCCGGCATTTATTGCGGCGTTTACGAAATGCAGGGGCTTAAGCGAGTGCGAGGCGCAGGAGATTCAGCGGCTGATTGACGAAAGCCGGGAGAGGAGCCGCAATGCTGATTCTGGTATTTGAGGCTGTGCTCCGGATGAGTATTTTCGGACTCGCAGCGGCAGGGCTGGCTGCACTTGCCGGAGCCGTGGTACACCGGCTTCCTGTGTCGCGGTCGGTGGTATTGGTGCTGTGGGCGGCAGCTGCGGTGCGGCTGGTCTGTCCGATAACGATCCCGCTGCCGGGAGGAGTGTCCGGCAGGCTGGACCAGGCGGTTGATCAGGGCTTTGCATGGCTGGGTTTTGCCGGCACGGGGAGAGTTTCGGAGTGGGACAGAGACGTATGGGGCATGGGGTCAGCCAGGGAAGCGGCAGGACCTGGCGGAAGCGGGGGCCAGGAAGACAGGGCTTTGGTATCCGGAGCTTCGGCGGCGGAAGGGAACAGCACCGCATCTTTGCAGGGAGAAAAGGAGAATGGCGGCCCGGGAGAGCATTCCGGAAAGACAGACGGAGGTCAGGGCGGCAGGTCTGACAGGGCAGATGGCAGTAAGAATGGAGATCCCGGTGCAGCGGACGGCGGCTTGGGTGGATTCTCCGGCAGGGCAGGGAGCAGATGGGAGACAGTCCTGGCAGCAGTTTGGCTTGCGGGTGTTTTTGTGGTATGGGGCTGTGGAATCGGTTCGATGTTCTGCTTCCGCAGGCGGCTGCGCTTTGCAATTCGGGCGGAGGAGAATATTTATGAGTCAGATGCAATTGCATCCTCCTGCATCGCAGGGCTGCTGCATCCGAGGATCTATCTGATTCCGGGGCTTACAGGAGAAGTGCGCGGACATGTGGTCTGCCATGAGCGTGAGCATATCCGCCACAGGGATCAGCTCTGGAATATGCTTGCGTATGCGGTGATGGGGCTGCACTGGTACAATCTGCCATTGTGGGCGCTGTACCGGGTCTTTGGACGGGAGCTGGAGCAGTGCTGTGATGAGAGGGTCATCCGGCGGATTGGGGCGGATCAGAAGGAAAATTATTGTGAGACATTGTTGACGATGGCGGCACGGCGGGGAAAGCAGGTGTTTGCAGCGCCGGCCTTTGGAGAGAACAGGGGGAAACAGGATATGAGGAAGCGGATGGAACGGGTTTTGCAGTACAGGCAGCCGAAGAAATGGGTGCAGATGACAGCGCTCGCGGCAGTGGTGGCGCTTGGAGCAGGGATGCTAAGTCAGGGCGCGGTGGCGGAGCCAGAGACGAGAGCAGAAATGGAACGGAATGGGAGAGCTGGGACAGAGGCGGAACTGAGACAGGCATCCGGAATGGAGACAGGGCGGAAGGCAAACGCTGAAACGGAGCTGGAACGAAAGTGGTTATCCGAGAGGGAGACGAAGGCAGAGCTGAAGACAGAGTGGAAGGCAGATGTCGAAACAGAGTTAAAGCCAGGAGTACAGGCAGAGGAAATGATGGCGAATGAAGAGAAAGGGAAGACATCAGAGGAAACAGGCAAGAGAATGGAAGAAGAAATGATAGAGGAATTGACAGAAAAGATGACGGAATTGCAGCCGGAGCTTGTGGAGCTTGCGGGGAAGCTTTATGAAAAGAAGAACCCGTATGTGGGCGACGCGCCTGCAGACGGTGCGCTCCTGGAGCTTTTGCGGCCGTATCTGCCAGACACAGAGATTTCCATGGAGCTTGAGACGGATGAACGGCCTTATGTGCTGCGGCTGAGATTGAGTAAAAATGCGGCAGGACTGACGGGCAGGAGTGCAGTGCAAGAGACGGAAGACGCGGCGGCTGAAGTGGCACAGGAAACGTATGGTACGGCGGAAGACGAAGCAGCGCAGGAGACATATGGTACGGCGGAAGATGAAGCAGCGCAGGAAACGTACGGTACAGCGGAGGATAAAGCAGAGCAGGAAACATATGGTACGGCGGCAGACGAAGCAGAGCAGGAAACGTACAGTACAGCGGAGGATGAAGCAGCACAGGAAACATATAGTACAGCGGCAGACAGAGCACCACAGCTGGTGCCAGGGGAGGCTCCTGCCGCAGAGGATATTTTGCAGTCTGTCTTTTATGCGGATCTGTATCGTCCGGCCGGCGTACTGCTCGCACTGATTGAGAATCTTGATGCAGTTGCTTTTGAATATCCGGGGAACGTTGATTCGGAAGGTCTGGCGAATTTAGAGGATTGGGGATACAGCGGTGAAATGCAGACGGTGATCACGGAGTATTATGACGCTGACTGGTTTGCGGGAAATGATGAGTTGACGGCAGATATCAAGGCATACGGAGAGTCGGAAGAACGCGTTCGGGAACTGCTTACTCTGCTTGACTTTAGTGGATCGAAGCCGGAGCGGTATTATGAAGGTAATTGTTCCGTTGGAATCATCGGCGGGGCAGACGGTCCGACCAGCATATTCCTGGCGGGAAAGCTGGGATCGAACGAGAGTATCCTGGGAGGGGCGGACGGCCCGACAGATATTTTCCTGGCAGGAAAGCAGGAGACGGAGGAGTAAGAGAGAAGCTTAAGAAGGATTGCGTGGAGCAGGGTTTGGATGCGGCCCTGCTCTTTTGCCGCAGATTTTTATGGTAAAAAAATGAGGGCATGCTATAATGAGGGTACGATGGAGGCAGGGCGCGGCAGGCTGTGAGTTCCATTGAGGAAGGCGTATGCGTCAACAGAAGCACGCACAACTCTGATTACTTTCACAAGGAAGAATATTATGATACAAGCGTCAAAAGATCATGCGGTTCATGCTTGCATGAAAAAGCATGACTTTGGGACGCGCAAAACACCGAAAAGTGATGTAATGTGTTTATCCAAAGGAGGATAGAGCGATTGCTGAAGAACTACAAGACAGAAATAAAGCCAACAGGTATGCGAATGGAAAGAGAAAAAAGTTCACGATTTTGCAGACGGGGAGCGCGAGTAGCCGCGCTTCTTTTTCTCTCTGTCGTGTTGTCCGGGTGCGGGACGGGAGCGGGCGGCGAGGAGTACGCGCTTATGGAGGATGAGCAGCTGATCCTTTACACCTCGCACAAGGAGGAGGTCTATGGCCCTATTGTCCGGGAATTTGAGGAGCGGACCGGTATCTGGGTGGAGGTCCATGCCGGAGGAACGACCGAGATGCTGGAAAAAATGAAGCAGAATGAGGGGAAAAACGCCTGCGATGTAATGTTCGGAGGCGGCGTGGAGAGCTATGAGGCATATGAGGAGCTTTTCGTCCCTTACGCCCCGGCTCAGAGTGAGATGCTGGATGGCAACTATGCTTCGGAGGATCATCTGTGGACGCTGTTTTCGGAGCTTCCGATCGTGCTGGTGTATAACAACAAGCTGGTGAGTGGGGCGGAGGCGCCAAAGGGCTGGGCGGAATTCCTCACAGACCGCTGGAAGGGGCAGATTGCTTTTGCGGATCCGGAGAAATCCGGGACCAGCTATACGGCTCTGGCTACGATGTCCCAGATCTTGAACCTTGATGACCAGGAACTGCTGGAAAAGTTTTCTGCGGCGCTGGACGGAAAGCTTTCCTCTGGCTCCGGCGAGGTGTTGAAGGAGGTCTCTGCCGGGACCCGTCTGGTAGGGATCACGCTGGAGGAAACGGCGAAAAAAGAGATGGCGAGAGGCGCAGACATTTCCATGGTTTATCCGGAGGAGGGAACCAGCGCAGTGCCGGATGGCTGTGCGCTGGCGGCAGGGGCTCCTCATCCGGAAAATGCGAAAAAATTCATTGATTTCACGGTCAGCGAGGATGTCCAGCGCCTTATTATGGAGCAGTTTTTCCGCAGGACGGTCCGGACGGACATGCAAAGTACGGAAAAGACAGGGGAGGAGATCCATCTGGTGGATTTTGACCTCGCAAGGGCAGGCTCCAGGCAGGAGGAACTTTTACAGATGTGGGCAGGCTATTTTCCGGAGGAGCAGGGATGAAAAACGGGATCAGAAAATCATTTAAGAGACAGATATCGGCCAGCTTTCTGGTCGTTGCCTGTCTGCCGCTGATTTTAAGCAGTGTATTTTTGATACAGCTTTTTAAAATGAAGATCTCTGCGGATTACCAGAAGAAAAATCTGGCGCAGGAAAAGCAGATTGCCGGAATTCTCACCGGGATTTTTTCCTCTTTTGAATCAGTGACGGGGGAGCTTGCAGAAGACGAGACCATCCGGGAGGTATTTCAAGAGGGGGAGAGAAGGACGAAGAGAGAGATTTATTCCCTGCTCTACGATAAGACGGCAGTGATCCGGCAGTGTGCGGAGGTAACGCTTTATATGGAGGACGGGGGATGTCTCTACTCCACGGGAGCAGGGACGGCAAAGGAGAACCTGCCTACTTACTGGGGAATCCTCCGGGCAGCCAGAGAGCAGGATGGGCTGATTCTGCTCCGGGAGGAGGCGGAGGAGGGAGCAGGTATCGTGCTCCGGGCGGCCAGAAAAATTCCGGGGCAGGAGAAAGGCTCCTGCGCGGGGTATGTGGTGATCTCCATGAAGGAGGACGATTTTGAGACGGTGCTTCATGGAAATCTGGGAGGACAGGACGGGATCTGTATTCTGGATGATCACTGGGAAAATGTTTACAGCTCCGGGGTTGCGCGCCAGAAGGATGCGGCAGAGGAGCTTCGGAGAAGGAGGATGGAAGGAGAACGCGTGACAGAGAATTGGAATGACAACGCGGTCTACATCACTCCCCTTGCGGAGAGCGGTTTTTCTCTGGTGCTCCTGCGGCCCCTGCCTTTTACGGAGAATACGGTGCGCTCCATGTATTCTGTGCTTCTGCTTATGGCTCTGGCGAGCGGAAGCCTGTGTGCTTTTGTCTCGGGGAAGCTGAGCGGGCATCTCTCAGCGCCGATTCAGACATTGAACCGGGCCATGCATTCTCTCCAGGAAGGGGATTTGAAGACTCGCATTCACTCAAAACGGGAGGATGAGTTTGGTCAGCTTTCGGCCAGCTTTAACGCGATGGCTGAGGAGCTGGAGATGTATACGAAGCGGCAGGTAGAGCAGCAAAAACAGCTGGACGACGTTCGGATCGCTATGATGCAGGCACAGCTGAATCCGCATTTTCTGTACAATACGCTCGATACCATGAAGTGGGTGGCAAAGGCGAATCATATCCCCAAGCTTGCGACACTGGCGGCCAAGCTTGCAAAGATCCTGCGGACCAGCATTTCGAGTGAGCAGTTTATCACACTTGCGGATGAAATCGCTCTGGCAGAGTCCTATGCGGAGATCCAGAGCATCCGGTTCGACGGGAAGTTTTCTTTTACCTTTGAGGTGGAGGAGGATACCAGAAACTGCATGGTGCCAAAGCTGATTGTGCAGCCGATCGTAGAGAATGCGGTGATTCATGGGCTGTCAGAATGCGAGGAGGGAGCGATCGCGGTAGAGACCCGGCGTCAGGAGGAGGAACTTTGGATTCTGATCTCAGATGACGGATGCGGGATGAGTGAAGAGCAAAGAAATCGGATCAACAGCCGCAGCTTCGAAAAGAGGGGGACGGAAGGACATATTGGGCTTTATAACGTGGATACGATTATCCGGCTGCATTATGGGGAGCAGTTTGGGCTTTCGGTGGCTGACCGGGAGGGCGGCGGGCTCCGGGTGATGCTGCGGCTGCCGTATGAGGTGTAAGTAACGATGATGGAAGGAGGGCACTCTATGTGGAAGGTGCTTGTAGTAGAGGATGAAACGTTTGTGCGGAAGGGCATCGTGATGGAAACGGACTGGAGCGCTCTGGGCTGTGTGGTGGCTGCGGAGGCGGAAAATGGTGAGAAGGGTCTGCTGGCGGCCAAAAAGGTGCAGCCGGACCTCATCATCAGTGACATTCGCATGCCCAGAATGGACGGCCTGCGGATGCTTCACGCACTCCGGGCGGATGGCTGCCGCGCAGAGGTGATTTTCCTTACTGCCTATGGGGAGTTCGAATATGCCAGAGAGGCACTGAAGCTGATGGCGTGCGATTATATATTGAAGCCTTTCGAGGACGGGGAGCTGGAGGCCGCCGTGCAAAAGGCGGTCGCAAAGCTGGACGCGCGGTCAGTATCTCAGGGGAGCAGGGGCCGTTCGGAGGAGATTCTTCCAGTCCTTTCGGGAGCCGGGGACCGGAGCGGTTACTTAAGAAAAGCGCTGGATTATATTTCTCTTCACTATGCGGATGAAGACATCAGCGTGGGGACGATTGCGGCATCTCTGGGCCTGAGCGAAGGCCATCTGAGCCATTTGTTTAAAAAGGAGACGGACTACACAGTGATGGCTTATATCACCAGATACCGGATGCGCGCCGCGATGGAGCTGCTGAGGGATTGCAGCGTGAAGGTTTATGAGGTGGCTCAGAGGGTGGGCTACCGGGATACCACCTATTTTTCGAGCACATTTAAAAAAATCGTTGGGGTGACGCCGACGGAATATCAGAATCGGTAGAATAGAATTTTGTGAAAGACCGAAATCAAAAAGTTGTAAATTGGCGGCACATGTACAAACTATACGAAAAAGAGAGAAATAGGAGCTGAAATTTGAAAAACATGTCAGTATTTTCATGATAAAAGCAGAATCGTCCAGTGGTAAATGCACAAAAACTCCGATATAATAGAACCATCTTAAAACACCTGTGAAACCATTTGAGAAGGAGGAATTATCGTGAAAAGAAGACTGATTGCGCTTGCTTTAAGCTGTTCTATGCTGGCAGCATCCATCGTGGGGGGAACCCTGAACGTACAGGCAGAGGGCTCTGCGGTAGATGAGATCATCAAGGAAGCAGAAGGAATGTCCATGGAGGAACTGGCGAAGAAAGCCATCGAGGAGTCCAACGGCAAGACCTTCTACGGCGTAGGAAATTCCAGCCGTGGAAAGACAGCGCTGCCGCTGTTCATCGAGTACCTGCAGTCCCTGGATTCTTCCTATACGATGGAATATGAGTGGCAGCAGCCGAAGAACAACAAGATTTTCGAGCAGCTGACCGCGGATTCTCTGAAGGATACCGGCACCTTTGCTATGACCCTGATTCAGGATGGCAACCAGATCGAGTCCAAGATGGTGCAGACGGACATTCTGAAGACTTACATCCCGAAGGAGTGGGCGGAGGCCAATGGCACCACAGCTGACGAGTATGAGGGATTTCTCTCACTTCAGACGCTGAACAAGGTATTCATGTTCAACACCACCGGCGAGAAGACCTTCAAGAACTGCTGGGATTTCGTAAAAGAGGGTGAGCATCCGCTGTACATGGACATCGATTCCGAGATCGTCGGAAAGAATTTCCTCTACATGCTGACCAGAGACGACTACGCGGCATGGCTGAAGGAAGCGTTCGATGCGCTGGACGACGATGCGAAAGCATATTTCCAGCCGGTGATCGACGAAGTATCTGTCGATGCGGAGGATCTTGGACTTGGCGAGAACGGCGCTTATGCACTGGCATGGATCAAACTCTGGGTAGAGAATTACAACGCACAGACCGATGACGGACCGATTTGCAACACGCTGGTGACGAATTCCGCAACCGATCAGAGCGGACTTCTGGTTTACTCCAAGCTTCGTTCCGTAGAAGAGTCTGACAGTGTTTCCGTGAACAACATTCAGGTAGCGGCTTACCAGGATGACTACACAGGAATCGGCGGCTATGGCTACTGCCATTACCTGTTCCTGACCGACAACAGCCCGCTTCCGTGGACTGCATGCGCATTCATCGCTTACATGACCTGCACCGAGGACGGCTTCAGCGCATGGGGCAAGGATATGGGCGGCTACTCCTCCAACCCGGCTGTGGCAGAGGCTACAGAGGCTACTTACGGACACAGCAAGGGCGGCTATGACGAGAACGGTGAGAACGTATACGACTGCAAGAACGACAGAGGCTACGACTGGTGGACCACCGAGGGCGAGCTGGTTCTGGAAGACCCGGTATACTGCGCAGATGTATCCTTTACAGTAGGAAGCTGGATCGAACTGCTGACAAAATATGCGGATGCGGCTGCCGAATAACAGGAAGTAGTGAGTGTGCTGCAAAATCCCGGCGGGTTTTGCAGCACTTTTGCTTCTAAATGAAGGGAAGCAGCAGTGCAAGCGATGTAACTTATTTACTGTGAAAGTAAGCCAAGTGGACATAGCTGCGACGTGCTCGCACGAGAGCAGCTATG
>DKWE01000066.1:1524-46212 GCA_002491565.1 Lachnospiraceae bacterium UBA7160 | reverse complement strand
GCTTGTTGATGGGGAGATTGAAGTAGTTGAAATAATGAAAGAAATAAATGCAAATGTGTGATTGCGAAGAAAAACCGCCGCTATGGTTTTACCCATACACGGCGGCATACCGATAGAAATTAGCGTTCCTCCAACTATTCAATCATTATTTCTTTAATTGAAATCTTCTTTATTTTTTCAGAATACACAAGCATCAAGATTTCGTAAATCATAATAAAAACAACAAGTGAAATAAGCATAACGGGAAAATCAAATTTATAAATAGGAACACCCTCAATATCTTTAAATACAATATCCACCATAATCCGAAGCAAGACGTACTGATACACTGTTCCAATAGCAAAGCCAATATAGGACATGAGTCTGTATCCGCCGAGAATTGACCTGCAGCAGTCTTTTTGTGAATAGCCAAAAACCCTCATCATAGCAATTGTTTTTATATTTCCATTGATAACTGTCGTGATGGCGAGAAACAGCGTGGTAAACGCTAAGACAAGACCTATGATCAGCATCATGGCACCCATCATTTCGCTTGACAGGTCTTTCATGCTAAAGGACATCTGTGTCATAGCAGAAAAGCAGAAAGACGCAAAGATTATGAAAAATACGAGTGTTTTCTTGCTTCTTAATGTATTTCTTTTCAGGTCATCCACAAAGGAACATTCACGGGATGTATCCTCTTTCTGCTTCTTTGTTTTGGCTGAGGTCTGAAAATCGTTTTTCAGAAGCAATAATACGGGCTTCTTTAATTGACGCCAGGCGTAGCCGATGGCAAGCAGGGAAAAGCCAACTGTCGGCAGGATCACAAAGTAGAGGAAAATGGTTGGATGAAAGTGTATCGCAATCTCCGGGAGCACTTTATCTTCATTTTGCAAGGCGTAAAACCACGGCATCATCAGAAACGCACCGCCAAAACCAATCACGGTTCCGATAAATGCACTAATGCCAAATACCCAAAAGTTTTTTGCGACTGTTCGATTTGAATACCCCAAAGCCTTTAAGATGCCAAGCTCCTGTTTGTGGGTATCAATATAATGCTTGATGTAAAACATTAGCATGACCACCGAAGTGATCAGCAGGCAGCCACCGCTTACAAGACAGACAACCTTTGCCGTAGATACCTGCGCGTTATAAAAGATCATGGACAGCTCCGATGTTATCTCATTCTCAATTAGCTGAACGTCAAAATAGAAGTTCAAGAACATCGTGCATACAAGCACGGCACAGCAGGCGATGACAGAAATGCCAACGAGCTTTGAAGCATTTTTGATTCCAATCAGCATGTCGTCACCATCCAATCTCATAAGCAGTCTTTTGCGTTTCATTTGTATAGATATCCGATATTTTTCCACTGTTCATCTTGATGACTGTTTTTGCCATTTCCGCAATATTCAAATTGTGTGTTACCATTACTATCGTAAAACCATACCGATTTTTCAACTTGCAAATATACTCCAGCACCTGCCGGCCCGTCTGCTCATCCAATGCGCCTGTGGGCTCGTCGAGAAACAATACTTTTGGTTTTTTCGCCAATGCTCTGGCCACGGAAACCCGTTGTTGTTCACCGCCCGAGAGCTCGCTGGGATATTTATGTAGTTTTTCTCCCAGTCCAACTGCTTCAATAACGGTTTTGTAATCTTTACTGTCTGCCAAATCAGCGCCCATTTTTACGTTTTTATCAACGTCCATATTGGGCAGCAAATAATACTGTTGAAAAATAAATCCGACAGTTGCCTTGCGAAACGCAGTTAATTCATTGTCAGAAAAATCTGTAATATCTGTACTGTCATAAAGCACTTTGCCACTGTCAGGGCGTTCAAGCCCCGAAATCACATTCAAAAGGGTTGATTTGCCAGAACCTGACGCGCCGAGAATCACGACAAAATCTCCGTCCTGAATGGCAAGACTGATATCTTTTAGTACCTGAAACCGGCTCTCGCCGTTTCCATATGATTTGATAATATCTTTCACTTCAATCATAGCTTTTTCATCCCTTCATATTTTTCAAAATGCTCATACAGACCTCTGTAATCATATTGTTGATATCCTCACCGGTGAAGCGGCACATCTTTGTGGCGCAAAGTGTGGCAATGCCGTGAGTATAGATCCAAAGGTGATGATAGAGCCTTTCAGCTAAGCATTCGCTTATTCCATAATCACTTTGTATCGACAGGAGGATTTCCCTATAGCTTTCCTCGATCAATGGCAGTACATCCAAAAAATCAGGTACTTGTGGCTGTTCTGCCATAAAAAGAAGTTGGAATAGCTTTGGTTCATTTACAGCAAAGAGAATATATTGCGTTCCTACACCCTTAAAAGGGTGTTCCCACGTCAAGCCTTGATCCACATATTCCTTATACAGCGCTTTGGCGGATTCGATTACAGCTTGCTGAACCTCGTCCATGCTTTGAAATACTGTAAAAATCGGTCTTGCCGAGCTGCCGAGGCGTGTTCCCAATGCTCTGGAAGTTAAAGCTTCAAATCCCTCCGTTTTGACGATATCGAATGCAGCTTCAATAATTTCCTCTCTCGTGAACTTTGCTTTTGGTGGCATTTCTTGTTCCTCTCATTCTAAATCATATGTTTTGCATCACTTGATTTATTATAATCAGAATTGCAGAAAAAGTCAATAGGCGGCGGAGATTTCTCCCCTGCCGCCTGTTCGTTGATGTCGACAAGATAAGCGTTAAGCTTGCCGCTGGTCAGAAGCTTCGGTTGATTGGAAAATGATTGTGATGAACTGTACCACAGCCAGAAATACCATGCTGACGGTCTGTGTATGCAGCAGTAACACACCGGTCTGCACAAGAGAAGCAATGCAGGCTGAGATTCTGTTTTTAGGATTGTGGCCTCAGCACTTTTCTGTTATACTAAAAGGGCTGAGGAAGCTGGATTGACAGAGACAAGTTGTTGCAGAACTTGTCAGATGGTGTAAAATATTTGCCTGTGTTTCCAGATGCGGAAGCAATCGATGACAAGTTGATGTCTTGTGGAGGAAAAGGATAGTACAGAATGATAAGATTGTTTCCTTAAAAGATTTGTAGCATGGAAGATGTTTCACGAACAAAGTAAGTCAGAGTCGTGAGGAAGGAGAAAAAAATGGAAATTGTACCTACACTTAATTTTGGAGGAAATTGCCGGGATGCGATTCATATGTACGAAAAGGCATTTAAGGGGAAAATCAGTTGTCTGATTACCTATCGGGATGCGAATGATCCTGCTTATAATCCCTTGCTGAAAGAACATCAAAAAGATTTTGTATATCATGCAGAACTGATAGTAGGGAAACAAAGAATAATTATGAGCGATCACGTAGACATTGAGTTTCGAACATGTTATTCCAATTTTCTTACGATCATGTTTGATACGAAAGAGGAGGTCCAACAGGCATATGAAATAATGAAAGAGGGAAGCAAAACGATCTATCAAATGGAAGCGACCCCTTACAGTGCATGCCGGGTAGTTTTTGTTGACAAATTTGGAATTCGTTGGGGAATTATGACGGAACAGACGGAGTAATGAAGAACCTCTTTGTCACAAGGTCAAGTGTAAAAATTATGCCTTCCGATCCGAAGACGATTCATTTTTATAAAAAAGTTGGTTCGTTGATCGTGTTGAGGATAGAAGAACTGCGGGAAAGTGAGGTTGCAGATGGAGAAAAAAAGGCTGCCGGTTGGCTTTGATGATTTTGAGGAAATTCGAAAGGAAAATTATTATTATGTGGACAAGACATGTTTGATCCGGGATCTTTTGAGTACAAAAGGAAAGGTGAACCTCTTTACCCGTCCGCGCAGGTTTGGCAAGACATTGAATATGAGTATGCTCAAAAATTTCTTTGAAATTGGTTCGGATAAGACGCTTTTTGATGGTCTGGCAATCAGCAGGGAATCACAGCTTATGGAGGAGTATCAGGGAAAGTATCCAGTTGTGTTTCTTTCTTTAAAATGTGTAGAAGGTAATTCGTATGAAGATGCGCTCTACTGGATGGAGTATTTGATTGCAAGCGAATGTAAACGCCTTATATTCCTGGAGAAAAGTGCTGATGTCAATGGGGATGACAGAGAAATCTTTTGTCGCCTGCTTGGAATGAAAAGACAAGGAAACGATCTGCAGGCGGCTCTCGTCACGCTGATGCGGATGCTTCATGCCCATTATGGAGAAAAGGTCATTCTGCTGATCGATGAATATGATGTGCCGTTGGACAAGGCAAACAGCTATGGATATTATGAGCAGATGGTATCGTTCCTGCGCGGTTTTTTTGGAGAGGCGTTCAAGACCAACCCGGATCTGTATTTTGCGGTTGTAACCGGCTGCCTGCGTATTTCGAAGGAAAGTATCTTCACTGGGATCAATAACCTGAAAGTCGATACCATCATGGACAAACGTTATGAAGAATATTTTGGTTTCACTGATGGGGAAGTCCGCAATATGCTAAGGGACTATGATCTGTCTTTTGCGTATGAGGACATGAAAGCATGGTATGATGGCTATCGTTTCGGTGATGCGGACGTATACTGTCCGTGGGATGTGGTGAATCATTGTGATAAGCTGCTGGCGGACCCAGCGGCAAGACCAAAACCTTACTGGAACAACACCAGCTCTAACCAGCTCGTGCAGGATTTTATCGGATTGGCAAATGGGACGACACAGAGGGAGATCGAGCAGCTGGTTGCAGGGGAGTCGATTCAAAAGAAAATCGTGGAGACGCTGACCTATGGCGAACTGACCGAGAATATCGACAATCTGTGGAGTGTGCTTTTCCTGACAGGGTATCTGACGGCAGCCCGCGGCATGCAGTCAGTGCAGGACAGTCAGGCAGCGGCAGGGAATGCGCAGCCGGAGCAGGGCAGATGTGCAGCAGACGACAGTAGGTTGCAGGAGCAGGGCAGATATGCAGCAGACGACAATAGGTCGCAAGAGCAGAGCAGCTTTGGCACAGATAGCGGTACACAGCAGCAGATACAGGAAGACCTGACCAGTCTTGTGATTCCCAACCGTGAGGTTCGGGAGATCTTCATTGAGAAAATCCAGAAATGGTTTCAAAAAAAATTTGTCCAGGATGAGAAGCCCATGCAGGCGTTTTGCCAGGCGTTTTTGAACGGCGATGCAGAAGTAATTCAGAAACGCCTGAATGTGATTCTCAGCAAAATGATCAGCGTTCTGGACACGAGGGCGAAGGATGACCAGAAAGAGAATTTTTACCATGGCCTACCGCTGGGACTTTTGCGCAGCGAACCGGATTGGCTGATCCTGTCCAATACGGAATCCGGGGACGGGTTCAGCGACATCCTGATCGAGCCGGAGGATCCGGATGCGGGGCTTGTCATTGAAGTGAAGTATGCTTCCAGCATTTCTGCACTTGAGCGGGTTTGCAGGGAAGCGATGGCACAGATCAAAGCCCGGCGGTATGACGAAAAGCTGCGTAATGAAGGCCGTGAGGATATCGGTGCATATGGCATTGCATTTAGCAGGAAGCGCTGCAAAGTAATGTTTGAAAAGCTGAATCCAAAAGAGGAATGATTGTGGGAAGCAGCCGTTAAGTAGAGGAGCGTGAAAAATGGAGTTTCAGGGAATCAAGCTAATACGTATTGACCTGCTCGGTCTTAGTCAGATATATCTTTGCTCTGAAAAAATTGCATCGGTAACAGAATGGTTTCATCCAAAGTGTATGGAGCATTTTCAGCCCTTGCCGGTTCACGATTTTGGAAACAATACCTATACGCTTACAGACGGGCATACGAGAGCATATGTTGCTTATAAAAATGGTATTTCGGTTTTGCCTGTGTACTATGATAAAGATGAGATTGTTACGAATCAGATTGGGCAGATGCTTTATCGCGCAGACATGGAATGGTGCAGGAGATTTCAGTTATCCCATATTAAGCAGTTAGAGCACCGCATCGTAAATAAAAGCAGATATCAGAAATTGTGGATGGACCGCTGCGACAGGAGTTATAACTTGCTTACGAAAACTTCTCATAGGGAACGTGTGCAACTACAAAATTTAGCCCCGGACTTATTTTTATATGGAGCGTCTGAGGACAGGGCGACTTTGTTTTTTGAAAATGGAGCAGGCGAGTTGTTCCTGTATAAAGATAACGTTCTTATGAAGGAAAAGGATGGATTGCACTAAGGAGAGCAAAATGAATATCATAGATACAAGTGCAGGAATGCTTACCGCATATGAGTTACATCAATTTGATATTGAAAAATGGAAGATTTATATCGATGCCTCACTGCCCGGAGTGAAACAATTGTGTCTTGATGACATGAAAAAGTGTATCGAGGCAGGCTGTTCGTGGAAAGAGGATTATCTGCCGGTATTGAATAACGTTTATCTGGAGGCAGAAAAACGCAGGGAGGCAGCCGCATCGTTTCATCGCGTAACAGATCATTTGAATGAAAAGATTAATTCCGTATTTGGCCGGACCGTGGATGTGGATATTGCCCTGTATCTGGGCTTGTGCAACGGTGCTGGCTGGGTGACAGCGGTATGTGGGCGTCCGGTGATTCTGCTTGGAATAGAAAAGATTGTGGAACTCAACTGGTGCAGCATCGATGATATGAATGGACTGATCCTGCACGAGACAGGACACGTCTATCATGCGCAGTATGGGAGATGGGAGAGAGAGTTTCCGTTACCGTCAGACAGATTCCTATGGCAGTTGTTTGTGGAAGGGATTGCAATGGTTTTCGAGCAGAGGATCATCGGTAATCCTGAATATTTTCATCAGGACAAAAATGGCTGGAAAGCCTGGTGTGACGCACATGTGGAGGTCATTGTACAGTCCTTTTGCAGAGATCTTGAAACCATGTCCTTTGAGAATCAGCGTTACTTTGGAGACTGGGTCAGCTTTGATGGTCATCCGGATGTGGGCTATTATCTTGGCGCGCGTTTTATTCGCTTTATTCTGGAGAGTGAAAGCTTTGACCGGGTCATCAATTATAAAATATGTGAAGTCAGAGCGGCATTTCAGAGTTTCCTGGGTTCATTATCATAGAATATATTTTTATAAAAAATTTGGTTCGTTGATCGTGTTGAGGGGAGAAAAGCTGAATCCAAAAGAGGAATGATTGTGAGAAGTAGCATTGTATGATAGGAATACGAGAAGTAACCATTATAATAACTTAAGGAGTAAAGGCTGTGGAAATCAAAGAAGTGAATTTGACGGATAAAGTTCTAAAACAATTGATCTCGCTTTCAGAAGACTGGGAAGCTGAGAACTCTTGCTACGGCTACCGAAAAAATAGCAAAGAATTTATCGAAAAAAGCTGTATTTTTCTGGCGATGGAAGATAACGTGATTATCGGCTATCTGCTCGGCCATATGGAAGCAGCGAAAGAGACAACCTCAATTTATCAGGCGAATGAAAAATGCTTTGAAATTGAGGAACTATATGTAAAACCGCAATATAGAAGCCATGGAATCGGGAAAAGATTGTTCCAATATGTCGAGAAAAAAATTGCGGACGAGGCTGATATCATTCTGCTCAGCACGGCGACAAAAAATTTTCGGGCAATTCTGCATTTTTATATAGAGGAACTTGGCATGGAATTCTGGAGTGCCCGGCTCTTCAAGAAAGTGGGAAAAAGAATTAGCTGATGTATATGTTTTATTGCAGAGGTTGTTTGACAATTATGAAATGAATGCGTTTTGTAATAGATCGAGCAATTGAGGAAGAGAAGCACCAATACGTATACGAGGGGGAGCTTTTATGGCGGTATTATATCAGCAATGTGAGCGAAGGAATGAATAGGATATTATTGGATTGACAAACCGGATTCCCCACGTATAATAAACTCATAAGTTACCAACTTACGAGTAAGTTAAAGGAGAAACTCACGGATGAATCAGAAAAAGCAAACTCAGCTTGCCGTTTTGTCCATGACGGGATTTATTGCCCTGTGGGCGATTGTAACCGATGCATGGAATTACAGTGCGATGCTTTCACAAGGGCAACCGGTTACTGTTTGCAGGTATTTGTATGGTTATTTCAGCAGGATCCTCTGGGCGTCTCCGGCGTTTATTCTGATTCGCAGATTTGACAGGAATCTTTTCTGGAGCAGAAGACAGCTGTTTTCAAGGCCGAAAGTGGAGCCGATCTTCGCAGTCTTTATGGTGCTTACTACGATATATGCGTTGGTATCGATGGCGCTTGACCACCATTTTTGGAATGTTTCAGGGGAAGACTTTCTGTTTTTAACGATTAAGGTTTTCCTTGTTGGGATCGTGGAAGAAACAGTATTCCGTGGCTGGGGATATAATCTGCTGAAGAATGTTCGTTCCAATACTGTTTCGCTTATGATATCCACTTCTATGTTTGTAGTCCTTCATTGGCCGGCTTATTTCATCAAATTGTTTTTATATGGTTCCTTTGACCGGACAGGAATGATAAGCCAAAGCATATCGGCTCTGCTTTGCGGGCTTTTGTTCGCTGTCATGCTAAGAAGAAGTGGAACTCTTTGGAATCCTGTGCTTGCACATTTTTACTATGACTGGGTGCTGGAACTGTTTGCGTAGGGGCAATTGTTGCATTTATTATCGCAAAAATATCGCAGTTTAGATTGTGAGAAGCGGCATCGTATGATAGGAATACGAGAAACAAACATTTGAACAACTCAGAATTTAACGGAGGGTCTGATATGAATAAGGAACCCATTATTGAAACAGACAGGTTGATTTTGCGCCCTATCACACTTGGTGATGCAGAGGCCTGTTTCAGTTGGAACTGTGATGAAAGAGTTACAAGGTATATGTCATATTCTACATATACTGATATTAGTCAAACGATAGATTGGATAACGTCCACTTTTGATGACGAACAGGAGTGGAATTGGGCATTTGTTCTGAAAGAAGAGAATAAAGTGATTGGAACAGGGAGTATAGGTCCCAATGCGCAAATGAAAGATTATTGGGGTATAGGATATAATCTCCATTATGATTATTGGCACAAGGGATATTGTACCGAAGCGATGAAAGCTATTATTGATTTCGCATATAAAAAACTCGGAGTAAAAAAGGTGTGTTCAGACCATGCCATAGATAATCCTCGTTCAGGCAAGGTTATGGAAAAATGCGGACTGAGATTTGACCATTACGGCGAATACACAAAACTGGATGGTAGTAAAACCTTCAAAGCAAAATTCTATAAAATGGAATTAAGATAAAACCAAACTTACGTCTGCCATAACACTCGGAGTTTGTAGAGGAACTATAATGAATGCATTAGTGATAAATTGTAGTCCGGTAAGAACCGGTGCGACTGCAGAAATTGTACATATTGTATCAGAACGCTTAAAGGGTAAATATGATGTCAAAACTATTTGCATTGATGATTTTAAAGTTGGCTTTTGTAAAGGTTGCAGAAGCTGCCATAGTACAGCACAATGCATTCAGCATGATTAGGAGATGAGGCGAATATGAAGAAATTAAAGGTGGCAATCGTTCAGTGTGATACTATTATGCCAGATGTGGAACAAAATGTAAAAACGGCAATAAAATTTATCCTGGAAGCAAGTAAAAATGGAGCCGATTTGGTATTATTTCCCGAATGTTTTCTTACTGCCTATGCGGTTCCTGATATTTGTGAGGAATTATTACCTGTTCATGAGATTGAAAATCATCCTGAATTTATTAAGTGGTGTGAAAATGCATTAACAGAGGAGGATCCCCATTTTCTTAAAATAGCGGAACTTGCGGGCAAGCTAAAGATAGGCATTGTTATAACAGGTTTTTCGAAAGGGAAAAAATATCCACAAAATACAGCATGGATTATTGATCGAGACGGAAAAGTAATATTAAAATATTCCAAAGTACATACCTGCGATTTTGATTGGGAAAGATATCTGGAATCGGGGGAATCATTTCCTGTATGCAAATTTGATGATATTACAATGGGGTGTATGATTTGTTATGACAGGGAATATCCGGAGAGCGCCAGAGAACTCATGTTAAACGGTGCAGAGCTTATAATGCACCCGAATAGCTGTGGTGGCATGCCGCCTAGATTGAAGGAACTATCTGTGCGTGCCATGGAAAACATGGTTGGTATTGCGATGGCAAATCCTCCGGCACACGGAATGGGAAACTCCTGTGCATTTAATCCTATGGTATGGACAAAAGAAGGTGAAACACTGGATAATACAATTTTTGTGGGGGATGAGCTTGAAGAAACAATATACTATGTGGAATTTGATTTAGAAGAAATCCGGGCATACAGGGAGCGGGAGGATTTGGGGAAATATAGAAAGCCGGCGGCTTACAAAAAGTTTTTGCAAAGAGATGTATGAGAATGATAAAAGAGGTACAACAAAATTTCAAGGATGGTTTAAAAATATATGGATAATGTGAAAAATAGTGTTATTATGTACAAAAATGGAAGTTAATGGATGCAATCGAAGCTTTTAATGACGCAGAAGGACACCATTTGTTAAGACGTTATTGGATTACGTTGTGATAGACAACCTTCAGTTTTACTGATCGGGAGAGAAAGATATGGACAGAGACTTTATCTGTACATGGCTTCAAGGCTTTGAAAAAGGTCTGAACGAGCTGGGTGCAAAGAGCAGAAGCAACCTGCTGAAGCATTGCGCAAGGCAATGTGCCGATACTGGTGTTCTGCAGTCATACCTGCGGCTGCACAGGGTTGTGAATGGAAACCGCGACGCATTTTACAGCAGGCTGAGTGAATTAGGCAATGTTCGCGGAGAAGTCATTGTGCCTGGCCGGGAATACCGCATTTGCTTTCCTGAATGCACCTGTGATCTTCATACAGCAGGCGGAGTGAATACTCCCCGTCTGTGTGAATGTTCCAGGCAAAGTATTCTCTATGTGGCAGAGACTGTATGGAGAGGATGCAGACTGCAGGTAGAACAGGAAGAGACGATTCTTTCCGGGGGTGCGGAATGCAGATTCAGAATACTGTTCGAGTAATAGATGCGTAACTTCCAGTCGATGAATTGGAAAAATCGAGGTTTATGGGAGTGGAATATGCCAAGTGTCATTCAAGATAGATGCCTGGTTCTGCAAAAAACTCATAATAGATATGGATGTATCTAACTGAATTTCTGTTTGTTAAGGTGCTAACTTGTAGCAGCCGGACAGGCAGAAGATTGGGATGAGCAGGAGTAGTACAGTAAGAAATGAAGGCGAAAAGAATGCCAAGAATCGGTTTTAACAGGTACGCATTATGCTATGCTGGCATTGAAAGGGTAGTAAATCGGCAGGGATGCGGCGAAAGATGAAATGGATGGAGGAAAAGGATTTTATGACAGAAGAGAAAGAGATCCAATCCGCATTGGTGCAGTATGGCATGCCAGACGCGGAATATGAACTCATTCGCCACAACGAGAATATGACTGTGAAAGTAAATGACCAGTATCTGCTTAGAATCCATAGACATGCAGAGGGATTTAATACGGTTCCAATCTACGACGGTCTCAACCGTGATGCAATTCGCAGAACAGAGCTGGCGTTCTTGTGCCATATAAAGGAGCATGGAATGCGGGTGCAATCTCCGCTTCCGAATAAAGCCGGGGAGTTGATAACTGTGCTCGAGGATGGCACGTGTGCAACTATGCTGGAATGGCTTCCGGGGCGCACGTTGGAAAAAAGCGATGTGACGAAGGACACTTGTTTTCAGATCGGTGAGATGACAGCCCGGCTGCATCAGGCCGCACAGCAGTTTCAGGCGGATGAAATTCTGGATTATGATGCTGATCTGTGCGGGCGGATTTGCGAAAAACTGGCCCTGGATGCAGAACGAGGTGTTATGAGAAGCAGATACTCCTCTATTTTACAGGAGGCATGCCGTATCATGCGGGACCGGCTGAATGAAAACCGGGATATTCTTGCAGTGCACGCCGATCTGTCGATGAGTAATATCCTGATTACGGAGACAGGGCTTGTGCCGATTGATTTTTCTTTGTTTGGAAGGGGAAACCCTATGATGGATATCGGCGTTCTGTACGGTTCTTTCGGAAGCCTCGAAAATCGATGTGCAATTGCAGAGGGATATCGTGCACATGGAGGAGAGATTGATTTCCCAATGTTAGATGTCTGCTATGCGCTCAACATTTTGCTCTATATCGTACTGCATATTGCTAATTGCGGAGAAAACAATATGGAGCGCTGGTGTAATGAGATTTTTCTGCCATTGGCCAGAGGAAGCCAACTGATCCAGGAGGATTTCTATATGCCGAATATTAAGCATTAGGATATTTACCGCAACACTGAGGATTTTGAAAAGATGGAGGAGAAATATGGAAATGAATAGGTGCGATTGTATGATTTGCGAAAGAATTGAAAGGATAAAAAGAGGAGAAAATCCATATTTTGTCCGGGAGTTAAACACGGGGTATGTCGTAATAGGTGATCAGCAGCGCATAAAAGGGTATACGTTATTTTTATGCAAGCAGCATGCTTATGAGCTGCACCAGCTGGATCCGGATTATAGAGATGAGTTTCTTCATGAGATGGCGCTGGTTGCTGAGGCTGTCTATCATGCTTTTAAACCAGATAAACTGAATTATTCGTTATTGGGTGCAGGGCGCGGGCTGCATATGCATTGGCACATACATCCGCGCAGAAAGGGTGACACGCCTGCTCCTGGTCCTGTCTGGCAGCTTGGAAAGGAACTCGTTGACACGAAATACAATCCGACAGGCGAGGAGTTGGAAATACTGAAAAAGAAATTGAATGAAGAGCTTGATAAGCTGCTCTGCAAAACTTCCAGTTGTCAAGATGCTAACTTATAGCAGCCGGGCAGGCAAAAGATTAGAATGTAAAACAATGCAAAGATGAAAGAGACAGATTATGTAATGGAACAGGGGAGTGATGAGGGATGAATACATTATACTATGCGGATGAAAAACTCATAATAAGAAGTATGAATCATGAGGATGCGAAAGTGATATATGAAACCTACTCATCCTATGGATGGCATCCAGTGTTGGAAACCTATGAAACCTATTATCATGAGCAAAAAGAGAAAAAAAGGCTGGTCTTTATTGCGGAATACGAGGGGAAAGTATCTGGGATATGTACGCTGGTACTGAAACCGGTGGAGGGCCCCTGGGCGAATATGGGTTATCCTGAAATCGTTGATTTAACCGTGTTTTTCCATGTTCATAACAAAGGAATCGGAAATAAGCTTCTGGATGTGGCGGAACAGGAAGCGGCTAAAATATCCGACACAGTATATTTAGCGGCTGGAGTTCACTCGGGGTATGGCCCTGCGCAAAGAATCTATGTTAAGAGGGGATATATTCCGGATGGGAGCGGGGTATGGTATCAGGGAAAGCAATTAGATCAATATGCACCGTGCTGTAATGATGATGATTTATTGCTTTTTATGTCTAAAAAGTTATCCTGTACGGGACAAGCGAAACGGTGAAAGATGAAATGGATGGAGGAATTTGCAGCTGAAAAATCGCAACTGCTGGTTACGAGACAGAAAGATACGGATTTTGATAGAAATGAGGGAGGAACAAAAGAATGAACTTTAAGAGATGCAAGAAAGAAGCTTTTGTTGTTATTGGGAAAGAAGGTTCCACGTCGGACGGGGAGGGATTCATTCAAAAGCTATGGGACGATGCGAATTCCCATTTTGAAGAGGTGAAGCATCTGGCAAAGAAGGATGTAGATGGAAATATCGTTGGCATATGGGGAGCAATGTCGGATTTTTCCCGTTCTTTTCATCCTTGGGAAGGTTTTAATAAGGGGCTTTATCTGGCGGGAGTGGAATGTAAGGATGACGCAGAAGCTCCCGAGGGCTGGACAAGGTGGCGGATTCCCGGTTATGAGTATCTATGCGTGGCATGTGAAAATGAGGCCGTCTTTTCAACGACAATAACCTATCTGAAAGAGAATGATATTCCATTGGTAGGGGCAGTTCATGATTTCACCTGCCCGCAGACAGGCAAAAATTATATGTTTTTTCCGATTAAAAATTTGTAGTTTTTCACCATCCTCATACTTTATTTTGGAAAGGAAAGGCGTGAATCGCTTGCTATCACGCAGGGAATGAGATAAAATGAAAGTACAGACTAAAAAAGCACAGGAGAAATTGTAGATTTTATTTTGGCTGGAAGAAGCAGGTGATGAAATGGGAATGTATTTAAACCCGGGAAATAGTGGATTTGAGGAAATTCTTCAGTCAGATTACGTTGACAAGACTGGTTTGATTAGGCTGATGAACAAGACAATTGGGAAAACAAATAAGCTGACATGTGTCAGCAGACCCAGGCGGTTCGGTAAATCGTTTGCCGCCAAAATGCTGTGTGCTTATTATGATAAAACCTGTGATTCTGATGAATTGTTTCGGAAGCTTGAAATTGCAAAAGATGAAACCTATGAAACCTACAGGAACAAGTATGATGTTATTTATGTGGACATGACGGGGATAAAGCCTTATACAGACGGGTTTCAAAATATCGTTGCATATTTATGTGAAGGTATCACAGCTGAGCTTGCCGCCGCATATCCCGGCCTGACGGTTTATAATGAGCTGACGAGAACGATGGTTGATGCCGCAGAGCTTGCAGGGAATAAGTTTATCATGATCATAGATGAATGGGATGCGCCGATCCGGGAAACTCCGGAGATAGAAAAAGAATATCTGGAGTTTCTGCGTTCTCTTTTTAAGAACAGTGGAACTACCTCCAGGATTTTTGCTGCTGCCTATATGACTGGTATTCTTCCAATCAAAAAAGATGGCAGTCAGTCGGCAATATCGGATTTTCGAGAATTTTCTATGCTGAAGCCAAGACAGTACGCTCCATATGTCGGATTCACAGAAAGAGAGGTCCGGATGCTGTGTGACCAGAATCAAGTGGATTACGCGCGGATGAAAAAGTGGTACAATGGGTATGCTTTCCCGGATATACCTGCCGTGTATAACCCAAGCTCCGTTATGCATGCAATAGAAAACCATGATTTTGATTCCTATTGGACACAGACCTCTGCTGCAGAGGGACTTATGAGTTATATCAGTATGGATTATTCTGGCCTGACCAAAACAATCGCAGAACTGCTTGGCGGTATGGAGGCTTCGCTCAATCCGGCAGGGTTTGCAAATGATCTCGTTACATTTAAGGGCAGGGATGATGTGCTGACCTTGATGGTTCACCTGGGATATCTGGCCTATGACGAAAAGAAAGGAACGGTCCGTATCCCAAATGAGGAAATCCGGCTGGAATTCCAGAGAGCTATCCGACTGGTCGATCACGCAGAGACGAATCGACGTCTGAAGGAGAGCGATCAGCTGTTTTACGATACGATTCACGGGAATGAGGAGGCAGTCGCTGCACAGATTGAGAAGGTACATCTGGAAGAAACAGTACCGCTTCACTACAACAGAGAGGATAGCCTGCGCAGTGTGATTAAGCTTGCTTACTATACGTATCGGGATCACTATCTGCAGTGGGAAGAACTGCCCGCAGGAGAGGGATATGCAGATGTGGTTTATCTTCCGAAACGCAGTTCGGACTATCCTGCCCTAGTAGTGGAATTGAAATGGAATCAGAGTGCGGAAGGAGCGATTGATCAGATTCTTTCTCGACAGTATCCGGAAGTCCTGAAAAGCTATGGAGGACAGATACTGCTGGTTGGTATCAACTACGATAAGGGCGCACGTCCAGGGATGAGAAAGCATAGCTGTAGAATTTTGGAGGCTGTGAAGTAACTGACTTGGACGACGTTCTGAGCTACGCTGAGGATTTTTGACTCATGTCTAGCCTGATTGAAAATTCTGGCAAATCAGTATGAGTTGTTTGATAAATTGGAAAGCAGGTGATGCTCATGTGCAGATATGTATTTAAAAGGATGGAGAGCGAGGACGAAATAAATGGTAAGGGCTATGTGCATTACAAGTCCTGGCATGAGACGTATGAAGGACTGGTTGATGCAGGATACATGACAGGGGTCACGCTTGAATCATGTACCGCGATCGCGCACCGTTGGCTGGACAATCTCATCGTGGCGAAAGATGGCGATCAGGTCATTGGCTTTGCAGGTTACGGCGCGTACCGGGACGATACGCTTGCGGAAACCGGGGAAGTATATTCCATCTATGTTCTTGCAGAGTATCAGGGGAAAAGGGTCGGTTATCATTTGATGCAGGCTGCATTTGAGGCGCTTGCTGCTTATAAAAAGATTGCCGTTTGGGTGCTGAAGGGCAATGACAGAGCGATCCGTTTCTATGAAAGATATGGCTTCCACTTTGATGGGACAGAGGCGGAAATTATGCTTGGAACTCCGAATACGGAGTTGAGAATGATTTATGAATGGGCGGACTGAGACAGGAACTGTGATTACAAATTTTTTGGCTGCAGTATTGTCACTGTACATGCGAGCAAAGAAGGATTCAGGATTTTGACTCCGGATTTTAGGAGGTAAGTATGGCAATTTTAGAGTTTGTTTTAGACTGAGCTGGCAGCGTGGCTGAGATGGCAATGCAAATCCGTGACTGGGTGAGGATAGAGCGGAAGAAAAAGGACTAGTGTGTTTCTCCTTGTGTGAGTTTCCATCGAACTGCATTGTCTATGATCGACGATGCTCCCGCATCGCCTCACTCGGCCGCCTTGCCGATGGAAAATCATGCTGCGGGACTTTGCGAAATATGAATGAGATAGCACACTTGTTTACAGATGCACATACGAAATGGCAGAAGAGGTTTGCTATGATGAGTATATTAGAACAGTTAGATGAAATCCAGAGAAGCGCGTATGCAGATCAGGAGGTGCGAAGACGGCTTCTGGCAGTGCGGCAGGAGAAGGAGCCGCTGCTGTCCTTCTGCCGCATATGCCGTGAGCTTGGCTATGAGATTTATCCGATGGAGCTGATTGCTGCCGGAGAGGAGTTCCATGCGCAGATGAAACGCAGTACCAATGGCGGCGGCGAGAACTCTCCGATGCTAGAGGGCGAAGATGATTTCTTCGAGATGCTGCTGGCAGCGTTGGAGAGAGCTTGAATTAATACAGCCGCCCCGCTTTTTTCAGCTTGCTGGTATCCGAAGCTGAAAAAATATGCTCATCTTCTGGTGAAGAACTATGAGATCCATCCAACTACAACGCCGAAACAGGATCTGACGGAGATTATGAAGCGGGAGTAGTAAGAGGATGTCAGAGGCGCCTTGTAATCACAAAAGAACATTCGTTTCCTATGTAATAAAGCGCTGTGCAGGATGTAGTACAAAAGCACGAAAAGAAAATAGCCAGGCATTCTTTTCCTGACAGCGGTTGCCTGAGCTGTCTGTAGCAGGATAACAAGGAGGGGACTGCAAAATTTCCGAAAGGTACATGTTTGCAGTCCCTTCATTGACATTTCATGTTTCTCTTACTGCGGCAGCACCATTGGCAGCGCCTGTTCAAAATTGACACCGTAGGTGCGGCGGTCCGGATCGGCCATCGTAATCTTCAGGCAGGAGACAATGTAGTCGGAGGAGAGCCGGATGGCTTCATCGAGTGACTGGCCGCGCGACAGTGCGCCTGCAAAGCAGCTCGCGAAGCAGTCGCCGGTGCCATGATAGCTGACGGGCAGCCTTTCGTGGAAGTAGGCGTGGAAGGTATCAGACTGCGAATCGTAAGCCATGACACCGAGCTCGTCCGCGTGGAAGGTAACACCAGTCAGCACAGCAGTGCGCGCGCCGAGGCCGCAGAGACGTTTCAGTACATCTTTGATATAGGATTCGTCATAGCCGTCCGGACGGTAATCAATGCCGAGCATCATCGAAGCTTCCGTCATATTTGGGAGGATGATGTCTGCGGCTGCGCAGACCTGCGCCATCTTTTTCACAAAAGCGAGATCAAATCCGGTATACAGCTTGCCGCCGTCGCCCATAGCCGGGTCGGCGATCAAGACAGCGCCGGATTTTTTGTAATGTTCAAACAGGGAGAGCACGATATCGACCTGGTCTGCGGAACCGAGATAGCCCGTATAGACAGTATCAAACGTGAAACCTTCCCTTTTCCAGTGCTCGAAAATCCCTGGCAGATCACCAGTCAGATCACGAAACGTGAAGTTTTGAAACTGCGTATGTGTGGAGAGAACTGCGGTTGGAAGCACAACTGCTTCCAGTCCCATTGCGGAGAGAATCGGCAGAGCAACGGTAAGCGAGCAGCGGCCAAGGCAGGAAAGATCCTGGACAGTAAGAATGCGTTTCATAGGCGGAACCCCTTTCTTTCATAGAAGGCGGTGCAAAAATGCAGGAAGCTTCAAGTCGCGGTATGCAGTCAAATACCCGAACTTGTTCCCGAACTGTATCTTGCGATACCTCTATGTGCGTTTATTGCGGAAGTATAACATAGAAGAGGCATGGTTTCTATAGCCAAATTTAAAGGAATGAAGCAGGCCAGTTTGGCAAAGAAGATTCAAGCAGAATTTGACGATCTTCAGAGTATAATACGTTTCTTTTCCCGGGGTCATTTTGGCTGTTGAGGGAAAGGAAGAGGTATGATAGAATCGTTGCAGGAAGGGTGTGTCTTGATCAGGAGATCGAGGCAGTATAAGAGGAAGTATCCTATTAGGAGTCTAAAAGAAGTTAAGCATGATGGGATGCACATATGAGACACCGGTTTAGAACTTTTGACATTTTAGAGAAAGGATAGAAATTTACGGAGAACTTATTATGAATAATATTTATAATGACAAAGCTTTTTATGATGCTTATGCACAAATGCCGCGAAGTAAAGATGGATTGAAAGCTGCCGGGGAATGGCACCAGCTTCAGCCTCTTTTTCCGCCTTTGCAGGGCAAGTCCGTACTCGATCTTGGCTGCGGCTATGGCTGGCACAGCCGATATGCTGCCGATCAGGGGGCTCTGTCTGTTTTGGGTATAGACCTGAGTGAACGGATGATTAACGAAGCGATGAGACGCACCAGTGCGAAAAATATCAGTTACAGGGTATGCAGTTTGGAAGAATATGAATATCCGGAATGCGCTTTTGATTTTGTGTTTTCCAATCTTGCACTGCATTACATTGCAGATTTGGATTTTATTTTTAAAAAGGTATTCCAAACGCTAAAATCTGGCGGTATTTTTCTGTTTAACATAGAACATCCGGTTTTTACAGCTGGCATTAATGAGGATTGGATTTATGGCGAAGATGGCATGCCCGCAGCATGGCCAATAGATAATTATTTTTATCCGGGTGAACGGCAAACCATTTTTCTGGGTCAGTGTGTTGCTAAGCAGCATCATACGTTGACGCAAATATTGATGGGGATTATCCATGCCGGATTTGCCCTGGAACACATTGAGGAAGCACAGCCTTCGAAAGAAATGATGAATGTGGCTGGAATGAAAGATGAAATGCGAAGGCCGATGATGTTATTGGTCAGGGCGAGGAAGGTTTAGCTTATACAATAGGCGTATGATGAAAACGGGGGTGTTGCAAAACTGCTGTAAGCTACAGCATATGGCATATGTCTGACCAGACAAACACCAGTGTCTGTAGTTTCACCGCAATTTGCGACACCCCTGTCATATAAAGTGTCGCTGGGAAGCTGAAGTGTTCAAAAGCATTCAGAATCTCCCTGAGGGCTTTAACAGATACCTGCATTGTTTCTTAGTCTTCGTCTTCCTCCAGAGACCTCATACCGACTGTCTCAGATACCGGAAGGGAGAAGCAGATCGCTCCTGTCTTTGTGCCAGTGCCGCAGGTGTTGTTTATGGATTTCATGATCTGGGACTTTTTCTTGGAAGAAGCCAGGATATAGATGATATCTTTTTCTTCCGCTACCGACATGCCAAAAAACTTTGCGGCTTTCTGTCCGCCGGTTCCCTTGGCGTGAAGGATCGTACCTCCGGTTGCACCGGCCCCTCTGGCTGCATCCATCACCATATCCGAGTATCCCTCGTTTAAAATCACGATAATGAGTTCATTTTTGAATTCCATAGCCGGCATCGTCCCTTCTATATTCTGGTTTTTGATAAAATACTCCAACGTTTTCTTGCCGCTCACGCTTTTCACAGGAATTGCCAGCATGATTCCGTTTCCGGGGATATCCAGAAACATGTTCCGTTTCGCTGCCCGGAGGAGCTGCTTCAGAGAGGGTAAAGTGGTCAGAGCACCGAGGATGGCTTTCTCGGTAGGCTCCAGGTCGTGGAGCCGCAAATGGGACTCCGTAGCAGTACCCTGCCCAAGCGTCGTCAAAACTACACTGAGCTTCAGCTCCTGGCAAAGCTCCTGAAGCTGTTTCTCACGTTCCCTGTCCAAGACGGCAAGCATGTAATATAACTCCATTTATGACACCTCCCATAGCTCGATTGTCTCGTCGTCTGCCAGATTGCTCAGCGTATCCAGAACAGTAGAGCGGCGGCTGCGCAGCTGCGCCAGTGCGCCCATTGCCTGAACCGTGATGAGAGGCATCATGGCAACCAGTGCGACGAGGCCAAAAGCGTCTGTCATCACATTTCCGCCCACAGCTCCTGTTACACCCATGGCAAAGGGCAGCATGAATGCCGCGGTCATCGGTCCGGAGGCCACGCCGCCTGCGTCAAAGGCAATCGCGGTAAAGGTAGGCGGTACAAAAAATGCCAGAAGAATCGCGACAGCATACCCTGCGGCGACAAACCACAGAATGGGGATACCCGTCAGCACCCGCAGCATTGCAAGACCGTTGGCAGCTGCGACGGCGATGGACAGCGTCCGCGCCATCATAGTCTCGGAAATGGCTCCGGCAGATAATTCAGCCACCTGTTTGGTCAGAACATGGACAGCTGGCTCCGCGCCTATGATGAACCAGCCCATTGCCATGGACAGAGGGATGAGGAGCCATGTGAGTCTGTGATCCACCATTGCGCCGCCTAGAGAATACCCGAGAGAGGAAAAGCCCACATTTGCGCCGGTGAGAAACAGCACAAGCCCACCGTATGTAAACGCAATACCGATTAGGATCCGGAGAAAAGGGCGTTTCTTCAGCTTCAGCGAGATGAGCTGGAACAGCAGGAAGAATGCAAAAATCGGAAGGAGCGCGATGGCAACTTCGGACATGTAATGGGGGAACGAGTGGATATATTCCGCGCCGACATCGACGGAAGTTACATATTCCCCCACCAGGAGGCTTGCGGTTCCGGCAGCATCGCTTTTGTAGAGAAAACCAAGGAGCAGGACGGCCAGAATTGGCCCGATCGAGCAGAGAGCGATGAGACCAAAGCTGTCGAATTTTGCCCGTTCATCACTGCGGATGGATGCCACACCTACGCCGAGGGCCATGATAAAGGGTACGGTCATGGGACCTGTGGTGACACCGCCGGAATCGAACGCTACGGACAGAAAATCCGGCTCGGAGAGAGACGCCAGCAAAAACACGATCCCATAAAATGCAAGAAGCAGCCAGCGAAGCGGCACACCAAAGAGAATCCGCAGCATACTGATCATGAGGAACAGCCCGACCCCTGCAGATACCGTGGCGATCAGCACACTGGTATCAATATCCGGCACATACGTTGCCAGCACCTGAAGGTCCGGCTCTGCCATGGTGATCATGACGCCCAAAAAGAAGCTCATCGACAGAATCAGCCACAGCTTTCGGGAAGCGGTCAGCTTTGCACCGATGTGGTTGCCGATCTGCGTCATGGCAGAATCTGCACCGATGGTAAAAAGGGCCATCCCGACGACAATGAGCGCTGTACCAATGACGAAAGAGAGGACGAGGCCGCTTTCTACAGGAACGAAAAAGAGGCACAGTACAAAAACAATGACTGCAATCGGCACGACCGATGCGACGGCTTCTTTTAGTTTTTCTGCTATGATATTGTGTCGTTCCAACGATTTTCCTCCGATCCTATAGGTTGCTTGCGATGATAGTTGCCGACAAAGAGGTAAGGATTTTGTTGCCATTCTCCTGCGGGGACGCTGAATATCCGGAGTGACGTTTGATTAGCGCTGAATTTTCAGCCTTTTCGAGGTGGTTATCCCCCTTTTATCAGTTGATTTTAACAGACGGACAGGTTTTCTGTCAACGGCGAATTTCAGAGCAGACATTTCTATACAGAACTTATGCAAGGTGGTATACTATTATGCAGCAATACAAAGAAAACAGACAGAAGCGGAAAGGCATCTGCCTGATGGTATTTGCATAACAATAATAAATAGTAGGGATGGGATAACATGCATAAAATTGGAATCATATCAGACACCCATGGAATGCTCCGTGCTGAGGTGGTGGAAGCACTGCGAGGCTGCGAGATGATTCTTCACGGCGGCGATATTAATCGACAGGAAATGATAGAGGAACTCAGCAAAATTGCGCCGGTTCATGTGGTCCGTGGCAATAATGATAAGGAATGGGCGGATCAGATCCCGGAGTCGCTTACGTTGGAAGTTTGCGGCCTGCGGGTTTATATGGTGCATAATAAAAAAGAGATTCCGAAGAATCTGTCAGAGACCGACCTGGTTGTCTATGGACATTCTCATAAGTACGAAGAAAAGATGGTTGGCGATACGCTGTATCTGAATCCCGGAAGCTGCGGTCCGAGGCGTTTTCATCAGGAGATTACATTTGCCCTTCTGTTTATCGAAGAAAATGGGGAACTTAAGGTTGAGAAGCAGGTCATTCCTCATACGGGACAGCTATCTTCCAGGGAAGAAACCAGGATTCCGGCAGATATCGCCAGGATGATTCCAGCGATCATGAAGGAAATCGATGCGGGGAGGTCCGTAAAGCAAATCGCAAAAAAGCACAGGATTTCAGAGGAATTGTCAGAGCAGATCGCGAGAATGTACCTGACACATCCGGGAGTGGATGTCGATGGGATTTTGAGGAGAATTGGATTGTAAGGAAGGAAAAAGTCACTATATTGTAACATTTTCCTGGTACAATAGAAAAAAACCAGGGTGGAAATGAAGATGGTGGAATTATATTACGCAGAGGATGACGCTGCGATTGCAGGTGTTGTAAAAGAATATCTGGAGCAGAGAAGCTTTAAGGTGACGGTGTATGATACGCTGTTTGGGCTCAGGCAGGCGCTGAAGGTCCGTGTGCCGACGCTTGTACTGCTGGATTGGAATATGCCGGACGGACGCGGGGATCGCTTATGCCGCTGGCTTCGCAGCAACTGGAGGGAACTTCCGATTATTTTTCTGACAGTCAGGGGAGACGCTTCTGATATTGTGTCAGGCTTTCAGAGCGGCGCGGATGATTATGTAGTGAAGCCGTTTGAACTGGAGGTATTGTATTCGCGGATTCAGGCATTGCTGCGGAGGTCCGGCAATCTGGCAGAACAGTATCTTTCGTGTGATGGGATTATGATTGACGTAAACCGCAGGACTGTTTTTTGTCATTCAGAAGAAACTGGGTTAAGCGAGGCAGAGTATCAGCTGCTTCTGTTTTTGATGCAGAATAAAGGAAGGACTGTTACAAGAGAAAAAATACTGGAACAGGTATGGGATGTAAAGGGCAGCTATGTGAATAATAATACCCTGACGGTTACAATGAAACGGCTGCGGGATAAACTGCACCAGCCCTCTTGTCTGAAGACCGTCAGAAGCGTGGGCTATCGCCTGGAGGATACGATATGAGCGGACGAAAACAGAGGGCTGTTACCTTCGGATGGGTGCTGGCAGTTAGCTTTCTCGCCTCGGCACTCACAGCAATGCTTATTTCCTGTTATTACAATAGAATTACCGCTGAGTTGTTTTCTATCCTTCACAGAGCGGTTTTGGAGCAGGCTCCGGAAGCGAAGGGCACCTTATTTGCGGTATGGAAAGAATGGGAAACAAACGATACAGACTGCGTACCAGTGATCTGGTCTGCCGGGGCAGGACTTTTTGCAGGAATCCTTTTATTCCTGTTTACGTTTTTCCGGCGCAATCACATCGAAGCAAAACGCATTCAGGCTTTGGTGGAATATTTAGAGCAGGCTTATGTGGGAAAAGCCCCGATTCTCTCCGCAACCGGAGAGGATGATTTTTCGAGGTTGGAGGATGAAATCTATAAGACCGTGACATTCCTTTATCAGATCAAAGAGGCGGCAGTACAGGCAAAAGATGATTTTGCAGAGAATCTTGCCAATATCGCACATCAGATCAAGACGCCGATCACGGCAATTTCCTTATCCGTTCAGGCAATGCAGAGTGAAGCGCAGATAATACAAAGTAAAGCGCAGACAATGCAAAGGGAAGATCAGACAACGCAGAGCATGACTCAATTGATGCAGAAGGAAGGTCAGACAACACAGGGTGAAGTTTCGGTAATGCAGGAGAAAGCTCAGACAGTGCAGAGTGAAGACAAGCAGGAGAGGTTTGAACAGATACAAGGGCAGTTGATCCGGCTTACCCGTCTGGAAGAGGCGCTGCTTGTGCTGGCAAAACTGGATGCGGGGTCTTTGCAGCTGCGAAAGGAAGAAATCGATGTCTTCACAGTGCTGATACTAGCGGCGGATAATCTGCAGGAACTGTTTGCAATGTCCGGTACGTCGCTGGATATTCCGGAATTGGGAGGGATGGCAGTTACTGCTGATCTGGACTGGACGATGGAGGCAGTAATGAATTTGATGAAAAACTGCATGGAACACAACCGGGGTGGGACGATTCATTGCTCCTATGAGCAGAATCCTCTCTATACAGAAATCCTGATCTGGGACGAAGGGGAAGGGTTTTGCAAAGAGGATCTTCCGCACCTGTTTGAGCGGTTTTACAGGGGGAAACATGCCTGTGAGGGCGGTATCGGAATAGGATTGTCTTTGGCAAAAGAGATCATCGAGCGTCAGAATGGGACCATACGGGCACAAAACAGGCAGGGCGGCGGCGCCTGCTTTGAGATTCGGTTTTACAGTCACTGAGTTGTAACTTTCGTTTGCTATACTATACGTGCCGAACAGCTTTGGCATAGACAAAAGAAAGGAGCAACCAGATGAATATTTTGACGTGTGAAAAAGTGAGAAAGGTGTATGGCTCTGGTGAGAATCAGGTCGTAGCCCTGGATGGGATTGACCTGACGGTTGGAAAGGGAGAATTTGTGGCAATTGTCGGGGCTTCCGGCTCCGGCAAGTCTACGCTGCTGCATATTCTGGGCAGCGTGGATAAGCCCACAAGCGGAACTGTTATGATCGATGGAACCGATCTTTCCAGACTGAATCAAACGCAAGCTGCGATCTTCCGCAGGAGAAAGGTCGGGCTGATCTATCAGTTTTACAATCTGATTCCAACGCTGACTGCAAAGAAAAATATCCTGATGCCGCTGACCCTTGATAAGAGGAAACCGAATCAGGAGCATTTTGAAAAGATTGTCAATACGCTTGGCATTGCCGACAAGCTGGAAGCGCTGCCAAGCCAACTGTCGGGCGGGCAGCAGCAGCGGGTGGCGATTGCACGCTCTCTGATCTATCGCCCGGCGCTGCTGCTCGCTGACGAGCCGACCGGAAATCTGGATCTGAAAAATTCGAAGGAAATCATGGATATGCTGAAGCTCTCCAACCGCAATCTGGAGCAGACAATTGTTCTGATTACTCATGATGAGAAGGTTGCCCTGGAGGCAGACTGTATCATTACCATTGAGGACGGACGCATCATTCAGGATGAGCAGCGGAGGTGACGGCTATGTGGAAAGAGTATTCATCAGGCTATATGAAACATAACCGGACCTCCGGTCTGTCTGTCATAATCGCAGCATTTATTTCTGCCCTGCTTTTATCTCTATTATGCGGAGCGTTTTATAATTTATGGAAGTATGAGATTGAGCGGATCGAGCTGGGGGAGGGAGGCTGGCAGAGCCGGATTACCGGGGAACTGAATGAGGAAGCAATCGCGGCGATCAAGAATCACGCAAATGTAAAGGACGCGATCGTGACGATAAAGAATCACGCGAATGGAAAAGACGCGGCTGTGGGAATAAAGGGGGATGGAGATATAGAGGAGGTCGCGGCGATAAAGGAGTATGCGAGTGCGGAAGAGGCGGCTGTGAGGGATGAGGGTGAAGCGGAAACAACCGTGGAGCTTTATTTTAAAGATATGCGGAAGGTATTTGCCGATACGCTGCAGATTGCGGAAGCGATCGGGATTCCGCCGGAGCAGGTTTCTTATCATTACGGGCTTCTCGCCATGTATCTGATCCGGAGCTCGCAGGATCCAGCGCCGAGACTGATCTTTCCGCTCTTTCTCGTGATAACGGGAATAGCGGTTCTCTCGTTGATTATTATCATCCACAATTCGTTTGCCGTATCGATGAATGCCAGGCTCCACCAATTTGGCATTTTTTCCAGTATCGGAGCAACGCCGAAGCAGATACGGACCTGTTTACTGCAGGAGGCTGCGGCTCTGTGTGCGGTGCCGGTTTTCGCTGGAAACCTGTTTGGTGTTCTTATTAGCTGGGGACTGATAAACCTGACCAATGTCCTGCTGGGAACCGATGTGCCGGGCAGGCATGAGGCAGTCTTCGGCTATCATCCGCTGGTGTTCGGACTGACCTTACTGCTGACTGTGATCACGATATGGATTTCCGCATGGCTGCCAGCTAGAAAGCTGAGCCGGCTGACCCCGCTGGAGGCGATTAAAAATACCGGAGAATTGCAGCTGAAGCGCAAAAAGCGTTCACCAGCGCTTGCACTTCTGTTTGGAATAGAGGGAGAGCTGGCAGGCAATGCCCTGAAGGCGCAGCGGAAGGCTCTGCGGACGGCAACGCTGTCTCTGGTCAGTTCCTTTCTTGCATTTACGCTCATGCAGTGTTTCTTCACGCTTTCGGGAATCAGCACAAGAGAAACTTATTTTGAACGGTATCAGAATGTATGGGATATCATGATTACTGTGAGGGATGCAGAGGTGGATGCGTTTGGAGAGACCGGGAAATTCCAGAAACTTCCCGGGGCAGACAGTGTTGTCGTTTATCAAAAGGCCATGGCGAAGCGGATCGTTACAGAGGAGGAACTGAGTAAGGAAATGAGATCCTTCGGCGGGTTTTCCCATGCATCCGGCAGCAATGTGACACCGACAGAGGGAGGATGGCTCGTAAACGCGCCGGTTGTCATACTGGATGATGCAAGCTTCCTGGCATATTGTGAGCAGATTGGGATCTCACCGCAGCTTGACGGGGCAGTGATCCGGAACCAGATCCGGGATGTGACGAATCCGGATTTCCGGCATCCAACACTTATGCCTTATGTAAAGGGAGAAGCGGAGACGAGTGTTCTTAGACAGTCCGGAAAGGAGGAGCTGACAGCAGAAATTCCGGTCCTGGCTTATACAGAAGAAGTCCCGGTTTTGCGAGAAGAATACGCGACACTGGATTACTACGAGATGGTACATTTTCTTCCATCGTCTCTTTGGAGAGAGATCAAGGGACAGGTCGGAGGCTGCGGGGAGGAGTTGTATATCCGCATTCTTGGAGCAGAAGGAGCGGCGCTTGCGGAGCTGACAGCTTTGCAGGAGGAGGCAGTTCAGATCGTCAGTCCGAACTATACAGTAGAAAGTGAAAACCGGATTCAGGAGTATGAGACAAACGAGAAGCAGATTCAGGGAATGCTGGCGATATTGGGCGGCTTCTGCGTGCTGCTGGCAGTTATCGGAGCCGGGAATGTATTTTCTAATACGTTGGGCTTTGTCCGGCAGAGAAAACGGGAGGTAGCGCGGTATATGTCCGTTGGAATGACTCCGGCGGAAATCAGGAAGATGTTCTGCATCGAAGCGCTGGTGCTTGCGGGGCGCCCGGTTTTCATCACGCTGCCGGTTGCAGTCCTTGCCGTGTGGTATATGCTGAAGGCGAGCTACATGGAGGCGGGGAGCTTTCTTGCAGAAGCGCCGTTTCTGCCGATCGCGGCTTTTCTGCTGGCGATCGTGGGGACGGTGGCGCTTGCCTATTATCTTGGCTGGCGGAATGTGCGGAAAATCAATCTGGCAGAGGTACTGCGGGATGATACCATGATGTGAAAAGGAACCAATAGCTAAGCAGGTGTGCCCGCACGCATATATGGCAGTGCTGTATGCCGATGTCATACAGAACGGCATACAGGTAATTTCGACCATGATAAATATTACGAATCCAATAAGGCTGCGAAACATGTCGGAAAAAGTCTTGACAAGAAAACTTATTTCATATATTATTTTTTCAGTTGAATAAGAGACGGACGGAATAGAATCAGCAAATAGGCTGGCTTCCAGGTGAAGTGCAGCCTGTTTTTATGCCATGGCGGCTTCGGTCTGCGCGGGAATGTATTTCGCGCTTCTTTTTATATGTCCGGAGCATTTCCTGTTGCGAAAAAGCGGCGGAAGAACGTTGGCGGTAATCTATCATGTCTGCTGTGGGGTGAACATGCAAAACAGGGAGGAACTGCAGATGAAGAACTGGGATGAAGTGACGCTGGCACCTGAATTTTCGGAGCAGGGAGTAGACTGCTACCGGCTGGAGGGCGGAGATTATCTGAATGAGTATTACGTCGTGTCGGAGGCGGAGACGCGGAAATTGCTGAATGTCCCCGAGGTAGTTGGATATGAGGTTTACCGCTGCCTGCTCCAGTCGACTTCTCAGATGCTGTACTATTTTAAGGAGCAGAAGAAGGTGACGACTGCGAACATTCTCTCGATTCTGAGAGGTGCGCTGAATTACCCCCTTGAGGAGAGCTGCTACCGCGAACACATCCGTGTGCATGACATCAGCTTTCTGTCGAGCGAGCGCGTATTTGAACAGGATCAGATTGCAGGACTTGCGATCAAGTACAGTAAGCTCACCATGGTGCCGGACAGCACGCTGCTAATCGGTGATATTATTGCGACCGGGGAAACGCTGGTTCATTGTCTGCGCTATGTGACGGACTTTTATCGTGAGCACGGCATGAGGCTGCGCAACATCATTATTTTTACGATTGGCGGCACGAAGGGGATCGATCTGCTGGAGCGCCTGACCTTAGAGTTCCGGGAGTTCTGGCCGGAGTTTGAGGGATTCATTGCAGTGTATTATGAGGGGATTTTCAGCACCTACGAGGATAAGGGCGTATCCGGGATCAACCTTCCCGGCGTTGATTTCTACTGGAAGGGCGGCATTGTCGCACCGGAATTCCGCAGACAGACGCTCTCGATGCGAAATCCGCTTTTTGAAAAATGTGTGATTTATGACGGAGGCGCGCGCAGATACGAGATCTATGAACATGTTGAGGAGGTCCTTGCGTTCTGGAAGGGGCTTTTGGAACGCTCCGGACAGATTGATAAGAAGGCGCTCCTCGATGAAAAGCTTGGCTACCCGACACCGGTAAGCTATGAGGAGTGGGTGCATCGGAATCACTATGAAAAGATCAAGGAATCCCGTGCAAAGTGGCTGTACAAGCAGGAGCAGGGCTACATTGAGAGCCTGAAGGATGTGGAGATCAGGGAGATCGCGGAGGAGAGAATCCAGGAATTTTCTTCCGCGCTTCATAAATATATGATCTGAATGGCATGGCCGACAGATGACGACACAGCAGGAGAAACACAGGCAGTGCTGTCAGGCGGAACATGAGCATGCCAGTGCACGGACCAGGGGTGATTTCCTGCAGGGAATACAAACGGAATGAGGGAGGAAGAGAAATTGAAAAATGACACAAAAACAACGGTGATAGACATTGACTATGCGGAGTCCGCAGTACCGGAGGGGAGCAGAAGAAGCATTCTGACGATGTTCATGATCATGCTTGGGTTTACGTTTTTCTCGGCAAGCATGTGGGTAGGTCAGGAGCTCGCGGATGGACTTGATTTCTGGGGATTCCTCAAGGCGCTGCTGCTCGGAGGTGCGATTCTGGGTCTGTACACAGGATTGCTCGGCTACGTCGGTGCGAAGACCGGGCTCAGCATGGATCTGCTTGCGCAGCGCACGTTCGGCAGGAAGGGTTCTTATCTGTCTTCTGCGATGATCAGCTTCACGCAGATTGGCTGGTTCGGCGTCGGAATTGCGATGTTTGCAATCCCGGTATCGAAGGAGTTGCTTGGCGGCAGCACGATGGCACAGTGGGCGCTCGTGATCATTGCGGGTATCTGTATGACTGCGTCCGCGTATTTTGGGATCAAGTCTCTTACGATTGTCAGCTATATTGCAGTGCCGCTTGTCGCAGTGCTTGGCACTGCAGCGATGATTATGGCGGTGCAGAGGGGCGACGGCACGATCATCGACCAGTTTGCGGTTTCGAGTGGTACTCTGACTGTGATTGGCGGCGCCGGTCTCGTGGTTGGCTCTTTTGTATCCGGCGGCACGGCGACACCGAACTTTACGCGTTTTGCGAAGAATGGGGCAGTAGGTGCGCTGACGACCGTGGTTGCATTTTTCATCGGCAACTCGCTGATGTTTTTCTTCGGAGCGGTTTCGTCGATTTTTGTCGGCGGTAACGATATCTTTGAGGTTATGATCAACCTGAACCTGTTTTATCTTGCAGTGCTCGTGCTTGGCCTCAACATCTGGACAACAAACGACAACGCGCTGTATTCGGCCGGGCTCGGGCTTTCCAATATCTTCCACCAGAAGAAAAAGCCGATGGTTCTCGTATCCGGCATCATCGGGACAGTTGCGGCGGTATGGCTTTACTACAATTTCTGTGACTGGCTGAACATCCTCAACTGCACGCTTCCGCCAATCGGCATTCTTCTTGTGCTTGACTATTTCATGCACAAGGAGGATTATGCGGGCAACGGCGGCAGTTTAAGGGAGGTCAACTGGTTTGCTGTGGCTGGCGTCGTGCTCGGTGCGGTGACGGCAAATCTGCTGCACTGGGGGATCGCCTCGATCAATGGAATGGTGGTCGCGGTAGTCTGCTATCTGATCGGACAGGTTGTAGAGAAGAAATAGAATGTGAACAGTACGACGGAGGAACTTCTTGTGGCCGGAAGGCTGCAAGAGGTTCCTCTTTTATCGAATCTGAGTCCGTATAATAAATATAAAAGCTGCAGAGATGCTTGAAAAAACATTTGAAAAGAATGGGGAAGCATGATATAGTAAAAACGCAAAAGGGAAGATCAAAGAGGAGGATGCGGCATGGTACATCATATTGTGATGTGGAAATTTAAAGAGGAGATCCCGGAGGAGAAGAAGCCGGAGCTGAAGGCAGCGATGGCGGAGCAGTTTGCGGGACTGACCGGAAAGATTCCTGGGCTTGTCAGTATTCGGTTTGTAGGGGAGCTGATTCCGTCCAGCACGCATGAGATGGCGCTGGTGACGACATTTGAGCAGGCTTCGGATATCGCGGTGTACGCAAAGCATCCGGCACATGTGGCGGTTGCAGATACGTATGTCCGCCCGTTTGTGCGGGACCGGGCATGCCTGGACTATGAGTAGATATCGTATGGCAGCGCTGCAGGCTTGCTGCTCCGTTGCTTGCAGAGGAGCCTTTACTTGTGAATAAGGGATCAGGCAGGAATCTTGCAGCAGAGTATTTTCTGTGAAGTCTGTGCAGAAAAACGAGTGGCAGCAGCTGTGCGAAACAGTTGTTTCCGCTCGTTTTTATTCCCGCGAGCAACGAGCCATGCAGCCAGGCCCGGCTGTATGGAATATTTAGTGGTGTTATGTGTCAGCTGCACACGTTTTGCACCGGCCGAAGCGGATAACCAGATGTCTTGCAGCTGGCCTGGTACCTTGTTGGCTGCGATGAAAGTTTTGATTACGAAAGAAGGTAATTTGATGAATAAGAAAGAAATTGCAGAGATTAAGCGTCAGTTTACGCCGGACCGCTGTCCGTTCACGCGGATCAGCGGCTGCTATGTAGATGGTGAAAAGAATAAGGTCATGAAAATGAAGGAGGCATTTCTTTCGCTGTCTGAGGAGGAGATGTTCAAATATTTTGAGATTCTGAAAAAGACACTTTCCGGTACAGTCGGAAAGAATCTGCTTGACATGGAGTTTCCGCTTCAGCAGGAAGCGGGCGGCGGCACGCAGGAGTATCTCATGAAGCTGAAGGACAGCCAGCTGAAGGACGAGGAGCTGCTGGATGAATTTTATGACAAGGTGATTGAGACCTTTGTGCGCCCGGACAATTTCTTCATCATCCTGGTGCACGGCGCGTATGATATTCCAAGACGCGGCACAGACAATCTGGAGCAGTTCGATGCGTCGGATGAGGTGTATGAGTTTGTGCTCTGCGCCATCTGTCCGGTCCGTCTGACGAAGCCGGGACTTTCTTATAATGTAGAGACGAATCGGATTGGCGAGCGCATCCGGGACTGGTTTGTGGAGATGCCAGTGACCGGCTTCTTGTTCCCGGCGTTTACAGAGCGGAATACGGATATTCACAGCATCCTCTATTATTCAAAGAATCCGGACGAGCTGAACCCGGAGTTCGCGCGTTCCCTTCTTGGCTGTGAGCTGCCGCTGACTGCCACCTCTCAGAAAGAAACCTTTAATACTCTTGTTGCGGACACTTTGCTTTCTGACTGTACCTATGAGACGGTGAAAACAATCCATGAGACGCTGAACAGTCTTCTGGAGGAGCACAAGGATGAGCCGGAACCAGTGCGGCTGGAAAAAGAGGATATGAAACGGCTGCTCTATGATAACGGAGCGAACGATGAGGTGCTGGAGCATTTCGACGAAGAATTTGAGCAGGCAGCGGGCGGAGAGGTGAAAGCGCCGATTGTCGTTTCCAATCTGGTCAACACCCGCAAGTTTGAGATCCGCACGCCGGACGTCGTCATCCAGGTGAAGCCGGACCGCGCGGATCTCATTGAAACACGGATTCTTGACGGCCGTCCTTATTTTGTTATTCCTGCGGAAAACTCAGTTGAGGTAAACGGAATTCCGATCCGGACGCAGCCGGAAGAACCGCAGGAGTAGATCAGCTTCTGAGCGGGGAAGTGACTACAGAGACGGACAGGCGGAACGGTAACTACGGCAGGAATTGCCAGACTTGAATCAGCCGCCCGGGGACACACTATTGCAAAGCAAAGAAACAGGATCATGCTTCGTTACCGCTCCCTGATTGCGGAATGCGTCGTGCAGGGAACGTAATAATTTTTGCGGAATACAGGAGGGCTTTGCAATATGTGTAATTATATGCCAATCACAGATGTCTATGCGCGGGAAATTCTGGATTCGCGCGGAAATCCAACCGTTGAGGTAGAGATGATGACGGAGGATGGAAGTGTCGGTCGTGCTGCCGTCCCGTCCGGTGCATCGACCGGACAGTATGAGGCTGCCGAGCTGCGCGACGGACAGGAGCGCTACCACGGAAAGGGTGTGGAGCAGGCATGCCATTATGTCAATACGATTCTGGCGGATGCCGTCATAGGAGAAAATGTCTATGGACAGGCATCTCTGGACCGGATTCTCTGCCGGGAGGACGGAACCCAAAATAAAAAGAGGTTCGGGGCAAACGGAATCCTTGGGGTGTCTATGGCTGCTGCCGCTACGGCGGCACGCTCGCTAAATCTGCCGCTGTTCCGGTATCTCGGCGGCATGCATGCCCATCGGATGCCTGTGCCAATGATGAATATTTTAAACGGCGGCTGCCACGCGGATAATACCGTAGATCTGCAGGAATTTATGATCATGCCGGTTGGCGCAGACAGTTTCTCACATGGCCTGCAGATGTGTGCGGAAATCTACCATACGCTGAAGCGTCTGTTGAAGGAGCGAAATCTGGCGACAGGAGTTGGAGATGAAGGAGGATTCGCACCGGATCTGGAGGATGCAGCTGCCGTGTTATACCTGATCTGCGAGGCAGTAGAAAAGGCAGGATACCAGATGAAGCGGGACATTGTCATCGCTTTAGACGCAGCCTCCAGCGAGCTGTATCAGGAGGAGCGGCAGGCGTACTTCTTTCCCGGGGAGAGCCGGATGAAGGGAACAGAGGTGTACCGCACGACGGAGGAAATGATCACGTATTTAGAGGATCTATGTCTTCAGTTTCCGATTGCGTCCATTGAGGATGGACTGGACGAGAACGACTGGGAAGGCTGGAAGGAGCTGACGAGAAGGCTCGGACAGAAAGTACAGCTCGTCGGGGATGATCTTTTTGTGACGAACCGTGAGCGGCTGCAGAGAGGAATCGAAGAACAGGCAGGAAATGCGATTCTGATCAAGGTCAACCAGATCGGGACGCTGACCGAGGCGTTCGATGCAATCGAACTTGCGCATAAAAGCGGCTACCGCTGCATCCTGTCCCACCGGTCCGGTGAGACGGAGGATACCGCCATTGCAGACATCGCGGTGGCGACTGCAGCAGGCCAGATCAAGACTGGCGCCCCCTGCCGGACAGAGCGCGTCGCGAAATATAATCAGCTGCTGCGCATCGAAGACTATATCGGTCTCGCAGCCTCATATAAGTCGCCGTTTGCCTGATAAACGATTCCTGTTTACGGCCATCTGTGAGCAGTATGCCGGAACGCCGTGCCTGCAGGTAAGAGACGGCATAACTGTCACAGCGCAATTAATTTGACATTTGGTAAAAATATGGTTGAAAAATCGGTCATCCTGTGGTAGACTGTTTGTGTTTGGCATAGGAGGTGTAGAGACCGTGAAAACATTTTTGACAATTATTTTTATATTAGTATGTATTGCATTATCTGCTGTTATTCTGGCTCAGCAGGGGAAAGATGCCGGGCTGGGTGCGATCGGCGGTATTGGAGATACCTACTGGGGTAAGAATAAGTCACGATCCATGGAAGGAAAGCTGGTTCAGATCACGACGATACTCGTGGTGGTATTTATCGTCTTCTCTGTGATTCTGAATTTGAATTTCTAAGGAACGAAGGGCTGATGCATACGTGCACCGGTCCTTTTTACTATGGGAGTCCTGTCTGTTTTCCGATTGGATTGTGCCTGCTTCGATCGGCGGGGTATCGCCTCACTTGGCCGCGCTGCCGATGGGAAGCTCCAGAGCTTTGCCAGATAGGAGTGAGGCGGTACGCTGAATATTTTAGACTCAAATCTGGATGAGAACTTTTGAAAAGCGTGATTGGCGGGCTTTCATTTATGAACATGAGCACAGACATCGCCTGCCAGAAGGAGAAGGAAGACAACTAGATTATGATACAGACGGAAGAACAATTTGAGCGCCGGAAAAAAATGCTGTACGAGTTCATCTGCGATGAGCAGTACGTCCCGATGAAATTAAAGGAGATCGCGATTCTGCTGGACATTCCAAAGGAGAACCGCGCGGAATTAGAGGAAGTGCTGGATGCGCTTCTCGCAGATGGCTCCATTGAGGTGACAGTCAAGGGGAAATACCGCAAAGCGACAGCACAGTATGTGACCGGGACGTTTCTCGCGAATCCGCGTGGCTTTGGATTTGTGCGGGTTGAGGGGCGCGAGGAAGATATCTTTATTTCTGAGCGGGACACGAACAGCGCGCTGCATGGGGATACCGTGCAGGTTGCTCTGGAGGCGCCGTCGCCCGGCCGGCGCCAGGAGGGCGTGGTAGTACGGATTCTGGAACATGCGGTAAAGGAGCTGGTCGGAACATTCCGGAAAAATCGGATGCGCAGCTTCGTGGTGCCAGACAATACGCGGCTGACCACGGAGATTTATGTGTCGCCGGAGCGGAGCAGGGGAGCCATGCCCGGACATAAGGTGCTCGTCACGCTGACCTCATACGGGGATCAGAAGCATCTGCCAGAGGGAAGAGTGACGAAAATTATCGGGCATATCAGCGACCCGGGCACGGATATCCTTTCTGTGGTGTATGGCTATGATCTGCCGCTGGAGTTTCCGGAGCGCGTGCTGCGCCAGGCGGAACAGGTTCCGGACGAAGTTCGTGCTGAGGATCTGGAAGGGCGGAAAGATCTGCGGGATGTGCAGATGGTGACGATTGACGGAGAGGATGCAAAGGATCTGGATGATGCAGTTTCTCTTGCCTTTGACGGGACTTATTATCATCTTGGCGTGCACATTGCGGATGTTTCGCACTATGTTAAGGAGCACAGTGCACTGGACTGCGAGGCGCTGCAGCGCGGGACGAGCGTTTACCTCGCGGACCGCGTGATTCCGATGCTGCCGCGGCGTCTCTCCAATGGCATCTGTTCCCTGAATGCAGGGGAAGACCGGCTGGCTTTAAGCTGCCTGATGAAAATTGACCAGAACGGAACGATTGCAGCACATGAGATTGCAGAGACGGTGATCCGTGTGGACCGCAGGATGTCTTACACAGAGGTGAAGAATATTCTGGAGGATCCGGAACATCCTCTGCGGGGAGCGTGTGCGCCGCTTGTGCCGATGCTGGAGGAGATGGCAGAGCTCTCCGGGCTTCTGCGTGCAAAGAGGAGAAAACGGGGAGCCATTGATTTTGATTTTCCGGAGGCAAAGGTGCTGCTGGATGAGAACGGCATTCCGGTGGAGATCAAAGCGTATGAGCAGAACGTGGCGACCAGGCTGATCGGGGATTTCATGCTGGCGGCAAATGAGACGGTTGCCGAGGACTTTTACTGGCAGGAGGCGCCCTTTTTGTACCGGACGCATGACACACCGGACCCGGAAAAAATACGTGCGCTTGCGCAGTTTATTTCAAACTATGGCTATGGGATGAAGGGAATCTCCAAAGAGGTTCATCCAAAGGAGCTGCAGAAGCTGCTGGCGCGGATTGAGGATACGCCGGAGGAGGGGATGATCAGCCGTATGACGCTGCGTTCAATGAGGCAGGCAATGTATACGACAGACTGTACCGGCCATTTTGGACTGGCGGCAAAGTATTACTGTCATTTTACCTCACCGATCCGCCGTTACCCGGATCTTCAGATTCATCGGATTATCAAGGAGGTGCTGCACGGGCAGCTGGATGAAGCGCGCACCGCACATTATCACGAGCTGCTGGGAGAGGTGGCAGCGCAGTGCAGCCGGACGGAGCGCCGTGCGGATGAGGCAGAGCGCGATACCGTGAAAATGAAAAAGGCCGAGTATATGAAGCACCATATCGGGGAGGAATACGATGCGGTGATCTCCGGGATGACCTCGTACGGAATGTATGCAGAGCTGCCGAATACCGTTGAGGGACTGATTCACGTCAGCCGTATGTATGATGACCGGTATTATTTCCAGCAGGATACAAATGAGATGTATGGGATTGCGACCGGGCGCGTCTTCCGGCTGGGCGACACGATAAGGATCCGTGTCACTGGAGCGGATAAAGACGCCAAAACGGTTGATTTTGAGCTTGTGTCGTAACGGTTCGGCAGGATGCTGTACTGTGACTTTTGTGTCGGATGCATGAAAATTCTGAGTTTGGCAGAAATCTCCCATAAATTGTGACGCACATCTGGCAGAAAGTTTATTTTAATACACTCTAGAACAACGTTGTACAGAATAGTTATCTATGTCATAGAATCAGAGAAGTTTGCGGATGAATCGCGCCTGTGACAACGGGTGTGCAGGAATCTTGCGATAGCAGGAAGGGGGAGGACGTATGGGAGAATCGGTAAAGTTGATTGCCAATAATAAAAAAGCCTACCATGATTATTTTATCGAGGACAAGTATGAGGCAGGAGTTGCGCTGCACGGCACTGAGGTGAAGTCGCTGCGCATGGGGAAATGCAGCATCAAGGAATCGTTTATCCGGATCGAGAAGGGAGAGGTCATCGTATACGGAATGCACATCAGTCCGTATGAGAAGGGAAACCTGTTCAACCGGGATCCGCTCAGACCGAAGAAGCTGCTGCTGCACCGTTCCGAGATTAATAAAATGCTCGGAAAGATTGCGGAGCGCGGATATACGCTCGTGCCGCTGCGCGTGTATTTCAAGGGAAGCCTCGTAAAAGTTGAGGTCGGTCTTGCAAAGGGGAAAAAGCTGTACGATAAGCGGCAGGATATCGCAAAGAAGGATCAGCGGCGTGAATTCGAGAAGGAATTCAAGGTCAAAAATTTGTATTAACAGGCTGGCTGATGTGAATAATAACTTAAAATTTGTTCAATTGGCTTGACAAGTTTGCGCACTGCGCATATACTGAAACAGAACAGGCAGCACTGACTTAGGATCGTTGGTGACGTGCCTGCACTCCGGGCTAGTAAAGGTTTCGACGGGGGTTATGAAGCTGGAGAAGCTATCCGCAGGCTGATGCGTCAAATCGCAAATTAAAATTAAACGCTGAAGATAATTTAGCATACGCTGCCTAATGGCAGCTGTCTGACACAGGGCACCTGCACCTTGTGACCCAGGCATCGACGATGCAGGAAACGACATATGTTAAGCTTTGCGCATATGGGCGTATCATGAAGCTACTAAAAGCAGGAGGCTGTCAGCTGTCGTCTGCCGGAGGGAATGTCAAAGAACTGACTATGATAGTAGAAGTACAGTGAATTGGCTTTCGGACACGAGTTCGATTCTCGTCTAGTCCATTCAATGTCAGGTATACGAACACCGTATCTAGTAGAGGAGGTTTGATTTCGGTCAGACCTCCTCTATTCAGGTAAGGAAATTCAATGCATTCCGGACACAAAATAGACAAATAATGCGTGTATGATAAGGAAAAAGCCGCGAAACAGAGAAGCGGAACAGATGAGCGGCGCAGAAAAGAAAAGCCGGGAGGAATGAGTATGGATCGATTAAAGGTATTAGTTGTAGATGACGAGAGCAGGATGCGCAAACTGGTGCGGGATTTTCTGGTAAAAAAGGAGTTTGAGGTGCTTGAGGCCGGAGATGGCGCAGAGGCACTCGATGTATTCTTTGAGGAAAAGGATATTGCGCTGGTAATTCTGGACGTGATGATGCCGAAGCTGGACGGCTGGCAGGTGTGCCGGGAGATCCGGTCGTATTCGCAGGTACCGATTATCATGCTGACTGCAAAAAGCGATGAGCGCGATGAATTGTTAGGCTTTGAGCTGGGAGTGGACGAGTATATCTCCAAGCCGTTCAGCCCGAAGATTCTGGTGGCACGGGTGGAAGCAATCCTGCGCAGGACAAGCGGGCTGGCTTCGGAGGATGTGCTGCGGGCAGGCGGAATTGAGATGAACAAGGCGGCACACGAGGTCACGATCGGTGGGAAGAGCGTCGATCTTAGCTATAAGGAGTTCGAATTGCTGACATACTTCATGGAGAATCAGGGGATCGCGCTTTCCCGCGAAAAGATTCTGAACAGCGTCTGGAATTATGACTACTTTGGTGACGCGCGGACCATTGATACCCATGTCAAGAAGCTGCGAAGTAAGCTTGGAGAGAAAGGGGAGTATATCAAGACCATCTGGGGGATGGGGTATAAGTTTGAGGTAGAAAACTGAGCAGACGGGTTTGAGACCGGGAGGCAAAGTACACATGAAGACATCTCTTCGCAGACGGCTGACCGCTAGCTTTATCGGGCTGATCGGTCTGCTGTTTGCAGCGAATTATCTGATTACATCGTTTTTTCTGGAAAGCTACTACTATATGCGCAAGCAGCAGGTGCTGGAAGACACCTATGATATGCTCAATGAAAATCTGAGTCCGCAGGGAACACTGACTGAGAATAAGATGCTGGAATTGTCCAACATCTGTCTGGAGAACGGTATTTCGCTGCTGGTAATTGACTCCAACAATATGATCTGCCTTCGGACGAAGTGGACCGGGGCGGAGCTGATTGGCCTGATGCTGGCGCGGCTGAACGGCTATCAGATCGGGATCGACGAGGCGAAGGCATCTGACATCCTGGAGCGGACAGACAACTATACGATCCAGCGCAAATACGATGAGAAGGTGGAGCTGGAATATCTGGAAATGTGGGGCAGGCTGGATCAGGACCTGTATTTTATGATGCGCTTTAATGTGGAGGGCGTGCTGGAAGATGTCCATGTCGTAACGGAATTTATCAAGTATATCTGTGTGATCGGGATGATTCTGGCTGCGGCGATCGTGTGGCTGATCTCCAGGCGGATCACAGAGCCGCTGCATGAGCTCACAGAGCTGTCAAAACGGATGGCGGAGCTGGATTTCGATGTAAAATATACGAGCGGGGGAAGCGATGAAATCGGTCAGCTTGGCGCCTGTTTCAACTGCATGTCTGAGAATCTGGAAAAGGCTTATTCGAGCCTTCTGACGGCCAATAATGAGCTTCAGAAGGACATTGAGAAGAAGGATAAGATCGACGATATGCGAAAGGAATTCCTGTCAAATGTTTCCCATGAGCTGAAAACACCGATTGCGTTGATCCAGGGCTATGCGGAGGGACTGGTAGAGTGCATCAATGACGATGAGGAGAGCCGGAACTTTTACTGTGAGGTCATCATGGATGAGGCAGCCAAGATGAATGGAATGGTACAGAAGCTCCTAACCCTGAACCAGCTGGAGTTTGGCAATGACCAAATCGTAATGGAACGATTTGATCTGGTGACACTGATCAAGAATAAGCTTCAGTCGATTTCGATTCTTGCACAGCAGAAGGATGCTCAGATTCTCTACCATGGCGGAGAGTCGATTCCAGTATGGGGGGATGAATTCAAGGTGGAGGAGGTCCTGACAAATTATCTGAGCAATGCACTGAATCATGTCGGCGGGGAACGGCGGATCGATGTCCGTATTCGGCAGGAGCAGGAGCAGGTACGCGTGACGGTGTTCAATACGGGGGATCCGATTCCGGAGGCAGATATCGGACAGATCTGGGATAAATTTTATAAAGTAGATAAAGCGCGTACACGAGAATACGGCGGGAGCGGTGTGGGACTTTCGATTGTCAGGGCAATTATGGAGGGGCTGCATCAGGAATATGGTGTGCGCAACGTAGAGGCTGGGGTAGCGTTCTGGTTTACCTTGAAGAGCGGTTGTACAGGGACAGAGAGCGGGGCGGAGAGCGCCGGTGATAATGAGAGCCGGGAGGCTGGGAAGCGTGAAGGTGACTTACCGGACGGAGCACATGAGACGGATGCGCCGGACCGTTATCCGGAGGTGGTGGACGCACCATGGCGGAAAGTGGAGAAGAAGTAAAAAACGGTGGAAGACGCCTTGTGTGGACTACTATAGAGTGATATAACAGGCAAGAGAGGAAAATCAGGGAACCGGTCTGGGAATGGCCGGATACAGAGGAGACATATGAGCAGGGTAGTGGTGATTGGCGGCGGGGCCGCCGGAATGATGGCAGCGGTGCAGGCGGCAGAGAACGGTCATGCGGTGACGCTGCTGGAGAAGAATGAAAAGCTTGGCAAGAAGCTGTTTATCACAGGGAAGGGACGCTGTAACCTGACAAACAACTGTGAGGTGGAGGAGCTGCTGCAGGCAGTCTGTGTGAACCGCAGGTTTCTCTACAGCGCATTCTATGGGTTTTCGAGTCAGGATACGATGGACTTTTTTGAGCAGTCCGGGCTTAGGATTAAGACGGAGCGCGGCAATCGGGTGTTTCCTGTCTCAGATCACTCGTCCGATGTCATTGCGGCGCTGGCGCAGAGGCTGAAACAGGGCGGGGTGAAGGTTCATCTACACACAGAAGTACAGGAGATCCTGACGGAATGCGCCAAGGAGGAGAAGGAGGAAGACCTGACTGAGAAAAATGCGATGCAGAAGCAACCAGGCCAGATTGCGGTATCCGGGCCGCGGCAGAAATCAGAAGAGAAGACTGTGGCATCTGGGGCACAGCGAGAGCCAGATCAGAAGGTGATGCCAGGGGCATGGCAGGGAACGGGTCAGGCTACGGTATCCGAAACCAGAGTTCAACAGAAGAATGGTTCTAAGAAAAACGGAGAGGGTGAAACGCATCACATGAGGGCCTGCGGTGTGCGGACGGCAGATGGAACCGTGTACCCGGCGGATGCTGTCATTGTGGCGACTGGCGGCTTGTCCTACCGCTCAACCGGTTCCACCGGGGATGGATATCGATTTGCGCGGGAAGCCGGACATACCGTGACGGAGCTGTCTCCTTCGCTGGTGCCGATGGAGACGGCGGACGGCTGGGCGGAGCAGCTGCAGGGGCTGTCTCTGCGAAACGTGGAGGTCACAATTTGCGACGGGAAAAAGGAACTGTACCGGGAGTTCGGCGAAATGCTCTTCACACATTATGGGGTGAGCGGACCGCTGATCCTGACTGCAAGCACAGTCGTTCAGAAGCAGCTGCGCAGGCATCCGCTGGAGCTTTTTATCAATCTGAAGCCGGCGCTTCGCGAGGAGCAGCTTGACGCGCGTATCCTGCGGGAATTCGAGGCAAACCGAAATAAATATTTAAAGAATATCCTGGGCGCACTTTACCCGGCGAAGCTGGTGCCAGTTATGCTAAAACGGTGTGACATTCCGGAAGACCGGGTGGTGCATGACGTATCGAGGGAGGAGCGCAAAAAACTTGTGGCGATGACGCGAGAATTTCCATTGACTCTGACGGCTCTTCGAGATTATAATGAAGCTATTGTGACGCGCGGAGGTGTCAGTACCCGCGAGGTGAACCCGGCGACAATGGAATCAAAATTGACAGAGGGATTGTACTTTGCTGGCGAGGTGCTGGATCTGGACGCAGTGACCGGCGGCTTCAACCTGCAGATCGCCTGGGCCACCGGGTGTGCGGCTGGCCGTGGAGTGCAGCTGTGAGACAGTACCAGGTTACACTTACGTTTTTGGAGTCATACTTGAAAAAGAATCTGTGTGATTGGTGTACCAAATGCGTCTGACTGTCACAAATGAGAGGAAAGCCCTCTCGTATAAGGGAAAATACAAGCGTGGAGGATGATCAGAATGAGCTTTAATATAGCGATTGACGGGCCCGCAGGGGCGGGAAAAAGTACCATAGCCAGGATAGCAGCGCAGCGGCTTTCCTTTATCTATGTGGATACAGGAGCGATGTACCGGACGATTGCGCTGGCTCTTCTGCGTTCTGGCACGGACGTAGAGGATGAGACGGCGCTGAAGGCACAGCTGGAGCAGATCTCGGTGAAGATCGGCTATGAGAATGGCGAGCAGCAGGTTTATCTGAACGGAGAGAATGTTTCGTCTCTGATCCGTACTGAGGAGGTCAGTGATATGACGAGCCGTTCCTCTGCAAAGGCGCAGGTGCGTGCGAAGCTGACGGATCTGCAGCGTGAAGTGGCGAAAAAGGAGAATGTGCTGATGGACGGACGGGATATCGGCACCGTGATTCTGCCGGACGCACAGCTGAAGATTTATCTGACCGCGAGTGTACAGGCGCGCGCGCAGCGCAGGTATCGGGAGCTTCTGGAAAAGGGAGAGGCTGTTACCCTCGAAGAGACGGTGAAGGATATAGAAGCGCGTGATTACCGCGATATGCACCGGGACGTGGCTCCGCTTCGGCAGGCTCCGGATGCGGTACTTGTGGATTCCTCCGATATGACCGTCGAGGAGGTTGTGGAGCGAATCACGGGCCTGGCGCGGGAGCGCATGGAGGAGACCGGAATATGGAAGTGATTGTAGCAAAGACAGCAGGCTTTTGTTTCGGCGTGAAGCGGGCGGTGGAACAGGTGTATCGGCAGCTTGAGGAAGGGCCAAAGCCAATTTATACCTACGGTCCGATCATCCACAATGAAGAGGTGGTCCGGGAACTGGAGGAACGAGGAGTCCGGATTCTGTCCGGTGAGGAGGAGCTGCAGCAGGTGCAGGAGGGAACGGTCATTATCCGGTCGCATGGCGTGCCGGAGCGGATCAGCCAGATGATGGAACAGCAGCAGCTTCATGTGGTTGATGCGACCTGTCCCTTTGTAAAGAAAATCCACCGGATCGTCCGGGAACACGGAGAGAAAGGATATGAGATTGTAATTATCGGAAACGAAGGGCATCCGGAGGTGGAAGGCATTAAGGGGTGGTGTGTCGGACCAGTGACCGTGATCGGAACTGAGGAAGAAGCACGCGCATTTACGCCGGTTTCGGCCCGTCCGCTGTGTGTTGTGGCGCAGACGACATTTAATTACAATAATTTTTATAAACTTGTTGAAATTCTCTCAGAAATGAGTTATAGTAAGATGGATATTTTGAATACGGTGTGCAATGCCACTGAGGAGAGGCAGTCGGAGGCCCGTGAGATAGCGAGGAGGGCGGACAGTATGATTGTCATTGGCGGCAAGCACAGCTCGAATACGAGGAAGCTGTTCGAAATATGCAAGAAAGAATGTGCAAATACTTACTACATACAAACTTTGAAAGATTTGGATATTCGGCGATTGCCATCCAGGGGTTGCGTAGGTATTTCAGCAGGGGCATCGACCCCAAATAATTTAATTGAGGAGGTTTCAAAACAATGTCAGATATGAGTTTTGAACAAATGCTGGATGAATCATTCAAAACAATTCATAATGGAGAGGTAGTCGAAGGCACTGTTATTGATGTCAAAGAAACTGAGATCATCTTGAACATTGGATATAAGGCTGATGGTATCATTACCAAAAGCGAGTATACAAATGACCAGAGTGCAGACCTTCGCGAACTTGTCCATGCAGGCGACAAGATGGAAGCCAAGGTTTTGAAGGTAAATGACGGAGACGGACAGGTACTTTTGACCTACAAGCGTCTTGCGGCTGAGAAGGGTAACAAGAGACTGCAGGAAGCATTTGACAACAGAGAAGTGCTGACTGCTCCTGTTGTACAGGTACTGACCGGCGGACTCAGCGTTATGGTTGAGGAGACGCGTGTCTTCATCCCGGCGAGCCTGGTATCAGACACGTACGAGAAGAACCTTGAGAAGTATGCAGGCCAGGAAATTGAGTTCATTATCACGGAGTTCAATCCGAAGAGAAGACGTATCATCGGCGACCGCAAGCAGATTCTTGTTGAGCGGAAGGCTGAGATGCAGAAGGCACTCTTTGCACGGATTCAGCCGGGCGACGTCGTAGAAGGCGTTGTAAAGAATGTGACCGATTTCGGTGCATTTGTGGATCTCGGCGGTGCAGACGGTCTGCTTCACATCTCTGAGATGTCCTGGGGC
>DKWE01000066.1:1004-1168 GCA_002491565.1 Lachnospiraceae bacterium UBA7160 | reverse complement strand
AGATTGCGCTGAGCCTGAAGTTTGCGGATCAGAATCCATGGCTGACTGCTGGTGAGCGTTACGCAAAAGAGAGCGTTGTAGAAGGACGCGTAGCGAGAATGACCGATTTTGGTGCGTTCATCGAGCTCGAGCCGGGCGTTGATGCACTGCTTCACGTATCTCAG
>DKWE01000066.1:547-686 GCA_002491565.1 Lachnospiraceae bacterium UBA7160 | reverse complement strand
TGCACTGCTTCACGTATCTCAGATCTCCCGTGAGCATGTGGACAAGCCGTCCGATATCCTGAAGGTAGGACAGATCATCACCGCAAAGGTAGTAGATTTCAACGGTGAGGACAAGAAGATCAGCCTGAGCATGAAGGCA
>DKWE01000066.1:0-267 GCA_002491565.1 Lachnospiraceae bacterium UBA7160 | reverse complement strand
AAGATCAGCCTGAGCATGAAGGCACTTGAGAATCAGTCCTATTCCGACGGGGACGAAGAGTAATCCAGTATAGAAAGAAGAAAGCTTCCAGGGTAACTGCTCTGGAAGCTTTTTGATTAAGTTCTTTACCGTTCGTCCGCAAGCTATCTAAGGCTCCGGAAGACTTTTGCGAATCATTCTGCTGGAATGCAGAATTTTACAGCTGCTCTGGTTTTCTGGAGCCTTGAACCTTGTAAAAGATTCATTATTCCCGCGAGCAACGAGCCA
>DKWE01000027.1:11906-12404 GCA_002491565.1 Lachnospiraceae bacterium UBA7160 | reverse complement strand
TTCTATATTATTTTTATATATTTATATTATTTATATGTGATTTTAAAAGTAAAAAATATTTTCTGCATACGCTACTCAATACAATGGAATGATGGCGGTGTCAAAAAAACAGACAATCGAAAGAAGTAAATCCGTATGCCATAAGTTACTTTTGTCTTACGGAAAAGAGTATTTATGATATTCAGAAACTGGCAGAATACAGAAATGCATCGAAGTTGTCCTCGTGGAAGCCATCGAAAAGCGGATTACCTCTCAAAAAAATTTTGCAGAGGGTGTCGCAAAATAGCCGAAAGCTACAAGTAATGATACATGGCCACTCTGCCAAATACCTGAGCTTGTTCCTCAACTGCGTTTTGCAACACCCTCTGCGGTAATGATATTATTTCGGATGTCTCCTGAATATTTCACATTCCAAAAACTATATAGAATCTACAAGATTCTTGTTCCCTGCTCTTTTGGATCCTCTCCAGCGGACTCAAGGCTAACCGCCGGATCTCC
>DKWE01000027.1:0-11646 GCA_002491565.1 Lachnospiraceae bacterium UBA7160 | reverse complement strand
TCCAGCAGACTCATCGCGGACCTCTGGATCCTCTCCAGCGGGCTCAAGGCTAACCGCCGGATCTCCGGCCCCCCTCCAGCAGACTCATCGCGGACCTCTAGCTCCCATCCAGCAGACCTCAATGCAAACCACTGGGCCCCCAGATCCCATCCAGCGAACTCACTGCTAAACACCAGATCTCCGAACCCCATCCAGCAGACTTACCGCGAACCACCGGACTTCCGCCCGGTCGGCAATCTCCCAGAGTCTGGAGGTGCAGACGGTCTTCTTTCCATCGCGGTAAAGAAGCGCGAGCCGGGAAGCCCGAAGCGGATTGTCAATCACCCAGACATCCGGCACAATAGCCGTACCATCCAGATTTGCACAGCGGCTGTGCGTTACAATCGCATGCCATGGTGGAGTCGTATGGCTATGACATGGGAAGCTGCCAAGCAGCGGACTCTCTGGATTGACCAGAAGTCCCATCGTCCCGGTCGGTACTGGCTTTCCCATTTGCTCGGAGATCGATTTAAACATCCCATAGCACCAAAAATCCGTACAGTATTCCCCTTGCAGGCACTCCTCTCCCAGAAGCGGGATACAGAGATTTGTCTCGTCCGCAAAATCCAGATCATGGACAATTGGAAGCCGTTTGCCTTCATAGACAATCTCTTCTTCCGTAATCGTAACTGCAAGCTCCGGATATACATATAGTGTGTAGCAATTCGTCGTCTTCCCGTCGTCCGCTGCAAGCTCCAGAACCGCTTCTACTGGCCGGTCACAGTCCAGCGAAAATTCTGCTGCCTGGGCGCGGAACAGCCGCCCTTCCTCGCAGATAACCGCAGATACTCCCTTGACAGCCGTCACACCGTCAATCTTCACGCTCCACAAAATCTCAGAAGGTGCCTCCCCAGGCTCCGTGCTGGAAATCAGCAAGCCCGCCGATATCCGCTCACCGCTGGTATATACAAAACGCTCCAGCTCCGCCAGCACCACGCGCGCTCCACAGAACCGTCTCCACTCCTCCGGCTTGATCAGCCCCTTACTCTCACGAAACGCATTCAAAATGCCCACAGTTGCAATTCCCTGCCCCGGAAAATCCTGCAAATCCAGCAGCTGAAATCCTGCCATCTGGCTGCTCCGCAACGCTGTCTCAATATCGTCACGGTAGCAGGCAACGGAAAGTGCTCCCGATGCCTCAAAAAATGCGTGCCAGTAAGGAAGCAGCCCTCTCTCCCTTGCTCTTTCGCGGTATCCCTCATAAGTGTCATGGCGCAGCGCCCCGTTATATTTAGCGATTTCGTCGTAATCCGGATACATGCAGTACTGCCCAACCTCATGGGAAATCACAGGGATCTCCGGCACAAGCTCATCTGTGTGCTCTGCTTTCACCTTTTTCATTCCCGTACCATATTGAATGAGGATTTCCCCGGTTTCCGCTTCCGAAATCTTTCCACTCTCTGCATCCGGCCCGTCGAATATTTTGCTGTCCGCCTTCTCTTCCAGTGCGCATAGCCCTTCACTGTCTGCTCCCTCATCCGGTACGCAAAACGCTTTGCTGTCTGCTTTCTCATCCAATGCACAAAACCCTTTGCTCCCTGCTCTCTTATCCGGTACGCAGAACTCTTCGCCGTCCGCTTTCTCTTCCAGTGCACGGAACTCTTCATTCCCTGCTTCCGCCGCATACGGATCAATTGCATCGTCATAATTATGTACAGAATTCGGCTCCTCCGTCTGGACATGCCCGAAGGGTGCGTCGCAGGACGCATAGCTCCCGCGGATCAGCCGGTCGCGCCCAAACCGCACCCCGCTGAAGAACTGGTCATGCTCCAGGATGCACGGGGTAAACTGGAAATTATTCGAGCCCTGAACCAGCAGCTTGTCGGGTGCTTCCTCATGATACGCCGCAAGAAGCTCCTCCAGCCGTTCCCGGCTGCCCCAGAGCTCATTGCCGAGCGACATCATGACAAAGGACGGATGATGCCCAAACTCCCGAAGCATGCGGTATCCCTCCTCCTTGAGGAACCACTGCTCCCCTTCCCACTCCTCCGGCACCGTTCCCCAGAAAGGCAGCTCCGGCTGCAGATAAATCCCCTCCTGGTCGGCCGCTTCGAACGCCGCCTCAGGCGGGCAGCAGGTGTGGAAGCGGTAGTGGTTGATGCCATACTCCTTCGTCACCGCAAAGATGTGCCTCCAGCTCGCCGCATCGGTGGGCGCAAAGCCGGTCTCCGGAAAGCTCAGTCCCTCATGCTTTCCCCGAAGAAACGTTTCTGCTCCGTTGATCCGCAGCCTCCGCCCGTCTGCTGTAAAGCTCCGCATCCCAAACGGAACAACCCGGATATCGTCTCCGATTTTCAGCTCCAGCTTCAGCACGGCGGGAGAAAACTCGCTCCACAGCGGATAATTTCCCGACAACACAAGGTCACAGCCGCGCAGCACGCCGCCGGAAAACTCTGCCGCACAACTTCCATATTCCCCATTTTCATCGAATACCCGCAGCTGCACAACCCCTTCCGGTTCACCCGCAATCACAGCGCTGACATGGATGAGCCCCTCCATATCTTCCCCGTATTTCGTATTCATGCAGGAGGTAGCCTTTTTCTGAACAGATGCTCCGCAAAGCAAAGCCTCGTTCTGAAACGCCATTCCGCAGAATGCTTCTTTTTTCTGATGCTGCATATCACAGGCTATCCCTTTTTTCTGATTTGGAATTTCATCGATTTCCTCCTCATACTGTAGCCCCATGCTTCGGCTCGCCACCTCTTTCTGCAGTGCCATGCCATAGACTGTGTCCACATCGGCTGTATCCACCTCCGGAACCAACATCTCGCCAGCCCTGCTTACAGGTCTCTCCCGGAATTCCGGCGCCACACTCACCGTCTCCGGATATGCATGAAAGCTCAGAAGTCCGATCTTCCCGGTAATCCCGTTCCAGTTCGACTGCGTATCCGGCGAGGTGAGGTGTCCGCCCCTGGTCGGATAATCAGTATTGTCCACCCGGATCACCAGCTCATGCTCTCCTTCTGTCAGCCCATCCAGTTTATAGCGGTGCGGTGTGCACAGGGAACAAAACTCCCCTATCTTGTTCCCATCCACGTAAACCGTCGTCTTCCTCGTACGTTCCAGAATCAGCATCAGATGCCCCGCTGCCTGATCATTCGTGAGGCTTATCCTTCTCCGAAACCATGCATACCCCTCAAACTGATAGAGATCTGTCAGACATCTGTACCGCTCTTCCTGGTCGTTCTTCTTCCCAAGCTTTGCATGAGAGGTCGAATCCGGAAGTGTAATCTCACAGTCAAACAAGTCCGGGAGCACGTCCCTCTTCTCTTCATCGAGAAACGCATCCCAGACTCCGCTTAAATCCTTATACATCATAATATCACCTACTTACTTCCATTATTAAAAATTTCAGCCATCCAGGCTATATTCCTCTCTCGTCCGGATGGCTGAATTTGCATACTTGTTACGTCAGACCAGCCACCGCCCAGGGAAATATGTCTGGATGGCTGAAAGCTCGTATAATGAGTCTTACAAGTTCTTAGGCTTAGAAAACCGGAGCAGACTTTTTCCCCGGCAATTCCCCAAAGCGCACCTTGATATACTCCTCAATCGCGCGCATCGTCCCTTCAAAGCCAAGCCGCTCGCTGTTCAGGCAGAGGTCGTAATTTCTCGCATCTGTCCAGATCTGGCCGGTATAATAGCGGTAAAAATCGCTGCGGTACTTGTCCGTCCGCTCCACGAACTTTTCCACATCCTTTCCGATATATGCCCGGCGCTCAATCGCCTGCTGTACACAGTATTCGTGCGATGCATGCACAAATACGCTGACTACATTTTTGCGGCCCTTCAGCACATAGTCCGCTGCGCGCCCAATAATGACACACGATTCATGGTCCGCCAGCTCTCGAATGATCTTCGCCTGATAATTAAACAGGTTGTGGTCGCTCACAAATTCATCACTGCCCGGACGAATCAGCTTACCCTGGTATTCGCCCTTTTTCTGCTTGCCGAAGAACAACGGCGTCCGCTTCAGCTTCTCATCCGCCTGGTTGAACAGCTCCTCTGCGATGCCGCTCTCTTCAGAGGCCATCTTGATAATCTCGTGCTCATAATACCCGATCCCGAGATCCTCCGAGAGCATTTTTCCCACCGTCTTACCGCCGCTGCCAAAATGTCTCGCAATTGTAATAACAATATTCTCCATACGCGCACCCCCTGTTACTATTTCTATACCTGCAAAATCCAATCTTCATGGACAGATAAATAGATTGCCTGCAAATCATCTGTGTTAAATTCTAAACGCTAATCTTTACTGCAAAAAACTTCTAAAACAAAAAGAAATGCTCTGCATATGTCGAGTAAAATTGCAATACTGCAAAACAAGAAGCAATCTGTCTGCCGCGCAATCACTCTCCCAGATACGCTTTCTTGATCGACTCGTCATCCATCAGCACATGCGCATCTCCGGACTTCACAATCTTTCCCGTCTCGAGCACGTAGGCCCGGTTCGCGATTGCGAGCGCCTTCTTTGCGTTCTGCTCAACCAAAAGCACCGTGGTTCCCGCCTCATTCAGACTGTGAATAATATCAAAAATCTCATTGACCAGAATCGGCGAGAGCCCCATCGACGGCTCATCCATCAGCACGATCTTCGGCTTCGACATCAGTGCCCGGCCCATCGCCAGCATCTGCTGCTCGCCGCCGCTTAAGGTGCCGGCGATCTGATTCTGCCGTTCCTTCAGACGCGGGAATCTGCGATAGACCGTCTCCAGCGTTTTCTCAACTTCATCCTTATCCTTGCGCGTATACGCACCCATCTTCAGATTCTGGTAAACGGAAAGCTGCGCAAACACACGGCGTCCCTCCGGCACATGCGCCATGCCAAGACTCACAATCTTATGTGCCGGAATCTTGGTAATCTCTTTTCCCTCAAATAAAATACTGCCTGCTTTCGGCGCAATCAGACCGGTCACGGTGTGAAGGATCGTCGTCTTCCCGGCGCCGTTCGCACCGATCAGGGCAATGATTTCCCCCGCGTTTACCTCAAAGGAGATGCCCTTGATTGCCTGGATCATCCCGTAATATACCTGCAGGTCTTTGACTTCCAGCATTGCCATCGCTCATTTCCTCCCTTACTCGCCGAGATATGCCGTGATGACCTGCGGATTATTCAGCACCTCCGCCGTCTTTCCCTGTGCCAGCACTTCGCCAAAATTCAGTACCGTCAGTTCCTCGCAGATGCCGGAAACCAGCCGCATGTCATGCTCGATCAGCAGAATCGTCATGTGGAAATTATCACGGACAAAGTGAATCGTATCCATCAGCTCCTGCGTCTCGTTTGGGTTCATCCCGGCCGCAGGCTCGTCGAGCAGCAAAAGCTTCGGCTCCGTCGCCAGCGCCCGCGCAATCTCCAGCTTACGCTGCTTGCCGTAAGGAAGATTCGAGGCAAGATAATCCACTTCCCCGTCAAGGTCAAACACCTTTAAGAGCTCAATGGCCCTCTCATTCATCTCCGTCTCCGTTCTGCGAAAAGACGGGGTCCGGAAGATTCCCGCGAGTGTCGAATATTTATAATGGTTGTGCAGGCCCGCCTTTACGTTGTCGAGCACCGACATATCCTTGAACAGACGGATATTCTGGAAGGTCCGGGCGATGCCGGCCTTGTTGATCTCAATGGTTGACTTGCCCGTAATGTCCTGTCCATCCAGCATGACACAGCCCTCATTCGGCTTGTACACGCCGGTCAGCAGATTAAATACCGTCGTCTTGCCCGCACCGTTCGGCCCGATCAGACCGTAGAGTTCACCCTTCTCAATTTTCAGGTCAAACCCATTGACCGCGCGCAGTCCGCCGAAGGAGATTCCAAGATTTTTTACATCCAACATAACAGCCATCTTATTTGCCCTCCTTCGCAGACTTCCTGAAGATACGGCCCAGATAGCGTTCCCGCCACTCCAGTGCTTTCGGCGCCCAGTTAAACAGCATCATCACGATCAGTACAATCGCGTAAATCAGCATCCGGTAGTCCGCAAGCCCGCGCAGCAGCTCCGGCAGCGCTGTCAGCACAACCGCCGCAATCACAGAACCACGGATATTTCCGATACCGCCGAGCACGACGAATACCAGAGCAAGAATCGAGGTATTGAAATTGAATTTTGATGCCTGCAGCGTCGCAAGGTTGTGCGAATAAAGCGCACCCGCCATACCAGCAAGCGCCGCGGATACGGTAAACGCCATCAGCTTATACTTTGTGATGTTGATACCGATCGACTCCGCCGCAATCCGGTTGTCGCGAATGGACTTGATCGCACGGCCATCCCGCGAATCAATCAGATTCAGAACAATGAACAGCGTAATCAAGATCAGAATCACGCCTGCCAAAAAGCTGGAATCACGCGTGATCCCCGTGATGCCCTGCGGTCCCGACAGCAGCATCACTCCATCTGGCTCCATTCCAAGCGAAAACTGGTCCTTCATCGAAAAATGGAAACCATTGCTATCTCTTCCTATATAAAATACATTGATCACATTTTTGATGATTTCTCCGAATGCCAGCGTCACAATCGCCAGATAATCCCCGCGCAGACGCAGTACCGGAATACCGATGAGAACCCCAAATACTGCTGCCCCTGCCGCGCCGACCAGCACCGCAAAGAAGAACCGCAGACCGCTTATCGGAATCACATCTACCATGCACTTGGAGAAAAACGCGCTGAAAAACGCACCGACACACATGAATCCTGCGTGTCCAAGACTCAACTCTCCGGAAATGCCTACCACCAGATTCAAAGAAACAGCCAGAATCACGTACACACAGATCGGCACGAGAAGTCCTTTCATCAGGCTTGAAAGATTACCGGTGCTCTGCAGTGTCTGCGCAATGGCAAATGCGACAATCACAATTCCATATGTGATAAGATTGCTCTTAAAATTTTTATTCGTCTTCATCCTTTGCACCTACACTTTCTCCTGAATCTTTTTGCCGAGCAAACCGGTAGGCTTCACGAGCAGCACGACGATCAGCACCGCGAACACAATGGCATCTGCCAGCTGCGCGGAGATGTATGCCTTGCCAAGAATTTCGATAATACCGAGCAGGATACCGCCAATCATTGCACCTGGAATCGATCCGATTCCGCCGAATACCGCCGCCACGAAAGCCTTGATCCCCGGCATGGAGCCGGTGTACGGCGACAGCGACGGATAAGAGGAACACAGCAGCACGCCTGCGATTGCAGCCAGTCCGGAACCGATTGCGAAGGTCAGGGCAATCGTCCCGTTGACATTGATTCCCATCAGCTGCGCGGCTCCCTTGTCCTCAGACACCGCGAGCATCGCCTGTCCTGCCTTTGTCTTATTAATAAAAGTGGTCAGAGCGATCATAATAACGATACAGCTGATAATCGTGACAATCGTCTCTCCGGAAATCATCAGTGCACCCTCTGCCAGCTTCAGATCCGGCACCAGCACAACGGACTGGAAGCTCTTTGGACTTGATCCAAAGATCAGCAGGACGATATTCTGCAGCAGATAGCTGACTCCGATTGCTGTAATCAGCACGGCCAGCGGTGACGCTGCCTGCCGCAGCGGCCGGTACGCAATGGCCTCGATCGTAATCCCCAGCACTGTACATACCACAATTGCTACCAGTACTGCTATCAGCGGATTCGCGTTGAGACTGAGCATCATGGTGAGTGCAGCGTAGCCGCCGACCATGATAACGTCGCCATGGGCGAAATTCAGCATTTTGGCAATCCCGTATACCATCGTATAGCCCAACGCGATTATGGCATATACACTGCCCAGGCTTATGCCGTTAATTAAATAAGACAGTAAACTCATACTATACTCCTGTGCTCTAATGCCTTTTGCCATTATTGTTCACACAGCCAATATTCACGCAAGTATTTTCATACAGTATGCGCGATATTCCGGAGACAACAGTGCCCAAAAAGACATTTCTGGTTTATGGCAAAACAGGGGGTTGCCGCTGCAACCCCCTGTCGGGTTATCGGGTACATGATAGAATACCGGCAGACCCAGACTCCTTCCTGCTTCCATGGCAGGCACGGCACGAATCCGCCTTACGACCCTGGTATAAAGTCTTTCGCTTCTGGTATACTGACCACATTTTATTCGGTCAAATCTCCTTGCCCGATATAAAGGAGCAGCATACTAGTGCTATTACATGAACTCGTATGCGCCGTCTTTGATCACAACTACGATCGGTGCCTTGATCGGCTCGCCGTCTGCACCCCAGGTAATGCCTGTGCCTGTGATACCATCAAAGGTGATCTCCTGCATGGAAGCCTTCAGCAAATCGCAGAGCGTGTTCGCATCCATGTCCGGTGTTGCGTTTGCAGCCTCAAGCGCTGCTTTCAGAATGTATACGCCATCATAAGCGTCTGCGCCGAACTGGTTCGGTACCTCGCCAAACTGCTCCTGATACTTTGCAACGAAGTTCTGTGTCTTCTCGTCCTCTGCGCTTGCGCTGAACGGGGTGAGCAGGATAACGCCCTCTGCCAGAGAAGTGTCAAAACCTTCTACAGAAAGGATACCATCCATGCCGTCCACGCCAAACCAGGTCGGTGTAAAGCCCATATCCGCTGCCTGCTTCAGAACAAGGGAAGCCTCATTGTAGTAGAACGGAAGGAACACCAGATCCGCCTCTGCATCCTTTGCCTTCTGCAGCTGCACGGAGAAGTCCGTCTTGCTGTCTGCGGTAAATGCCTCTGCCGCCACAATCTCGAACGGCTGGTTTGCCGCCTCTGCCTGGAATGCGCCGTAGATACCGGAAGAATACGGATCGGAACTGTCATAGATCACTGCAACCTTCTCGCCCAGTGCGTGCTCACCAATGTACTTTGCGGACTCTGTACCCTGAGTCGGGTCAGCAAAGCATACACGGAATGCGTTCTCACCGGAAATACTCTCGATCGCTGTTGCGGACGGAGTGAGCAGGAACATGTTGTCATTGACTGCTTCTGCCTCAACTGCGATACACGGAGCGGAGGTCACGGTGCCGAGCAGCACCTGCATGCCCCAGTCCTTCAGAGTGTTGTATGCATTGATAGCTTTCTCTGCGTCATGCTCGTCATCCTGTGGATTGAACTCTACCTGGACGCCATTGATGCCGCCTGCCTCATTGATCTCATCTACTGCGATCTGTGCAGCGTTCATAACTGCGGTACCGTAAGCTGCTGCCGGTCCGGTCACTGGGCCGATGCTGCCGATCTTGAAGGTCTCGCCCTCAGCGAAAGCTGTCGTGGAAAGTACCATAGCCGATGCACACGCAAGGCTGGCAAGCTTGATAAATTTCTTCATAATATTATACCTCCTCTTGTACTGTGAAAGCCCGTGAAACCGCAAGTCAAACCCCTGCTGCAGCCGGCCGCCCGGCTCACTGTCTAAGGAAATCAACGGACTTTTCTCCCTCTCCAGCCGCATCTGGCGGACAGGGAAGTTTACTTAAAAGATGATACTCACTTCCCTCGCATTTGTCAAGAAGTTTCCTATATTTTTAAAAAACATTTGTCCGTCTGACGCGGATATTGCAAAAAACTCCCCGCAGTCACAGGAAAAGCCGCGCAAAGCAGTTTTGCAACATTCTCAGTAACCGTCGACCATCTGGCAAGAATACGCGTGGGAGACCATCGCTTAATACGCCTTGCCCCAGTAGACCAGCTTCTTAGCAGGCTTGCCGCAATAGATGCAGGTATCGGAGAGCTGCTCCTGCACAAACGGGATGCAACGGCTCGTGACGCCGATCTCTTCCTTGATGGCATCCTCGCACTCCTGGCAGCCGCACCACATCGCCTTGATAAATCCTGGCTTCTCATCGGCCGTCTGCTTGAATTCTTCCTTCGTCACTGCGGTATAGGTGTGCGCGTCACGGTGTGCCCGGGCACGCTCCAGCATGTCATGCTGCTCCTCCCTCAGCACTTCCGCTACTTTCTCAGGAAGCTCGCTGATCGGGGCTGTAATCTTCTCGCGCGTGTCACGGCGGACAATCACTGCCATACCAGCCTCGATGTCCTTCGGCCCAAGCTCAATCCGCACCGGGATTCCACGCATTTCCTGCTCAGAGAATTTCCATCCCGGGCTCTTCTCGGTGTCATCCAGCTTTACACGGAGGCCGGACGCTGCAAGCGCTTCCTTCACTTCATTCGCCTTCGCCAGCACGCCCTCCTGCTGCTGCCGGATCGGGATCACCATCACCTGGGTCGGTGCGATGTTCGGAGGAAGCACAAGTCCGCTGTTGTCGCCGTGTACCATGATGATCGCTCCGATCATACGAGTTGTCATGCCCCAGGAAGTCTGGTGCACGTACTTCAGGGTATTGTCTTTATCTGCAAACTGAATATTAAACGCCTTTGCAAAGCCATCGCCGAAATTGTGGCTTGTCCCGGACTGAAGCGCCTTGCCGTCATGCATCAGGGACTCGATAGTATAAGTTGCTTCCGCTCCTGCAAATTTCTCCTTCTCCGTCTTGCGGCCCTTGATGACAGGAATCGCAAGCACTTCCTCACAGAAGTCCGCATAGACGTTCAACATCTGAACCGTGCGCTCCTCTGCCTCTTCTGCAGTCGCATGCGCGGTATGTCCCTCCTGCCACAGGAACTCTCTCGAACGCAGGAACGGACGCGTTGTCTTTTCCCAGCGCATGACAGAACACCACTGATTGTAAACTCTTGGCAGATCACGGTAGGAATGGATGTCGTTCGCGTAAAAATCGCAGAACAGCGTCTCAGAGGTCGGACGCACGCACATCCGCTCCTGGAGCTGTTCTCCGCCGCCGTATGTTACCCATGCCACCTCCGGTGCAAAGCCTTCTACATGATCCTTCTCCTTCTGCAGCAGGCTCTCCGGAATCAGCATCGGCAGATAGACATTCTCAACACCTGCCGCCTTGAAGCGCCGGTCCAGCTCATGCTGGATATTCTCCCAGATCGCGTAGCCTGCCGGCTTGATCACCATACAGCCCTTGACACTTGTATAGTCGCACAGCTCTGCCTTCTTCACGACATCGGTGTACCACTGGGCAAAATCTTCATCCATAGAGGTGATTGCCTCTACGAGTTTCTTTTCCTTCGCCATTGTTATTTCCTCCTTCTTTGTTGGGCATTTGCCTCCGAGCGTATTTCAAAACTGTCACCTGCAATCTATGGATATATGGCCAATCATTTCATCCCGCAGGTTGCCACCCGGCTGCATTATGGAATACACTCTTCTTCTCTGTTATGGAAACGCTAAACCGGGAAAAATATAAGGGCAGCCACGCCTGCTTCCTTCCCGGCAAGGGACCGGAAGCGCCGGCGGTACCACCCTTCTTAACAGCTCACGCTGTTCTCTTCATTCTATCCGCTAACGCCGGAACTGCGCCGCACTTTCATGCGGATGCTCCAAAGCCGGTTCGTCCCTGCTGCCTGCAGCCTCGCACCAGACGGCTGCTCTCTGGAAGGTGCTATGGGAGTACTATTCTTCTTCTACGCATCATTCACTCTATTTACATGTCTGCAGTCCGGAATGTACCGGAACTGTTACCTCATTTTAATCAGGCTCTATCCATTTGTCAACCGGGCAAAGGAAATTTTTCTTTTCCTTGTCCGTATATTGTTACTTTTCACGGGTGCCATGCAAGCCGCAGACCCGCTTGCTACGCAA
>DKWE01000125.1:16677-31061 GCA_002491565.1 Lachnospiraceae bacterium UBA7160 | reverse complement strand
CGACAGATTGGGAAAGTATTAATATAATGAAAAATATATATCAAGGTATTTTAAAAAAGTATCAGGAATTACACTGAAACAGTACATTATCAATTACAAAATTGATCAGGCTAATTTTTTACTGCTTGATACAAATTTGAGCATTAACGAAATCGCTGAGAAGTGCGGTTTTTCTGACTATCACAATTTCGTACGAAATTACAAAGTGGCCACATCAATGACGCCGTCAGAATACAGAAAAACTTATTCGAAACGCATTCTGAATCATGATTAACGCACATCATATCATAAGTGATGTGTCCTGCTGTAAAGCAGAAGCTATTCGAGGGTACTGCAAAATTGCCAAAGGGTGTTGCATAATACGCCAAGGCTTCAAACTCTGGTAGTTTAACCGAATGGTTATATACCATAGAATGTGAATCCCGGCAGTTTTGCAACACCCTCTTCTGCATTTTACAATACCCTCTTTTAGTAGTCTGGCGAAGCCGCGGATATGTTTAACCGTCAATTCCTGATAAACTCCGCAATTGCGCCAATCACCTCTGCCGATACATGCCTCTCTCCAAGATAGTTATCCGGCCCGTCTTCCATACTGCCCTCGGTAAACAGATGCGTCAGTCCCGGGAAGGACTGGAAGCTCCAGTTCTCCTGCCCTTCAAACTGCTCCTTCCAGAGCTGAAAATCCTCCATCGTGACCTGATAATCCTCCTCACCCTGAAGCACGAGCGTCGGTACGGTGATCTGGTGCGCCTCCGCCAGCGCATCATATTCCGTGAGACTGCGCATATAGGTAAGTGTCTGCCCAAGCACTGTGGCCTTCTCTGGCACAGAGTCCAGATCCTTCAGCAGTGCAATCTGCTCCTCGTACCAGTCATAGGTCTTTTGCTCCTGTTCTGAGAGCTTCTCTGACCGGCTCTTCAAAAACTGAATCTGTCTCTCCAGCGTTTCTGTAAAGCTGCGGGCAGGAGCTGCCATCAGGATGCAGCCGTCCGGATTCCCCAGCTGTGCGATAGACCCCATCGTCATCGCGCCCTGGCTGTGTCCGACCACATACACAGAGGTGATACCTGGCTGGCTGCGGAGAAGCTCTACTGCTGCGGCTGCGTCATGGATCGTCTCATCATAGAGCGTAAAATCCGGATCTGCGATGACTTCCTCTGTATAAACATAGTTGATCTTGTCATACCGATAAGAGGCGATCCCCTGCTGCGCAAGGCCCCACGCAAGATCCTGGAACGGACGGATTGAGCCAAGGGTCTCGTCACGGTCATTTACTCCTGAGCCGTGGACAAACACAACCGCCGGACAGGAATCGACTCCCTCCGGCATGGTAAGCGTGCCGGGAAGCTCCCGTTCTTCATCACCCGCAAGCGTGCCGGGAAGCTCCCGCTCTCCATCACCCGCAAGCGCGCCGGGAAGCTCCTGCTCTCCATCACCCGCAGGCGCGCCGGGAAGCTCCTGCTTCTCATCACCCGCAGGCGTGCCGGAAGACTCACGTCCTTTGTCGATTGGAAGCGCCAGATCCGTCTCGACAACTCCCTCCGGCACTGTCGGCATGCCCTCCCGGTATTCACTGATATGCAGTCCGGCGATCTTACCACGCTCCGAAAAACTGATCGTCAGATTCCACGACTGAACGGTGAAAAATAGAGGAACATCTACATTGATATAGCCGCTCTGCCGGCCACTGACAAACGCGTTCTTCTGCTCCGCCAGATTGCCGGAAGCCGCCAGGGATTGCACCATTACCTGCTCGATCTGTCCGGCATTGACCGCAAACAGCATCAGTGGTTCATAGGAATACTCTGTTTTCACCCGCTCGTAGTCCCCGGCGAGAATATCCACTGTCAGAGACGCTGCCGTCGCAAGGAGGGAGTCCTCCGAATTCTCCGTTAATCCGTCTTCTGTTTCTCCCTCTACGTCCTCTTCTTTTGCCTTTTCTACGGCTTCTCCCTCGGTCTCCGCAGCAAATGCCACCATAGAAACAGACAGAGGAGCCGCCATGCCGCAGGCCAGGGCAAAACTCAGGCCGAACGCGATAATACAAGAACCAGTCTTTCTTTTCATAATAATACACCATCCTTTCTTGCTGAAATCAATCTAACCTGTTGCTATTTTACATATGCTTTCCTTTGTAAGCGCCTGATGAATATTGAGTCAGACTTTCACGAGAATAGTGAAAAACATCTATGCTGTCTCCATATGCGCAACCCGAATATAGCCCGGATTGAGGCACACTGGAGCGTGTTTGAAAAATGCTTCCTGCCAGATGTGCGTCACAATTACGCTCTGGTCTTATCTTTGCAGCTCGTCCCTCCACTGCAGCACCTCTTCCTCTTCCTTACTGTTAATAAAAATCAGGTACTCCGAAGTCTTCAATCTCAGCACCGGAGTATGCCCCTTGTAAATATAGAGCCGGCAGTTTCCGATATCTCTGCCATTGAATTTCCCCAGCAGCATGTGGTCATCCGCCATTCCATTCGTTTTGTAAAAGTCCGCGTCCGGCAGCTCATCCAGGATCTCCGCCTCCTGAAGCTCCGCCAATGGAAAAGAGACCTCATAATCTCCGGCAATCACCTCGACGATCTGTTCCCCGGTCTTTGTGTCTGCGGCAATCTGCAGATCGAACTTCGTAAACTCCATACGAACCAGCATGGCACACAGCCACAAGAGAAGGAGCACTACCCCTCCAAGGACTCCCACACTCAGAATCCTTCCTGCGGGACGGCCCAGATTGACGGCCCACTGGGCGCTGTTCATCCGGTCCTGTATAAAAAGATGCGGATCATTCGGATTGCTATACCAGCCGTTTTTCCAGTAAAGATCATCGTCCACGAGAAGCACCGACTGCACCTGCGCCAGCAGACTGCTGCGGCGTCTCCGGATCCAGACAATCACTGCAGTCAGAGACAGTGCCATGGCTGTCTGCAAAATGGCAAAGAGAAAAAGGGAACCGCTGTCCATCCGTCCATGCCGGATCACCGGACAAAACAAAATAGCAAAGGAGCAAAGATTCACCCAGTCGAGTGCAAGCCACAGGATAGACCAGGTGCGTTTCTCCAGCCGGTTGATCTGATAATTCAGGTCAGAATCCGTGCTGTATACGACATTTCTCTGCTTCACAAACCAAAAATGAAAGCCCCAGAACAGCAGCTCCACGAGCACCAGCGTACCCGGAAGCATCCAGATCTCCCACCCGTCCCCGTAAATCCTCCGAAGCTGGTTCACAAAAGGGAATGCCCCGGCCAGCGCCAGAAGCAGAATCGGAAGATGATGCCAGTGAGAGAGCGCCAGCTTGTCCGACATTGCCGCTACCCGGGTGTCAATCTGAATCGTCCCAGCCGTCTCTCCGCAGAACCATTGATTTTTCACCTTTTTGTCGTACAGCCTCCGGTGCGTCCGAAACATCACCAAAGACGGCAGTGTACAGAACCCGATCAGCCAAATCGTCCATACGATCATAAAAATAGAAAAGCTCCAGAAGCACAAAAAGGAGATCGCGATGGACGTGACTGCATTCCACAGATGGCAGAGCCGGCTTTTCCTCCGGTAGTCGGACAGAATCGCCTGCACCTCGTCCGTCGAAACAGCCTCCGGTGGAATGTGGACCCCCAGCAGCATCCCATCCCGGTAGGTGGTCAGCCCTCTGGCGCAGACTATGTAGATCGCCACCATGCCAAGATCCGTGATTAAAAAAATCCAAAATGTCATAAATATACCTCCAAGTGCCGTTTATACTGTTGAGATCACCGGTGCCAAAAGTTGACCGCTTTTCACGAATCTTACACCGGACAATGCTGCCTGTTATCTGCAAAATCTACACAGAACAAGACATTGACCGTTCTATGCAATACGTATGCGCGGGACGATGCTGGCCACTTTTCGCGATTTGCATGCGCGGGACGATGCTGACCACTCTTCGCGATTTGCGTGCGCGGGACGATGCCGGCCACTTTTCGCGATATGTGCATGGTATGCGCAAGCTGCTGCTCCGGATCACACTCCGCAGGAGGTATCCGGCTCATATCCACGCTGCATCCTGCCAAAAATCTGGTCGCACAGCTTCAGGAATTCGTCCTTCTCCATTCCCTTCAGGCTAGCCTCCGCGCTCAGCAGCTCCAGCTCTGCCTCCAGCTTTTCCCGGTACTGACCGGCCGCATCCCGGACCGGGCGAACAGTTGCGCCATTGCGGCGGTCGATCTCGATAAATCCCTCCGCCCGCAGAATCTGATATGTCTTATTCACCGTCATCGTATTCACCCCTGCTTCCGCAGCCAGCTGGCGGACTGTTGGTAGCCGCTCCCCCTCGCGCAGCTCCCCGCGCCCGATCCCAGTCACGATCTGGTTGCGCAGCTGGACATAGATCGGCACCGAGCTGGTTGTATCCAGACGAATGATCATCTGGCATCCCTCCTTTAAGTATTATTTGTATTATTAACTATAATACTTAAAAATTGCAAAGTCAAGCATTATCAGAGTGTAAATTTACAGCTGTTTATATGTCTGGTTACAGTTTAGCCAACTTGGCCGGGAAGTATCTCTATTGCAGCAATCGTTGCTGCTCACTTCCCCTCCACACAAACTAGCCACAGACCACCAGAAATGTACTGACGAAGCATCGCATTTATGTTACTGTATCTATATATGGTTTGTGAGTTGTTTATAATGATTTATAAATCGGATTTGTCAAACTGTTCTTTTAACCGGGCAGTCTGCACCCTGACAATATAATATGCTTACCTGGGCAGCCGGGGGACGTGCTTCCGCCCACTCTGAGTCTTGTCGGAGAGGGGTGGTGCCTTATGAGTACATACGAAGAATTAAGCCTGATCGTGAACATTGCAATTCTGAGCGTTGCCATTCTGAACTATACGCATAAGAAATAGGCCGTCCTACCCTGAGAAAGTAAACGGCCTATTTCTTAGCTAGTTATTTTCGCCAGAGTGGGTGAGATGCATTCACCTTCCGGCTGTCTTGTTAAACGCATTATAAAGACCTTTTTGCTATTTGTCAAATGCTTTTTCAACTATCAAACCTACCCTCCTGCTGCCTTCTGGCAATCTGTTTAAATCTGATTGTGGGGTTGTGCAGACGGCCATCTCTTAGTTGAAATCCATGCCGAGACTGGCAGAGTCCCCATCGTAATGTGTATTATTGCCCGCAGTCAGAAGGGCTGTGATGAGCATCTGCCGCGTCACGCGCTCATCTGCGTGCTCCCGTCTGCTTCGACTACAATAATCGCATCCATGGGAACCCCAAACACTGCCGATAACACAACCAGATTGTCAACTGCAGGCAGTGCTGTCCCGTGCTGCCACTTGTAAATTGCCTGAGGCGTTGTAAATCCGAAGATATCCTGCAGATCCTTTACTGAAAGACCTGCCGCCTTTCTGAGCTTCATAATATTTCTGCCTGTTGCCGCCATATTGATGGCAGGTAATATCAACATTTTTCCTCCATTTCCGCTTCTGCAGACAGAGGAAGCTGTTCCCCCGCCTCAATCAGAAGCTTTAAAATTATAAATCGGCTTCATCACATCTATGATATCAACGGACTCCCGGATCACATCGATAATATCCTCCAGAGACTTGTACGCCATTGGCGCCTCGTCCAGCGTATTCTCATTGATAGAAGTCGAATATATCCCCTTCATCGTTTCTCTGTACTCGTCCATACTAAGGCTCTCTTTTGCCCTTGTTCGGGACATCAGCCTTCCCGCGCCATGCGGTGCAGAATTGTTCCACTCCGGATTTCCCTTTCCGATTGCAAGAATGCTTCCGTCCCGCATATTGATTGGAATCAGTACTTTCTCTCCACGATGAGCTGCAATGGCTCCCTTTCGCAGAATCATTTCATCGGTATCGATATAATTGTGAATGGTATGAAATGCCTCGCCTCCGGTCATGCCCGTTCTCTCCAGGATAATCTCAGCCATCTTCTCTCTGCTCCGCCTTGCAAATGCCTGGCATATCTCTACATCATGAAGGTACTGGCCCAGATATTCCCCGGACAGATAGCAAAGATCCTCCGGCATACCTGGTTCGCGCTCATACGCCTGCCAGTGGAGCTGCTTTAATGCCACCTCTATTTCCTTTCTGCGTCCCTGCTCCTTGTAGGTTCGGATAATCTCGTTACGCTTCTTGAGATACTCACCATATCCCCGGTTCAGATTGATCGCAAGCTTCTGATAAAACTCCGCGACCTGCTTGCCAAGGTTCCGGCTTCCCGAATGGATGATCAGGTATCTAGTTCCGTCCGTCGCCTCATCGATTTCGATAAAGTGATTGCCGCCGCCCAGTGTCCCGAGTGACCGTTCCAATCGCTTCGCATCCTTCAGTTCCCGGTAACACGCAAGCCCTGTCAGGTCAAATCGCTCTTGGCGTCCTTCCCATACATTCATCCCGGACGGAATAAAGTGCGCAGCCTCGTCCACCTTCTCAAAGTCAATCTCAGTCCTGCCAAGATTTACCGTATACATGCCGCAGCCGATATCCACACCGACCACATTGGGGACAGCCTTATCCACAATCGTCATGGTAGTTCCAATCGTGCATCCCTTCCCGGCGTGAACATCCGGCATAATGCGAATCTTTGCTCCTTCTGTCATCGGATAATCACACATACGCCTGATCTGTTCGATCGCTTCCTCCTCTGCTACTCTTGCGTAGCAGAGGGCCGTATTTACCTTTCCCTTAATCTCAATCAAGTCCATTTCTGCATCCTCCCTGCCTCAGTAAACCGGGACTAAAAGCACCTAAGCACACAAGTACACCTGGAGGGATTTGAACCCTCATGTCCTATGGGCAGCGGAGCTTAAATCCACTGCGTCTGCCAATTTTGCCACAGGTGCATACTGTCACTGTCCTCAATAAAAAGCGCCTACCATGTGCCTTTACACAGGATAAGCGCTTCTGAAAGTCTATGTATCCAGTTGTCCGCACCTGTCTTTATCCCGGCAGGCCGGCATACCTTTCCACAGTTCCCCGCACAAGTCTTATCTTATCCTGGCACGCAAAATCAAGGCTTCGCTCTTTCCCATCGAACGCCGCCCTTTTTATGGTTTCCAGATATAAATAGCTTACGCGAACAACTGTAAACATCATCACTTTTCCTTTCCCGGATCCGTCTCTTCTGAACCCGCTTTTGCTTCCTCTATCGTACTGTATCACATCTTTCTTTCGCTGTCATTATACTTGTAGTATAATTATCGCTGAAATTACCATGCGCTTTCCTCCAGTCCTGCAGCTATCTCTCCGCTACCTCGATCAGATGCCCGTCAGGATCTTTGAGTCGGATCACACGCCTGCCCCAGGAATTTTCCGCTGGCTCTGCCACTACCGTTGCCTGCTTCTCCCGCACCTTCTGCACAAATGTGTCAAAGCTGCACACCTCAAAAAACAGCTCCGATGCATTCCCGACTACTGTGGAAGCATTTATGAGCCGCTCCCAGGTCTTTCGCTCCTGCAACACCAGGCCTTCGGACAGTATGACATTCTCTCCGAAGTCTCTTACTACATTTAATCCGAACAGATCGTGGTAGAATTCCTTTGCTTTCTCAATATCCTCCGCCACAATCAAAACATTTCGAAGTCTCATGCTGATTACCGGATATAGTAGACATAATCATCTTTTCTCGGTGCGGCATCCCTCGACGGCGCTGCTGCATAGCCGAGAATCAGATGACCGATGCCTTCATAATTGCCCTCGATGCCAAGACTCTTCAGGATCTCCTTGCCCTCTTCCGACTCGAACTCTTCCTTCGCTCTGTGAATCCAGCAGCTGGCAACCCCGAGGTCTGCCGCCGCATTCATCAGGTTGCCCATTACCAGGCTGCCGTCATAGACACAGGTCGGTACATCCTTATTTGCAAGAACAATCAGAAGCTCCGGCGCTCCATAGAATGGATCAAAGCCTTCTCCCTGTCCCATCACCTTTGCATTCATGGCAGAAAGTCTGTCCCTCATCGCCTTATTGGTCACTGCAATGATAATCGGGGACTGCTTTCCCATACCAGTAGCTGCGTAAGTTCCGGCCTTGATAATCGCCTGCAGTTTCTCCTCCTCGATCAACTCCGGCTTGTACGCGCGGCAGCTTCTTCTTGTCTCCAATACCTTTAATGTTTCTGACATTTTCGTCCGTCTCCTTCCCTTATGATATGCCCTATACTTTGATCTTCATCATTCTGGCTTTTCCCTGCTCTGCCATCTCCTATATTTTAGCCTTTCTTCCATAAAATTGCCAGTCCTTTTTCTATCTGCCCATAAATCCAATCTACACTTGCCGTACAGAGCTGATGAAACACTGACAAAATAGAAGCATTTTTCGAAAGAAATGTATTTTCACCTGTGATGACTTATCCGAGACCGAACACGGTCAGCACAAGGCTGATCACCGCAACCAGCCCTTCCCTCATCAACGTAGCCATGCATTCCTCTCCCGGATTCCCTTGTGGGTTTCCAGCTAAACGGAGGAACGCAGTCCGGAAAGAGCTAGCCACCTACCATTCTGGTGGCACCTAATAACAGCATATCATCACTAAGAGACAACTTCCATGATGTTTTTTAATTGTTTGATTCAAGATATATGGTTTTCAGCCTTTTTCAAAATCCAAATCGCATACCTGGCAGAAACCACGCATAGTGCCGCAGCAACAGCTATCCTAAATGTCTGCGAGCTCTGGACAGAAAAAATGCTCAGGGAATTAACCACGCTATGTGTAACAATGCACGGCAAAAGACTTTTTCCTTTGTAGAAAATAATGGTAAACAGGAAACCAATTGCCGTCGCATAACAAATCTGCAGCAGAGTAGGCAAAACATCTGCTCCGTTCAGCAAATTCACAATATGACCAATGCCAAACGTAATACTGGAAATCAGAATCGCCTGCTTCACACTACTTTTACAGATTGCCTTAAAAAGAAGCCCCCGGAAAATCACTTCCTCGATAAATCCCACACACAGCATACTCAAAATATGCAGTACAACTTCTGCAGCAGAACAATTCACGGCTACACCATTCCACAAATTTGTGGTCATGATCAGGAGAAGCGGTATAAAATATAAATAACACTTCCACTCTCCCTTAAATGGACACAATCCATATTTTTCCAGCAGGCTGTTCCGGCTGATCCAGACGAAAAGAACCAGGGAAAAGCATACGCTCACTGGGGCCGTAATTATTTTTTCTATTCCCAGATCACCCGAGAAACTATCTGCCATGCTAAACAAGACAACATATGCAATGATCCACACCAGTGAAAAGCTCAGTTCATTTTTCTCATATAATTTCTTCATACTTATTATCCGCCTTTCTGCAAAAAGCACCGATAGGATTATGAAACCCGTTCGTTGACTTTCGCCCTTCACACCTAGAAGCCTCCCTTGATACAAGCTGCGCCAACTGGTGACGGTGCGGGAAACGCTTTAATCAGCGTTTCCTAAAACTGCCCCGCGATAGACGCGCTCCAGATGCACTGCCACGACACGTTCGTCAAATTCCAACCCGTTATTTGCGATGAGGCTAGCATATCCATGGGCAAACATCGCAAGCGTTACAAAAATCTCTTTTTTCTGCTTCAGATCGAAACCCATTGCTTCCTGCATTGCAGAAATAACAGGCTCCAGTTCCCTGGAATCTATCATTTCCAGCAGACTATTTTCCGCTGCAAACCCCGACTGAAACAGGAAACGGAACAGGTTCGGTTCCTCCACAGCAAAACGGATATAATTCAGCCCGATCCCAAGCATGACAGTTTGCTGCGAATGGCCCTTCATCAGGTATTCTGTGTGAAACCATCCCACTTTTTCATAAGTTGCTTTCTTCAGATCCTCAATCTTTGCAAAATGGTACATCACCGGCTGAGTAGAGCAGCCGAGCTTTTGCGAAACAGTCCGTGCATTGATAGTTTCTCCTCCCTCTGCCCTTGCAACCTCAAACGCTGCGTCTATTACCATCTCTTTTGTAATTTTTGCCCTCGGCGGCATGATTGCTCCCTCCCGTTTCATAACATTTGTTATATAACATTAATTATATTCATAGCATTCTGTTTCGTCAAGCTTATAAATGAACGATTTGCCAAAAAAACTGCGACAAACAAAAATTCCTGCTGTACGAAATAATCATGTGTTGTGACAAAAATCTGTACTCCTATTTTTGCAAGAACGGTAAGCGCCTGTACAATCGGACGAATCATTTTCGGATTCATATTGGTCTCCGGCTCATCCAGAAAAGAATTGCATCTTTGTTTAGACTTCCGGACAGAATCATATAGATAATCATGGACAATTTGCGATAGCCATCTGATACCAGTCCCATCTCAAATTCCCCTTCCCCTCTATTTTTCAAATAGAACTTCCTATCACGCTGAACAATCTGTCCATTCATAATATTTTCAAAGCTGCGCAAAACTTCATTCTGCTCAGTTGTATTTGATCCCTTAGAGAGAAGCCGATCCAATAACTTAGCTTACAACCAAAACAAAATGCAAAGGACATGCTTTTCCCATAAGCATGTCCCTTGAACCTCTGTTTATTTTCCTGTAGTTTCTCAGATCCGCGCGACGCCGCTCTTTCTGGCCGCCTCTGCCACCGCCTTTGCCACCGCGTCCTTCACACGCGGGTCGAAAGCTGCCGGGAGGATATAGTCTGCATTCAGCTCTTCATCGCTCACCAGACCGGCAATCGCATACGCTGCCGCCATTTTCATCTCCGCGTTGATATCCGTTGCACGCACATCCAGTGCGCCCCGGAAAATCCCCGGAAAGCAGAGTACGTTGTTAACCTGGTTCGGATAATCCGAGCGCCCTGTCGATACAACGGCCGCACCGGCCGCCCTTGCCTCCTCCGGGAAAATCTCCGGAGTCGGGTTCGCGCAGGCAAAGATGATTGGATCCTTCGCCATCGTGCTCACCATATCCGCCGTCAAAGTGCCAGGACCGGATACTCCGATAAACACATCTGCCCCTTTGAGCACCTCTGCCAGTGTTCCTGCTTCATGGCTGAAATTTGTGATCTTCGCCATCTCCTCCTTGATCGGGTTCAGCCCCTCACGCCCCTCATAGATCGCGCCGCGCCGGTCAGTCATGATGACATTTCGAAGCCCCATCGACATCAGCAGCCGGATGATCGCGATTCCCGCAGCGCCGGCGCCGGAGGTCACGATCTTTACCTCCTCCAACTTCTTGCCGACAAGCTTCAGCGCGTTGATAATTCCCGCCAGTGTGATCACTGCAGTACCGTGCTGGTCATCGTGGAAAATCGGAATGTCACAGCACTCCTTTAATCGTTTCTCAATCTCAAAGCAACGCGGGGCGGAGATATCCTCCAGATTCACTCCGCCGAAGCTGCCTGCCAACAGCCGGACGGTGTTCACAATATCCTCCACATCTTTACTGCGCACACAGAGCGGAATCGCATCCACACCGCCAAATTCCTTGAACAGCACACATTTTCCTTCCATGACCGGCATGCCGGCCTCCGGCCCAATATCCCCAAGACCAAGCACAGCTGTGCCGTCTGTCACGACTGCCACCGTATTCCAGCGGCGTGTCAGCTCAAAGCTTTTATTTACATCCTTCTGAATCTCAAGACACGGAGCCGCAACGCCCGGTGTGTAGGCAAGTGCAAGCGCCTCCTTGCTGTCCACCGCCGCGCGGGATATGATCTCTATTTTTCCCTTCAGATTATAATGCAGTTTCAAAGATTCTTTTCCGTAGTCCATCACTTTTTCCTCCTTTTTCCATTTAGAACGGAAATACCGTCATGATCCAGAACACACTGACAATGCAGAGCAGAATCGCCGGAAGGATCGACTGCTTCATCAACATCTTAAGATCATAGCCGCCCGAAGCCATCGCCATCGGCACCGCCGGTGTCGCCATCGGAGTCATGAAGGAACTCAGGCACGCAGACTGCACCAGAATCATGACGCCAACCGGGTTTGCATCCATCGCCTTACATGCAAGAACTGCAATCGGCACGAAAATTGTAATCACAGAGCGGTTCATCATGACCTGCGTCAACAGGAACGGCACAATAAAGAACAGCAGTCCGATCAGATAACGGTTGCCAAGGCTTCCAATCACATTTGCCAGCACATTTCCGACTGCCTCGCCAGCGCCCGTCTGCGTCAACGCGCCGCCCATGGTCAGGGAACCAATGAAGAGGAAGCCCATCCACCACGGAATCGACTCTACCGCTTCCTGTTCAGAAAGGACACCGGTTACTACCATCGCAACCGCGCCAGCCAGGCAGATCACCCAGGTCGGCATGCCAAGAAACTTCTGAAAAATCAGTCCGAGCGTCACAAGAATAAAGATAAGGTAGCCTGCCCGCTCCTGGAACGGCTTTAATGCCGCCTTATTATCTTTTTTCGACTTAACTTCTGTTGTCTCCACCACTGGATGCTCCGGCGCAAAACGTGGTCCGAGAAAGATCGCATAAGCAGCAATGAGAATCAGCATCGGCAGTCTCGCCTTCATCGGATCCGTCAGAGCGACCTGATACGTCGTGTATGCATTTGCCTCCAGATAACCGTTCAGCTCCGCAAACTGCGTCGCACCGCTGCCAAGCGGAAGCACCGAGATCGTCGCGATGCAGACGATCATCAGCGGAAACATAACCTTAGATGGTTTTACGTGCAGCTCCTCGCAGCTTGCTGCAAGCATCGGAGCCATAATTCCAAAGACCACCATCGAGCTCTGAATAAACTGGCAGAGGATCACTGTGATCAGCACATAGCCACACATCACCATCGTGAGTGAGCCCTTCGCGATCTTGTTCACACTCGCCGCGCAGTTCTTCACAAACTGTGTGCGGTTGAAACCCGCCGCCACCACGAACATAGAAAGCATCATTACCGCATTTGTATTTGCAAAATTTCCTACTGCTGTCGCCGGATCGATACATCCGGTAATTACGAACGCTACCATGCTCAGCATTGCAGTCGTTCCCATTTTTATTTTTCCCCACGCATAGCTGAACACGGTCAGCGCGCAGATAATCAGACAAATCGTCAACTGGTTCATTCTCATATCCCCCTTTTCTAGTCAAAGCCCGCTTCGCACACTCATAGCAGATTTCTCACGAAACGAAATATCAGTTCATTTGCCTCCTCGTACCCCGGTCTGCGATAGATCGTAAATGCATGCCCCACCCCCTGGAACCGTTTCAGAGTCACCTCATTGCCGAGCTGCGCAAGCCGGAGCGCGAACTGCTCCGTTTCCGTGCAGAGCGTATCCTCCCCTGCCGTGATAAACAGCGACTTCGGGAAGCCCGCCAGCATCTCATCCTTTGCAAACAGCGGGGATGCATACGGACTGCCCAGCTGCTCTTTGTCGCAGTAATACAGATTATAAAGCCGTGCGCGCTCCACCGGAATCACAGTTCCCCGCTGCACCTTGTCGCCCGGATCGGTTACAAGATCCATCGGCGGATAGTCGGAAACGACGCCAAGTGGCCGAAATTTTCCGTTCTCCTTCAGCATCATGCTGATGCCAACGACAAAGTTGCCCCCGGCACTGTGTCCCATCAGGATAATCTTATCCGGATCGATATACAGCTCTCTTGCGTGTTCCCACGCCCAGACCGTCACATCATAACTCTCATGCAGTCCTGCCGGGAACGGATACTCCGGCGCGACACGGTAGTCGACATCCAGCACACGGCATTTCAGCGCGCGTGTCATCCTGCGGCAGAACAGCTCGTCGCTCTCTGTTCTGCTCCGGATGAATCCTCCCCCGTGGAAATTAATCACCAGCGGAGAGCAGTCCCCAGACTCCTCCATAGAAGTCAGATATGTTTCCGAATCACCCTCTCGCGTCGGGATCAGCATCTTCTTCACCTCTGCCGGAAACTCATTCATCTCTTCCGGCGTAACCGTGGCAGATGTCACATGCTTTCTCGTCTCCGCTACCATACGGATCATCTCTTCTCTCGTCGGTATCTCACCCATTCATTCTTCTCCTTTCCTGTGCTGGCACAACATCCTACAGCTGCCTGTACTAACCACCAGCTCTGAAACGGACGTATACATTCCCTGAAAAACTCTGTCGCTCAGATCCTCTGTAAGCCTGCATCTGCAATGTTGTTTCCGGTGTTTTGTATGATTTCACTATAGCAAGCTCTCATGTTTTTGTGAAATATTGCATTTTTATTAGTTGATAGCTTTCGTCTATTATTATCTCCCTTGGAATTTAACAGAAATTTATTTCCGGACGTAATTCTTTTCGTGATTTTATTGCAAGTTTACTTTAGAATCAAATGCTCCGCTGCAAGCAACATGGTATTTGGTCTGCGCTCCAGTCGGTACTAAACGTGTACCACCCACACACAGTACCGCCAAATATCCATGCAAGTACGGCTACTTGGCTCGTTGCTCGCGGGAA
>DKWE01000125.1:0-16393 GCA_002491565.1 Lachnospiraceae bacterium UBA7160 | reverse complement strand
GGCTACTTGGCTCGTTGCTCGCGGGAATAAAAACCCTCTGCAGTGTTTCCACCGCAGAGGGTTCTTCATTTCTGTTATTTATTCATCTGCCTATTTTCCGGTCTCAGACTTTCCACCCAGACATTATTAATCATCAGTGTCAATTCCCCATGATTTCGCATGATCAGCAAACAGCCTTGCCTACTCACACCTCCTCCGCATGCTCCATCGCATACTTCAGACACTTGCGCGCGGCCTGATTGAGCTGGCCGCCCTTTTTCCAGATAAAGCCCATCTCACAGTAGATTGGCTCCTCAAGTGGAATCGCGACAAGATCCTCTGATTTGATCAGTGCATCGTAGTCGTCACCCACGGCAAAGGAAACTCCGACATTGCGCTGTACCAGATTGTAGACAGCTACCATCTGTATCGGCTCCGCCAGAATGTTCGGCTGGATCCCGCAGCGCTCAAACTCGGCATCCATCTTCTGCCGAACAAAGGAATGCTTCGGAAAATAGATCAGCTTCTGATCGCGCAAATCCTCTATGGAAATCCGTTCCCTGCAGGCGAGAGGATTCTCAATATGCATCAGAATTTTCAGCTCCGATTTGCGCACACGGCAGACCTCATACCTCTCAGGCGTCTCATCACGCAGCACGAGAAACCCGATGTCCATCTCTCCCGCGTCAATCGCGTCCATAATCCCGTAACTGCCAAGCTCCAGAATCTTGTAGCGCACCTGTGGATATTTTTCCGAGAAGCCTCGGTACAGTACCGCGAGGAGCCTGCTCCCGGAGATTGGAACAATCCCGATGTTTACCGCCCATTCACGCCCATTCGCAATCGCCTGCATATCGGCCACCGCACGGTCAATCCGTGAGAGAATATCACGCACTTTCTCCAGAAAAATCTCTCCTTCATATGTCAGCACAACATTCCGCTTGTCCCGGACAAGGAGCGGAACTCCCAACTCCTCCTCCATACGCTTAATCGCGGTCGTGATCGTTGGCTGAGCGACATGCAGCTCTTCCGCCGCCTTTGTAAAATTGCTCAGCCGCGCAACCGACTCAAAATACTGCATTTTGCGAAATTCCATGCGCGCTCCCTCCTCCCTGCAGTTACTGTCCACGCCATCTCTTCACAAGCAAACCGCTTCGGATCTGTCGCGGCCATAAATGCCCGTGAACAATAACCATTATAGACAAAAATATTTTCATCTTGAAATACACTGAAATTGATGCTATAGTATGGGTAGAAAAAGGTGCCATCGATAGATGGCCAGCCCAATATTTGTTTTGGCAGAAATAGCCGCTCAGCTTACTGGACCGAGGCGGCTATTTCTGTGTCTTTTCTCTATCATCGCGTCCGATGGCGTATCCGAGACCGAACGCTGTCAGCACAAGGCTGATCACCGCAACCAATCCTTCAATCGTCAACATAGCCATGCCCTCCTTTCTCAGATTCCCTTGCGGGTTTCTATGTAAACGGAGGGTCACAGTCCCTCCGAAGAGGGCCAGCCACCTACCATCCTGGTGACACCCAAATACAGTCTACCATGATTAAGGAACAATTTCAATGATAATTTATTCAGCATCTTATTAAGTATAACATTCTCAAGATATGTAGGACGTATTGGAGCAGACTTTAACATTTCTAATACCCTTGAACATCTGCCCCGCACACAGCACTTCACATTGCACTCCAGGTAACTGGAGTTTCTCTCTGCTTCTTACCTCCATCAACTAACTTTGCGTTGGGCAGTGTCCACTCCCTTGCCGTAAAGAAACAGTCAACCTTGTCCAGCAGCCTGATTCGATTTATACATTGATGGCCATATATTGAATAAACATTTTCACTGCCTTCGAGGTGTATTCCCTGTTCGGCAGCAGGGCATAAAACGTGCGCGTTGTGCACAGGCTCTCTAATTTATAAAACACCATGGAATCATCACCCGCTCGAACCAACCGGTCACAGACAAACGTAGCTGCCATATTGGCAGCAGCCAGCCGATAAGCAGTTACCAGCTGCGAGAGGCTCAGCTTCACCTTTGGCTCGAATCCTGCTTCATGGAACATTTCAAATGCACGGTCATACAGGTTATTTCCTTTTGTCAGAAGAATATAATCCAGTCCGGCAAAAGCCGAAAGGCTGACCATCGAACAATCTTCCGCCAGATGCCTCCCGGAAGCCACCTCCTTCGCTGACAGCGCCTGCTTCCGATACCTCTCGTTAATCTCGTGTCCAGCTGGAACTCCCAGCAGGATATGATCCCCAAACATCTCATACCGTTCAAAGTCCTTCATAAATGTCGGATTACAGCTAAAGGTGAGATCCAGCCTCTGATCTGCCAGCATTGACGACAGTATGTTGGATCCCTCCTCCACAATCTCCAGTTGTATACCTGGATATTCCCTGACAAAGCCTGCAAGCACATGCGGCAGAATATACGCATTCAGGTAATGAGAACCACCCAAACGAATCGTACCAGTCACCAGATTCCGGATATCATTCAGCTTTTGCTCCTGCTCCCGTTCCAGCAGCATCATTTTTTTGATCGTATTCATATAGATCTTCCCTGCATCGGTCAGCTGCAGAGGACGATGACTGCGATCAAACAACGGCATCCCGATGGACTGTTCCATCTTCTGTATGGAAATGCTCAATGCCGGCTGTGTCATAAACAGCTTCTCTGCCGCCTTCGAAAAGCTTCCTTCCTCATATATCGTATAGATATAAGTCATTTCCGGCTTCATGGTAATCATTCCTTCCTATTATATAAATTCAATTTATGATAATATAAATATTATAAAATTGATTATATAATCCAGCCGTGTTACAGTCAAGTTATAGTGAACAAAGAACTTCCATCGTTAAAACAGGAGAAACAGGAGGAATATTGTAATGAATATCAATGCATTATTGATGGACACGAAAGACAATGTCGTAACCTGCGTAAAAGAGGTTCCTGCCGGAGAACAGGTAATTTACCGCAGAGGCGACAAGTTCTGCACGATAGATGCCAAAGAAACCATCCCGTACTGCCACAAAATCGCACTGGAAGATTTCAAAGAGGGTGAGGACATCATCAAATACGGGGAACGGATCGGAAGAACCACCCAGCCTGTCTCCAGGGGCTGCTGGATCTCCCACAATAATATTTACAGCGTTCCCAGAGATTACGACAGCGAGTTCGTCGCGGTAGCTGCCACTTCCGATGCCGACGCTGTACCTGAGACAGTAAAGACTGATTCCGGCATGAAATTCCGGGGGTACCGGAGAGCAGAGGGCAGACCAGGTATCCGCAATCACGTACTGATCCTTCCTTCCTGTGCCTGCGGCAGTGAGAGCGCCCGAATCGTAGCCAGCCAAATCCGCGGCGCCGTCAATATCGTATTCAATACCGGTTGCTCTGATGTGGCAGCCAACACCGCGATGTCCCAGAAGGTACTGACCGGTTTTGCATGCAATCCGAATGTCTACGGCGTCGTGATCATCGGACTCGGCTGTGAAACCGTCGGCCACAAGGAGCTGCGTGAGAAGATTCAGGCAATAACCTCGAAGCCCGTAGTATCTTTCGGCATCCAGGATGAAGGAGGCACTCTGAAAACCATCGAAAAAGCAGTGCGAGCAGCCAGAGACATGGCAGCGCAGGCTGCAATGCAGCCAAAGGAGCTGTTTGATATCTCTGAATTGTTTATGGGCATTGAATGCGGCGGTTCCGACGCCACCTCCGGTATCGCATCCAACCCAGCTGTCGGTGAGCTGAGCGACCGACTTGTCGATCTCGGCGCAACTGCCATGATGAGTGAATCAATCGAATGGATCGGTGGGGAACACATCGTAGCAAAGCGGGCAGCCACCCCAAAAATCCATAATGAAATTGTTGAAATATGCAGAGCTTACGAGGAACACCTAAAAGCGGCCGGTCAGGACTGCCGGATCGGTCAACCAACTCCTGGCAACAAGACGGGCGGCCTTTCAACCCTTGATGAAAAGAGCCTTGGCTGCATCCGCAAGGGTGGTACCCGCCCAATCGTCGAGGTTCTGGAGCAGGCTGCCAGACCGACCAAAACCGGCGCTCTCATCATGGATACTGCAGGATATGACATTTCTTCCATCACCTCCATGGTGGCAAGCGGCTGCCAGCTCGTAATCTTTACCACCGGCAGAGGAACGCCAACCGGAAATGCCATCGTTCCAGTGCTGAAAGTCACCGCCAACGAGGTTACATACAACAAAATGGAGGACAATATGGATGTAGATCTCTCTGCAATTATCCGCGGGGAAAAAAACTACCAGGAGATGGGTGCAGAGCTTCTGAACATCGTGGAGGATATCTGCAACGGAAAAATGACAAAAGCAGAGACATATGGTTTTTCAGACATTGCTGTTGACCATGTATGTCGCTTTGTATAGGATAAGGAACAAGATTAAAGAATTGGTATACAATTCCCACCTCTCTTCTGCGAAATACCGCCAGCTCTGATTTGCTTCTCGGATACAGCGGTTCCCCACGAAACAAAATAGTTCCCGATGTCGGCTCACTTAAGCCGCCAATCGTATGCAGCAGCGTGGATTTGCCGCAGCCAGAGGGACCAGTCACCGCAATGAATTCCCCCTTCTCTAACGTCATGGAGATACCTGCCAACGCCCTTACCGGCTCCGGCCCTCCGGGATAAACTTTAGATACATTATTCACTTCAATATAAGCCATAATTTCCACCTCCTGTAAATAGGAGATCGCATTCGGAAATCTGTTACAGCTTTTTACAAAATTTCCCGAGAAAAAGTCTGCCCCATAGAACTTTCCACGTTACTATTCACGCCGCCACTGTCCCGCGAGGCACTTTCGTGCAGAATGCACGAAAATCCCGAGGGAAGCAGCGCCAAAATGCGTGCTTCACGCATTTTGTGTGCATCGCAAAGCGTGTTATTTTTCGCGGCCAGAATAGCCGTAAACAGTAACCTTCCCGCAAAAAGAGGGCGTCGCAAAATAGCAGAAAACTACAAGTTATGGTACATGTCCACCCGGCCAAGTACCTGAGCTTGTGTCCTAACTGCATTTTGCAACACCCTCCTGACCATTATTTCATTTTCGAATTGTTTCTTAGACTCTCTCAGCAATTCTCCATTCCGCTCCGCACCTCTTCATTCGGAATATACACAGACCTTCGGTCAATGTTATACGCCAGGTAAGCTCCCGCCCTCCTTCCGGCATCCATACCTCTTGCTGTCTGTGCAATCTTCTTTTCTACTGCACCGTAAATTCTGTCCATTCAATATGGTTATACTGCATGACATCCTCTGCTTTTTTCATGCCAAGTTTTTCATAAAATGGAACGGCATTCTCATTTGCAATCAGGTACACCGCAATATCCTTTTCTCCGCCCGCCTTATCATGCGCGGTTTTCATAAGCTGCCTTCCAATCCCTTGTCCTTCATACTCTCTGGCGACTCCCAAATCTGTGACATAGAGCCAGTATACATAATCGGTCAGACCAAATAAAACGCCAACGACTAACCCAGCCTCATTTCTTGCAATCAGGCTGATCGTAACATTGTTTACCAGTTTCGCTATTCTTTCCTCGAACCGTTCTTTTGGATATTGGCTCCCCAGGTCCGTCCTTTTTAAAAAGTTAATATACTCCTCTGCAGTAATCCGCTCTTCCTGGATTTGTATTCCTTCATTCATATAAATGTTCTCCATTCAATCTTTGTTGGCGCCCTGTTTCAGATATGTGAATTCCAATCAAATACCTCGCTGTTCATTTCCCTTCGCATTGCAAAAATCCGATGCTTTCAGTTCATAAGCCACCGAGGACTGCAGTTCCCCCAGCTGGTTTTTCCACGAGTTTTCATATACCGCAACCTTCTTGAATCCCAATAGCTCATAAACATGCTGGGCCCGTGTATTTTTCAGATTGGTGTCTAAGAAGACCAGCTCATTTCCCATGCGGAACAATTCCTCGATCAGCATACTTAACAGAATTCGGCCAAGCCCTTTCTCCTGATATTGTGCATTGCAGATTTTGATCCCGATCTCGGCCTTTTTCCCTTCGTAGATATAGAAACTCATCTCACCGATCGATCTTCCCTCGCATTCGATTATCAGGCGTCTCCTGGTATCATCGCTGTCATTCGCTATCTGCGCATTGATCTCTTCCGCCGTTGTGCCAAGACCGTTGGGAAAACCTGCGTGCGCCATAACGCTTCCATCATTCCACCAGGCTGCAAGCTGTCCGCAATCGCTTTCTCCGGCATCTCTAATGCATAAATTGTGGTAAGTTATTTTCATTTTGTCTTCTCCGATATTGCAGCTCTTTTCTTCGTGCTCTACCCCATCATACCACGAATTTTTCTCACCGTCATCTAATATTTCCTCTGGAATAACCGTGCAGCGCCATAAGCATTACTGCTCACGCCCCACTGTCCCGCAAGGCGTTTTCGTGCATTCTGCACGAAAATCCCGAGGGTAGCCGCGCCAAAATGCGTGTTTCACGCATTTTGTGTGCATCGCGAAGCGTGTTATAGAGGGTGTTGCAAAACTGCCGAAATCCACATCCTATGATATATAACCACTCGGTTAAACTACCAGAGATTGTAGTCCTGGAGTATTTTGCAACATCCTCAGTAACCCATAAGCTGATCACACTTACAGTTTAAATATAGATGAAATCTTGCGCAAAATGGCAAAATTGGGGTTCCGGTTTATCCAGGTTAGGCAACTCGGCTGAAAAGCATGTCCGATCTCCTTGAATATACAAAACAGAGGGCGGCACAAACTGCAGTCAAGATGCAGCGCATGGTATCTGACCAGTGGTCTATATGCCATAGCTTGCAGCTTTCAACAGCTTTGCGACACCCTCTGCCTTTCATCGGTGATCCTATATAAGTCGACAAGTACGAATATCTCAGAAGACCTCTGGACGTACTTTTCCAGGTAGTGGACGGCTGTACTGATCTGTAATGACACATTGGAGGTCTGCTTTATCCGGTTCAGGTTGTATCATCTATCACTTATATATGGAATTCATCTCCGCCACATACAGCTCCTCTATCTGCACATCTCCCTCAGAGAACAGTTCGATATCCTGCGATTCATAGTCGCTGTAGGAACGCGTGCTGATCGATTTGGTGCTGTTAAAGAACGATTCTACCAGTGAGCGGTCGATATAGAGCTCCATAACCAGCCTGCCGTCCTCCAGCGTAAGCGGGCCGGAGACCTTGTTGCCCTTTGCGCCGCTGCCTCTGTTTTTGGTCGCTGCGATGATCGTACCCTTTTCCATATTATACGTGTACGTCGTCTTGTCCCTGGAGACGCCTGCTTTGATCTGAATGCCAAACTCTGTGGCTGTCTCCGGTGCAAGCACCGCCTTCACATACAGCAGATCTCCCCGGACTCCCGCGAGCTTCTCATTTGCCTCTGCAAGCGTCAGATTCTTCTCGTCCAGCAGAACTGCTCCTTCCAGGCTGTGCACTGCATCCAGCACATCCATCCTTACCTCTGTGCCATCGTCGTTCAGCCAGAGGCGTCTTGCCAGTCCTACGCAGTGCGCCCAGCCCGCAGCCCCTTCTTCCGCCCCGCTGCGCTGATCCTGCATGATACTGAACATGCAGACCTCGCCGCTTACCGGATCCACAAATGCGCTCGGCCCGGTAAAGACGTTGCTGCCGTAGTCAAGCAGCGCCGGATCATTATCAAACTCCGGATCCGGGGTGAATTTTCCGGTCTCAGGATCAAAATCTCCGAGGAAATAGTAAATTTTATTGTCCCCGACCCCCGCAGGCGCTGGTGAAATCATGAAAATGTATTTTGTCACAGTACCAGCCTCGTTAGAAAGCGGCATCAGAATCGGAAGCTCCCAGCTCGTCCCGTATGTAATCGGCGGATTTTCCAGCTCATAGACCGGTCCCAGATACGTCCAGTCCATCTCCACCGTTCCGTCCTCCTGAAGCTCCAGCGTTTTTGTCTCATACAGAATCGCACTTCCTCCGGTACTTTCCGTACTCCCGGTACAGATCAACATGCACCAGGTATCCCCTTCCTTCCAGATATGAGGATCGCGGAATTCTCCGGCACGACCCTGCCCTTCCTCCTGGCGGATTGCAAGCGTGTCGCCGATGACCCAGTCCGTCAGCTCCGGATCTGTCAGGTCTGCCGGGTAAGCGACGCCGATATTCTGATTCGAGATCAGCCCGTCCTTTGCAAAGCTGTCATTTCCAGCTGTGAAAAACAGAAGCGGAACCCCATTTGCATCTGTCGTGGCACCTCCCGACCAGACGCCATCCGGCACGACTGTATGTTCCGTCGGTGCAATCGCCTCTTTGACCGGTCTCCAGTTCACCATATCCTCGCTTACCAGATGGCCCCAGCAAATATTGCGCCAGTAGGTGCCGACCGGATTGCACTGGTAAAAAAGATGATACATTCCATTATAATAGAGCGGTGCGTGCGGCTCATTCATCCAGTGCTCATACGGACCGCCGTGATACTGCGTCTTGTAGATGTCCTCCGTCAGAATATTTTCCAGACGGATATCCTCAAAATCAATCTCCGGCACTTCCGCTTCTGTGAATCCAAGCTCCTCCTCACCAAGTGCATAGTCATACAGCTTCAACTCATCCATCAGGCCGCTGAACATATTGTAAGTACCTGCTGCAATCTGCTCAGCACTGGAGTTTTTGCCGATCAGGAGTTTCTCGCGCTCTGCCGGGCAGATGCTGGCTCCAGCTTCCGTCTCCAGCGAACCGGCAAGCTCCCCGTTCAGATACAGCTCCATCCGGCCGTTTTTTCCGTCAAACACTGCTGTAACCAGATTCCACTGGTACTTTTCGAGTCTGCCCTCGTCGCCCCAGAGTGTATACCAGGAGTCCCCGGTTCCCACCTGGAAGCACAGCTTGCCAAACCGCTGATATCCGAGCAGAATTCCCTGCTTTTTCTCTTTGTTGTACTGGCTGACGAGTGCGGTCAGATGTTCATTGCCGTTCTCTGCCGCGTTTGGATCGTCCCATTCAAATGCTCGCGGCGCCACCCAGACACTCACCGAAAAACTGTCACCCTGCACGCAGATCTCCTTCGGATCATAGGCAACGCTGGTCGAGCATCCGTCAAACAACAGTGAACCGCCCTCCACACCGGACGCACGCCACTGCGGATCCCGGCTTTCCATATAGACGGCGTGCGTAAACTGATACGCTACCTCCGCATCCGGCAGCTTTCCCGCACTGTCTTTCACAAGCGTACCGCCATTTTCATCAAACGTAAGATACGCCAGCAGCCCCTCTTCCTGCTGTGCCGCCGCAGGCACAGCAGTTCCCATCATGCTAACTGCCAGTGCAGCCAGCAACAGCTTTCTACCCTTTTTCATTGCAACTTCCTCACATAATAACGCCGTCCCGCAAATTTTTTATACCAGATCGTACTTCACCACATTCATCCGCACCTGTCCATCCGCGAAAAATGAGATTCCTTCTGCCTCCTGCTCCGTATAGATCGTCGCAGACAACGCCTGCTCTCCATCGTTTACAAACACCTCCGCGCTGAACCGGTCCAGAATCAGCCGCAGCTTCAGCTTTCCATTCACTGTATTCACCTTGCTGCGCCGCTGATGGATAATTGCCCGGCGCGAACCGGAAAATTTGCGGTCGATCTTTAAAATCGACTCATGCGGCCGGAAGCTGACTGAGGTCTGGTACGTATCGTTCTGCGCGAAGCGAACCGCAAACTTCCGGTAAATCTCCTGCACATCTCCCGGGAAAAGCTCGATCTCCATATCGATCCTTCTTCCCTTAATCCCGTCCAGACGGATAATGCCGCTGAAGGATACGTTCTCATGCCGCACCTCATTGCAGCGCATCTGCAAAAGTTCCCGCACCGGCTGCTGATACAGCCGTCCATTTCTGATCGAGAGCTCCCGCGGCAGGCTCATCTGCCCGAACCAGGCGCGTTCCTTTGCCGAATGCAGATTACTCGTATCCCAGTTCTGCATCCAGCCGATCATGATCCTGCGCCCGTCGGGTGCAAGCACCGTCTGCGGTGCATAAAAATCAATCCCGTAATCGATCGCCTGATTGTGCTCTTCTGTAAACTCCGCTGTCTCCTCCGCATAGCTTCCGATCAGACATAAGGTTCCATTTCCATTGTGGTACTCAAAATCCTGCGGCAGCATATCCTGCGGACTTGTCAGCAGAACCTGCTTGCCGTCCAGTTCAAAGAAATCCGGACATTCCCACATCAAGCCAAACCGATTGCGATTGGAAGCAAGCACAGTCCTGAACTTCCAGTGGAATGCATCCGGGCTCTCAAAGAGAAGGATCTGGCCGCTGCCGTCTGCCGGGCGACTGCCCGCCACGCACTGATACGTTCCGTCTTTTTTCCGCCAGATCTTCGGATCCCGAAAGTCCGCCGCACTCGCTCCCTCGGGCAAATCCGCTGCATCCAACACCGGGTTCCGCTCGTATTTTTCGTAATCAATCCCATCTCCGACTGCCAAACACTGCGCCTGGACATCTCCAAACGAACCATCCTGCAGGCGCTGCTTCGATACCCCGGTGTACATCAGAAGCTGCCTCCCGTCCGGAAGCTCAATCGCACTCCCGGAAAAACAGCCGTCTGTATCATATACCTCATCCGGAGCAATCGCCGCAGGCAGGTAAGTCCAGTGGAGAAGGTCTCTGCTCACCGCATGGCCCCAATGCATCGGACCCCAATGCGAGCTATAAGGATGATACTGGTAAAACATGTGATACTCACCATTATAATAGGAAAAACCATTTGGATCATTCATCCATCCGACGCGGGTACTCAGATGAAACTCCGGCCGCATCTCCTGTTCAATCATCTTCTCCGATGCTTCTTCGTATTTGCGTGCCTCACGCAGTGTCTGACTAATCATAAAATTTCCTTTCGCTGCTCTTTACTCCTCTGCCTCTACATAGCGGTCATATGCATCCTGATATACCTCAAGAAGCTCTTCCATACCGCATCCATCTGTCAGGCTGGAGAGGTAGTCTTCCCACTCTTCATCAGACGGGCCGCCCTCCTTGATCCAGAGACCTTCATTTTCTGCTACAGTATTCTCAAAGTCTGCCTTATAGAAATCAATTGTCTCAAGCTCGTCGCTTGTGAATACGCAGTCTACCGGATAAGTGGTTGTATCACTTACAAACGGCATCCAGTAATCATTCAGATCGGTCAGACGCTCGATCGCACGGTCTTCCATCTTAAATGTAGTCTGGTAGTAGTCGCTGAGGATCAGCTTCGGTCCGTAAACCTCATACTCGCCCTTCAGCTCGCCTGCGCCCTTGCCGAACTTCTCCTGGCTCTCCGCATCCGAGATACTCTTCCACACGCCGTTCTCATCCTGCTCGGTGAAGTAGGTGCCGATCGGGCCGTACTGAAGCTGCATTACATTTTCGCCAACATACCACTGGTCAAAGAACTTCAGCAGGTTCGCCGGACTCTCACATGCGCTTGTGATATTAAGATTTCCGCTGTTCGTGCCGCCTCCGGTACGAACCGTTACATTGTGTGTGCCGTCCGGGCCGTCCAGAACCGGAAGGAATACGTAATCTGCTGCGTGCTCACCCATCAGCTCCTCAATGTACCACCAGGTCGATACGCCCACATAGCCCTGAGAGCACTTGGAGATCAGCTGTGTGTCGCTCTGGCTGAACATCTCGACATCCATCAGGCCCTCTTCGAACCAGTCATGGAAATAGGTCACTGCATCACGGTATGCATCGGTCGCGCAGACAAATTCTACGGTTCCGTCTGGCTTCAGTACCAGGTCATTGATGACATCGTTCGGCCAGTTGGTGAAGCCAAAGCCTGCGTAGAAGATGTTCTGGCCCCAGCACCACTGGTCAAAGCCGGTGCTCATCGGGATCGTCGTTCCTGCATCATTGCCATAGTACTTCGTACTCATATCGTTTTCCTTGAATGCGACCAGCGCGTCATGCAGCTCATCGAGCGTCGTCGGTACCGCCAGTCCGAGGTCATCCAGCCATGCCTTATTGATCATACTGAACTGCGGGATGGAGTAAATACTGTAATCATTCTCTGCGCCGATTCCTGCTGTACCCATCTGCTCTCCTGCCGGAAGACCGTAGATGCAGCCGTCGCTCATCGTGATAGCGCTGCGGATCTCCGGATGCTCCTCCAGAATCTTTGCCAGGTTCGGCATATACTCCTCTGTCAGATACGGAGTCAGATCGATAAACGTGCCATCCTCGCCGTAGGTCGTCAGGTCATAGTTCGAAAAACCGACACCCATAAATGCGTCCGGAAGCTCGTTTCCCGCAATACGGATATTCACCTGCTCGCCCAGGGAATCGCTCATCGTCTCCCAGTCAATGCTGATGCCTGCATTTTCCTGCATCGCGTTGAGCACTTCATTATCCTGGTAGCCCTTGCTCAGTGCGCTCATGCCGCCGAGAATATGAAACTCTGTCTGTGAAGTGTCTGTGTTCGCCTCTGCAAAAGCGGTTCCGGAGATCGCTGCCGCCGCCATGCTCGCTGCTACTGCAGCTGTCAGTGTTCTCTGATACATTTTTTTCATGATTTTTCTTCCTTTCTTTTCTATACTCAGCCCTTGACTGCTCCAGCCATAAAGCCCTTCTCAAAATACTTCTGCACGAACGGGTAGATCACCAGCATCGGCGCCGCCGCTACAATAATCGATGAAAACTTGATCATCTCTGTCATCTTGTTCAATTCCGCGTAGCCGCCGGAGATCGTGCTCGCCTGGCTCGCGCTTGCGGAACTCTTGATCAGGATATTCCGCAGTACCAGCGGCAGAGGAGCCTGCTCCTGGCCCGGCAGATAGATCATCGCCGTGAACCAGTCGTTCCAGTAAGCCACCATGCTGAACACTACCATAACCGCCATGATCGCACGGGAGAGCGGCACCACAATCTTCACGAATGTCGTCCACTTCGAAGCGCCGTCGATCTCCGCCGCCTCGACCATCTCCTTCGGAATACTGTGTTCAAAGAAGTTGCGGACAATAATCATGTTTCCGACGCCCACACCGCCCGGAAGGAATAATGCCCACATATTGTTGATCAGGCCAGTCTCTTTTACGATCAAGTAGGTCGGGATCAGGCCGCCGCCGAAATACATGGTGATGATGAAAAAGATACTGAGGAACTTTCTGCCTGGCAGATCCTTAATGCTCAGCGGGTACGCTGCGAGGTATACCATCAGGACGGAGAACACCGTACCGATTACCGTATATTTGATACTGTTTATGTAACCTCTCGCAATGCTGTTATCCGCAAACAGCGCCTTATAACCGGACAGGGTAAATTCGCTCGGTAAAAGGAAGGTCTTACCTGCATACACATCGTATGGATTCGATACGGAAGCGACCAGCACGTAGTAAAGCGGGTACGCTACCAATAACATAACGAAGAGGCAGATCACTACCAGAATAATATCACTGGTTCTGTCGGACAGACCGCGCAGCTGTCCTGCCTGTTTTTTTCTTCCCATGCTGCACCTCCTATACAAAGCTGACGTCATCTGAAATCTTGCTTGTGATCTTATTTACCGCAATCAGAAGCACGATGTTGACCATGGTGTTAAACAGACCTACCGCAGTAGAATAGCTGTACTTCGCGTTTTCGATACCTTGCTGGTACACATAGACCGAAATCACGTCACTGGTCGCTTTGTTCAGATCCGTCTGAAGCAGGAACACCTTCTCAAATCCGACATTCATCAGGCTGCCTACACTCATAATCAGCATCAGCACGATCTGCGGTACGAGCTCCGGCAGGTCAATAAACCGGATTCTCTGGAACATGGACGCTCCGTCAATGCGCGCCGCTTCATAGTGAGATGCATCGATATTCGCCAGTGTAGCCATGTATACGATGATGCCCCATCCTGCATCCTGCCAGATTCCGGAGGCAATGTAGATCGTCCGGAACGCAGAAGACTCAGAAAGGAAATCAATGCTCGTGCCTGCAATCAGGTTGATCAGACCACCCGACGGGCTCAGGAAGATTCGCAGCATACCGCAGACAACCATCGTGGAGATGAAGTGCGGCGCGTACAGCACGGTCTGCACCGTCCGTTTAAACTTATTGAATCTCAGCTGGTTGATCAGCAGTGCCAGGATGATCGGAATCGGGAAGCTCCACAGCAGGCTGTAGAGGCTCAGCAGAACCGTGTTCTTAATCATACGCACACAGTTCGGAGCGCTGAAGAAACGTTCAAACCATTTCCATCCAACCCATTTGCTCCCCCACATGCCCCGGCTCGCCTTGTAATCGCGGAATGCGATCTGGATGCCGTACATCGGTATGTACTTATACACAATGGTCAGCACTACCGGTATCAGAAGCATCAGGTACAGCTGCCAGTAGGACCGAAGCCGCTTCGATACGGACTTCCCGCTGCCCCGCTTTACTACAGCTGCCGCAGCTCTTGACTTACTCATAGTATCTCTCCTTCCTTTTACTGATTACCGGCAGAGCTGAAACATCCCGGAAACACTGTCGGCATTCCTAGCAGCTGACTGGTTCCTTTTCCAGCTGCCTCAACGTTTCAAAATCATTAATTTCATGAAACGTTATTTCTTCCGTGCCATAACCATAGCACAGCAGTAGCATTTCGTCAATGATTTTTTAGTTTAAAATATCATCTTTATGACTATTTTATAAATTTATCCCTCTATTTTTGTGCATTATGACGTGTGTAACGTTTCATTGATGATTCTTTCTTTTTATTCTTTACTTTCCCGTGAAACAGACGTATAATTATTTCATGAATTATTTTATTTTTCATATGTTTTCATATACTTATCACAAGGGTACCACCCTAACCCGGATAAACCGGAACCAAAATTTTGCCATTTTGCGCAAGATTTCATTTATAAGCGGTCTAATGGCCGAAGGACATTCAATTCACCTATCGTCCACGCTTGCCGGTACGTCAGGAATGAAATCAGGAAATTTGACAGCGTATGAATATGAATGAGACAGGATATTAATGTACTGTATCATTCATAACCGGCAAAACTCGGCAGCATGATTTTCATCGGCAAGGCGGCTGAGTGAAGCGACGCGGCAGCATCGTCGATCGAAGCAGGCGCAGTCCGATGGGAAATCAGGCAAGGCGGTTTGCCTGAATACGAATGAGACAGTACACTAGATACATTCAGACAGAAAGAGAGGTCTTATCAAATGAGGAAAAAAAGTTCCGCCCCTACCATGAAGGACGTCGCAGCCGAGGCCGGTGTCGCACTCGGCACCGTGTCAAAGGTCATTAACGGACAGCCGGTCGGAGAGTCCTACCGCCTGCGCGTCGAGGCGGCGATCCGCAAGCTCGATTACCGGGTCAACAGCTATGCGCAGGGGTTGAAGGCAGACAGGACTTACACGGTTGCTCTGCTGATTCCGAATACCTGGAATCCTTTTTTTGCCGCACTGATTCACGAGATCCACCATGCTCTTTCCAGAAGAAAATACCGCATGCTGCTGTGCTGCACCGAATCCGACTATGCCTCAGAACAGGACTACATCACGATGGCACAGAATAATAAGGTAGACGGCATCATCGGTCTGACCTACAGTCCGGATCTCCATGTTGACAAAGATATCCCCTTTGTCTCCATCGACCGCTCCATCGGAACACATATCCCGTGTGTCGCGAGCGACAACTTCATGGGCGGCCACATGGCGGCCGAGAAGCTGGCGGACCTCGGATGTAAAAACGTCGCCTTCTTAAGAACAGGCTCTTCCCTCACGAACGAGCCGAACAAGCGGAAGGCAGGCTTTGAAAACGGGTGTCTCGTCCGCAATCTGCATTATGAGTCAAAGATTCTTCACGACGACGAGCCGCTGGATGGATTTGAGGAATTTCTCTCCACCCATCTGCATGGCGGCAGGCTGGACTTTGACGGCCTGTTCTGCGTGACCGACCGGATCGCCTACGAGGCCCTTAAGATTTTAAAAAAATTCAGAATCAAAGTCCCGGATGAGGTACAGGTGATTGGCTTTGACGGTATCCGGATTCTGGGCGATGCCGATTACCTATGCTCGACCATCGTGCAGCCCGTACAGGACATCGCAGAGATGTCCGTACAGCTCCTCCTCCAGGACAATATCACGGCAAAGCCGCCGCTTGTCTGCCTGCCCGTTTCCTATGCGTATGGGGGGACCACACGGGAGGAGCTGAATATATAGAGATGATACTGCGTAGTCAGAGGGTGTTGCAAAATACTCCAAAGCTACAAACTCTGGTGGTTTAATCGAATGGTTATATGCCATGGAATATGGATTCCGGCAGTTTTGCGACACTCTCTTTAACCCTCGCGGCAGGTCTATGCTTCGCTTCGGCCGGTACTAAACATATGCCACCGGCATAAAGCACCGCCAAATGTCCATGCAAGCATGGCTACTTGGC
>DKWE01000108.1 GCA_002491565.1 Lachnospiraceae bacterium UBA7160 | reverse complement strand
TATGGCGGAATTGGCAGACGCGCATGGTTCAGGTCCATGTGAGAGCAATTTCATGCAGGTTCAAGTCCTGTTACCTGCACCACGAAAGAAACCTCTTTTGTCTACCAAGACAAGAGAGGTTTTTTCATGCATTTAGGGGCAAAACAGCCCTCAATATAGGAAAATACCGCTGAAACAGGGGTTGGAACGGTCGATCAGACTGCACCAGCCCCTGTTTTTTGCTTTTCGGCGGTCATACAGGCGCAATACTTTTCGCGTTTCTTTACAGAGCAAAGAAGTTGGCAAAACAGCACCCGACGGGATTTGAATATGAAAAAGACTGCAGGTGTCGCAGAAAACTGACAGCAAAACCTTGTAAATCGACAAAACTTGTGCTATAATATTTGGTGACTTATTATGCCCACAAACAGGAATATCAATGGAGGTGGCACATGGCACAGGAAAATTGGCAGAAGTATAAGCTGCTGAAGCTCCTCGAACTCTTGCGTCAAGAGACGGATGAGCAGCATCCCCTCGCTACCAGCGCGTTATGCAACCGGCTGGCAGAGATGGGCATTTCGTGTGAGCGCAGGACGCTGACGAAGGACATCGCTGTTCTCAATGAACTTGGATACGAAGTCATGTGGAACTGGGTCGGCAAAGAAAAAGGATACTACATCGAGGATCGCAGCTTCAGTGTTCCCGAATTGAAGATACTGATCGACGCAGTACAGGCAGCCAGCTTCATTACGGATAAGAAAACGGCAGAGCTGATCGACAAGATCTCTGAGCTGGGCGGCACTCATAAAGCCGACATTTTGAAAAGCAACATGGTCTGCTTCAACACCCGCAAGCACAGCAACGAATCTATATACTATAATGTAGGATTTTTAGAAGATGCCCTCCAGCAACAGAAAAAGGTCATCTTCTACTACTTCGATTTGAATGAAAACGGTGAAAAGATTTACCGACGCGAGCATCATCATTATGTCGTGGAACCCATTGCACTGGTGTTCAACGAAGATAACTATTACCTCATGGTCTACAGCGCAAGGCACGATGGCACAGCCAACTACCGGGTGGACAGAATGGATCATGTAGAGATCGTGGATGAAGCGATTTCCGAGAAGGCATTGGCGTTGCGGGAAGGCATTGACAGTTACACCGAGCAGGCATTCAAAATGTATGGAGGACAGCCGGTGGATGTGGTGTTGGAGTTTGACGCAAAGCTGATCGGCGTGGTGTACGACAAATTCGGTGAAGACACCAAGATGATCAGATCGGGCGAAAAATGCATTGCCACCGTCAAGGTACAGATCAGCCCAGTATTCTGGGGATGGCTGTTCCAGTTCGCAGGACAGATGAAGGTCTTGTCCCCCGACACCGTGATCGCAGATTATAAGAAACACGCAGCAATGCTTGAGGAATAAACGGAGGAAACAAAAATGGCCAATGAAAAATTCACCGTCGTAGGCACGAACATACAGGAAAAGGCAACGATGATTTGGAATGTAGCGGATTTGCTTCGCGGTCCCTTCAAGCCGCACGAATACGGTTTGGTTATCCTTCCTATGACCGTAGTAAAGCGATTCCACGACTGTCTGCTTCCGACCCATCAGGCAGTGCTGGATACATACGAAAAGGTCAAGAAGCTGGCGGTTACCGACGGTTTCCTTCGTCGCGCTTCCGGCTATCAGTTCTATAACACCAGCAAATACACCTTCGATCGTCTATTGGCAGACCCCGAAAACATCGAGAGCAACTTCCGTGACTACTTGAACGGTTTTTCTGCTAATGTACAGGATGTTTTAGCAAAGTTTGATTTCGAAAACATTATTAAGCGCATGGTCGACAGTAATACATTGTACCTTGTGATCAAAGAGTTTTCGGCGCAAAAGGGGTATCTTGGACCCGATAAGATCAGCGCGGTTGACTGCGGATATATTTTTGAAGACCTCGTGCGTCGTTTTTCTGAGTCCTTCGGAGAAGAAGCTGGAGCACATTTTACTAGTCGTGACATCATCTATTTAATGACTGATCTTCTGCTTAGCGGTGCAGATCTACACAAGCAGGAAAATGTTACTGTGTACGACATGACTATGGGTACCAGCCAGATGCTTTCCTGCATGGAGGAACGTATCCACGAAATCAATCCTGATATGGAGGTTACCTGCTTCGGACAGGAGTTTAACCCTTCCACTTTTGCCATTGCAAAAGCTGATATGATGATTCGCGGCGGTAATCCCGACAACATGCGATTTGGTGATACTCTCAGCGAAGATAAATTTACCGGATATACTTTCCGCTATATCATTTCTAATCCGCCCTTCGGTATTGATTGGAAGCGTGAACAGCAGGCTGTGGAGGCAGAAGCAGCATTGGGAGATGAGGGTAGATTTGCCGCTGGTTTGCCAAAGGTGTCAGACGGTCAGCAACTCTTCGTATTAAATGGTATAAAAAAGTTAAACCGTCAAGGCAAGATGGCAATTATTCAAAATGGATCGCCTCTTTTTTCTGGAGATGCCGGTAGCGGCCCTAGCAATATTCGCCAATACATTATCGAGAACGACTGGCTCGATGCAATCGTTCAGCTTTCGCCCGATCAGTTCATGAATGCTGAAATAGCAACATACGTTTGGATTATCGATAAAGATAAACCTGTAGAAAGAGCAGGAAAAATTCAGCTCATTGATGCTTCGCAGTGTTTTGTGCAGAGAAGAAAGCCTATTGGACAAAAAAGAAACGACATTACAGATGAGTGTCGCCAACTTATTGTTCAAGCATATACAGAATATAGGAATTGCGTTTACACAGGTACCAATGGGATTTCGTGTGAGTCCAAAATTTTTGATAGTTTGGAGTTCGGTTATCACAAGATGATAGTTGAACAGCCTTTGCGCGACGATAACGGGAACGTTGTTTATAAGGGAGGAAAACCTCAAGCTGACAAGACAGCTAAACTTGTTGAGATTGTACCTCTTACCGAAAATGCAGAAGAATACTTCCAAAGAGAAATTAAAAGCAGAATTCCCGACGCTTGGTATGAACCAGCAAAAATGAAAATCGGGTATGAAATCGTTTTCGGCAAACTGTTCTATAAACCCATTTCGACAGAATCTTCCAGTATGATTCTGGAGCGGATACACGATATAGATAAGCGTGAAACAGAGATAAACCAGATGATAGCTCAGCAATTCTCCTCTATGGATAGAATTGTTGGTAGAAGTCGAGAGGAATTAACAGAAACCGGGATTGAATGGTTCCCTGTTATTCCCAAGGACTGGACGGTGATCAAAGGAAAATATGTTTTGCGTTTGTTGAAAAAACCCGTATTAGAAACGGACGGTGTTATTACCTGTTTCCGCGACGGAGAAGTAACTCTGCGTAGCAACCGCAGAGAAGAAGGATTTACATTTGCTGATAAAGAAATTGGATATCAAGGAATAGATGTAGGCGATCTTGTTATTCACGGAATGGATGGATTTGCAGGAGCTATAGGCATATCGGATTCAAGAGGCAAAGGCTCTCCTGTCCTAAATGTGTGTGAAGTTTTGGACGGATACAACAAGACATATATCATGTGGTATCTTCGTTATTTGGCATATCAGGATGTGTTTCTCGCAACGGCAACAGGTATAAGAGAACGTAGTTGTGATCTGAGATGGAATAAAATCTCAAATCTTGATTTTGTCATTCCTCCAGAAAATGAACAAGTAAAAATTGCAGAAATCATTTCGGATTTGTTTTACCCGATCAATGAACTTGCTAAACTGAAAGCAGAAAAGGACGACCTTTTGAAACAGTACAAAAAAGCAATAGTTCGCGAATTGATTTCTGGAGAAAGGCGGGTATAACCAATGCCAGTAAACGATACGACAGAAAAACGCTTCGAGAGCGACATCGAGGCTTTCTTCCTATCCGCAGCAGGCGGCTATGCCAAATGTGATGATGAGTACGATCCCAAGGTGGGACTGTACCCCGACACACTGATTCGTTTCATCCAAACATCTCAGCCGAAGGAATGGCAGCGTTTTGTTAATATGAACGCGGTGGATCCCGTGCGCAAATTCTGTGCAGCATTCAATAACGCCTGCGATATGATTGGTGTACTGGATGTTCTGCGCCATGGCTTCAAACACAGGGGCATTCCGTTTAAGGTGTGTTACTTCATGCCGGAGTCCTCTTTGAACCAGACCGACGCGGAAAACTATAAGCAGAATATTTTCCACTGCATCCGTCAGTGGCATTACAGCGCAGCAAACAAAAATTCCGTGGATATGATTCTTGCGGTCAATGGTATCCCCGTATTTGCATTTGAGCTGAAGAACCAGTTTACCGGTCAGAGCGTTGAGAATGCGAAACACCAGTGGAAGACCGATCGCGATCCCCGCGAGATTTGCTTCCAGTTTAATAAGCGTATTCTTGCATACTTCTGCGTCGACCTGAACCAAGCATGGATGACCACCAAACTGGCTGGTGAACATACATACTTCCTGCCTTTCAACCAAGGCAGCAACGGTGCCGGTAATGACGGCGGTAAGGGCAATCCCGCAAACCCCGACGGTTATCCCACCGACTACCTGTGGAAGAAGGTTTTCCAAGCAGACAGCATGATGGACATCATCCAGAAGTTCATCAGCCTGCAGGGAGATAAGCTCATCTTCCCCAGATACCACCAGATGGACGTTGTTCGAAAGCTGATCAGCGATGTCAAAACAAACGGCGTCGGCCACAACTATCTGATTCAGCACTCCGCAGGTTCGGGCAAATCCAATTCTATTGCATGGTTGGCATATCGTCTGGCGTCCTTGCATGACGATGAAAACAGAGCTATTTACAGCAGTGTTATCGTTGTCACTGACCGCACCGTTCTGGACGCACAGTTGCAGGCAACCATTTCCGGATTCGACCATACCCCCGGTATCGTTGAAACCATTGGTGAAGGCAAGAACTCCCAGAACCTGAAGCAGGCATTGAACGACGGTGTTCGTATTATCGTTACCACCCTGCAGAAGTTCCCTGTGATTTTCGAAGAAGTGGATGAAGCCAACGGCAGAAACTTCGCCATCATCTGTGATGAGGCACACTCCTCCCAGACCGGCAGCAGCGCACAGAAGCTGAAGACCGCGCTGGCTGATGTCCGCGAGGTATTGAAGGAGTATGCGGAAATCGAAGGCATTGCCGAGGATAAAGTTGACCCGCAGGACAAGCTCGTCCGCGAATTGATCGCTCACGGCAAGCACAAAAATCTGTCCTTCTTCGCGTTCACTGCAACACCGAAGGATACTACGCTGGAAATGTTCGGTCAGCAGGCAGAAGACGGCAGCTTCCATCCCTTCCATATTTACAGCATGCATCAAGCCATCGAGGAAGGCTTTATCCTCAATGTGCTGCAGAACTACATGACCTACAAAACCTGCTTCAAGATCGCAAATAACACACCGGAAAATCCCGAAGTACCTGCATCCAGCGCAAGCAAGGTCATCAAGAAATATCAGCAGCTTCACCCGGAGAACATTCGCCAGAAGTCAGAAATTATCGTGGAGACTTTCCGCAGCACCACACGCACCAAGATCAACGGCAAAGGTAAGATGATGGTGGTTACCGCATCTCGTCCCGCAGCAGTACTGTACTTCTTGGAGATCAAGCGTTATGCCGCTGAAATGGGATACGATGATGTGAAACCCATGGTGGCATTCTCCGGCGAAGTAACGCTGAACGACGAAACCTATACCGAATCCGGCTTGAATGTTCGTCCCGATGGTAGTCATATCACCGAGGCGCAGACCAAGCAGGAATTCCACGACAACTTTAACATTCTGATTGTTGCTGAAAAGTATCAGACAGGCTTCGATGAGCCGCTTCTGCACACGATGATCGTGGACAAGAAGCTGCGTAACGTAAAAACCGTTCAGACACTCAGCCGTTTGAACCGTACCTGCAGCGGCAAGAACGACACCTTTGTTCTGGACTTTGCCAACGAAGCAGAAGATGTGCAGGCAGACTTCCAAGGCTTCTATCATGAGACCATGCTGGAGGAAGAAGTCAACACCGACCTGCTCTACAAGGTGCAAAAGGAGCTGCGCGGATTCCGCATCTACGATGATCAGGACATCGCCAACTTCTGTGAAGTGTATTTCGCAAAAGGCGTTCAATCCGCAGATGCGCAAGGCGTTCTCGTCAGCAAGCTGGTACCGGCTGTGCAGCGTTACCAAGAAAAGGCCAAAGACGATCAGTACCAGATTCGCCGCGTGATGCGTAACTTCTGCAAATGGTACAAGTACGTATCGCAGGTTGTCCGCATGTTCGATAAGGAGCTGCATCGCGAATTTGTATACTGTTCCTTCCTCGTCGGTTTGCTGCCCGCCGAAGTAGTTGTGATGGATAACATCGCAAAACTGCTAACGCTGGAAATGTACAAGCTGGAGAAAACCTTCGATGGTGACATCAGTCTTGGCGATGAGAGCGGCATCTACACACCGGCAGAACCTAAAGGCGCAGGTAAGCCCGAAGACAAAGACCCGCTGGACGAAATCATCGCTCGCATCAATGAAAAGTACAAGGGCGAATTTACTGATGCAGATAGAGTTATGATTGGCGCACTGGCAGATAAGCTGCGCGGCGACCCGCGTCTGGCTAACATGGCAATGTCTTCCGATCCTCAGATTTTCGCAGAAAGCATTTTCCCACAGGCATTTAACATTGCAGCACAGGACAGCTACATTGAGTCTCAGGAAACCTATACCTCCCTGTTTGAGGATCAGAGCAAGTACAACGCTATTATGCACACACTTGCAGAAATGCTGTATCGTGAAATGCGCCAGCCCGGCGATAAGAAATAAGAAATGAGGTAGCCTGCATGGAGTTCGAAGTAATTCGCAGCAATCGGAAATCGATGGCCGTAGAAATCAAACTGAATAAGTTGATCATTCGTGCTCCCTTGCAGGCAACCAACGAAGAAATCAACTCATTCATGCTGAAAAACAAGGCGTGGATTGAAAAGCATTTGGCAAAGGCACAGGCGCAGCAACAGGTTGCAGCGTCTGTAAAGAAGCTCACCATGGATGAAATCCGACAGCTTGCCGACAAAGCGCTGGAGGTCATTCCAGAGCGCGTCAAGCACTATGCTCCGCTGGTCGGCGTTACTTATGGTCGTATCACGATTCGAAATCAACGATCTAAATGGGGCAGTTGCAGCAGCAAAGGCAATCTGAATTTCAACTGCTTGCTTATGCTGACACCGCCTGAAGTGATTGACAGTGTAGTTGTGCATGAGCTGTGTCATCGTAAAGAAATGAATCATTCGGACAAATTCTATTCCGAGGTGCTTCGGGTATTCCCAGACTACTGGAAATGGGATAGGTGGCTGAAAGACAACGGCAACATACTTATGGCTATGATGGGTGAATAACAGAGAGGTGGTGCAATCAATGAAATCAGAATATGTAGCGTTAGAGGATCTCGTTAGAACGCGCTACGCAAGTGTGGCATGGACACATAAAATACAGGAAAAACAGGCTGAGATTTACGATAAAAGGTATCGTATTCTTGCTACAGTGAATATTTTTGCGGCGTCAATCACCTCTGCTGGGATATTTTCCTTGATATTCACAGACCAGACGTGGTTAAAGATTACATCAGCGGTGGTTTCGTTTGTAACAATATTTATCAGCGCCCTGCTCAAGTCATTTGATCTGCAAAGCATGGCAAAGGCAAATAAGGCAACAGCAACAAAGCTAGTTGAGTTGCGCGACGAACTACAAACGCTCATTCTTAAAATCAAGATGAGGGAGCAGCCTGTGTGTTCTCTTACAGATGAATTTGAGGCACTGCAGAAGCGCGTGCATGTTGTTTATTCCGACGCACCTAAAACAACAGATGCCGCAGTGAAAATGGCCGAGGAAGCACTGAAAATCAATGGTGACAACACCTTCACTGACAAAGAAATCGATATGATGCTACCAGACACTTTGAAACGGAGGGAGAAAGATGAGTAGTTATGTGACAAAACACGGTGAAACAATTCCATCAAACATGAGGTCACTGATATCCACACGATATCAAACTGTCACTCGTGCCGTAAATGTAGAGTTTTGGAACTCATCAAGCAATAGCGCACATAGCCTTTACGTTGGTTCTTATGGTCGTGGAACAGCGATTGATACCAGTGATATTGATATCTTGGTCGAAGTACCCGAGTCAAATTATCGTAGATACGACACGCTAAAAGGTAACGGACAGTCACGTTTATTGCAGGCAGTCAGAAATGCGCTTTTATCCTCTTATCCAAGAACAGATATTCGTGCTGATGGACAGGTTGTAAAGGTGCTGTTTTCAGACGGAATGAAAATGGAGGTGCTGCCCGCTTTCCGTAAGCCGTCATATATAAGCACTATGGACGAATATACGTATCCAGACACGAACAACGGTGGTTGTTGGCTATCGACTAATCCAAAGGCTGAGCAGGAAGCTTTACGCTCAAAAAACAACACAAGTTTCGGACTGCTTTTTGACACCTGCAAGCACATCAGATTTATCAGAGATAATTACTTCAGCAGCTATCATCTATCTGGTATTGTGATTGATAGTTTTGTATTCAATGCGATCAGCGGATGGCAATGGACACAGGACGGCGATTCATCCAGCACTGCTTTAGGAACATACGAGGAATCATTACTGCAAAAATACTATACCATCTTCCCCTCAAAATACTATGCAACAATACAGGCACCGGGGAGCAATCAAACAATAGATGCATCCAGCAGTGTAGAATGCCTTGAAAAAGTGCTTCGATTCATGGCCAAATAAGTCGCATAATGGAGGCGCAATATGATTAGTTTAGGGCAACTAAAGGAAATAAAGGATCTCCGCGAAGTATGGCCGCATGAAGCACTGGATTTCACTCCATGGTTGGCAGAAGAAAAAAATCTGGCGCTGCTGGCAGATGCAGTCGGTTTGGAGATCACCGTGGATGAAACCGAATCCAAGGTTGGTGATTTCAATGTTGATATTTACGCAATCGAGACTGGTACAGAGCGCAGAATTATTATCGAAAATCAGTTGGAGGACACCAACCACGATCACCTAGGCAAGCTGATTACATACGCATCCGGCAAAGGTGCAGATATCGTAATATGGATTGTAAAACGCGCCAGAGAGGAACACCGTGCAGCCATCGAATGGTTGAACAACCATACGGATGAAAACATCAGTTTCTTCCTTATCGAAATCAAACTGTACAAGATCGGCAATTCTGACCCCGCTGTCAAGTTTGAGATTATCGAAAAGCCCAACGACTGGACGAAGGAAGTGAAGAAGCAAAGTACCAATGCTCCCGCGCAGCAATTCCGTCTGGAGTACTGGACAGCTTTCAATGAGTACGCCTTCACCAAGGCTGCGTTTGCAAAGAACTTCAAAAAGCGTAAGCCGGGTACGGATCACTGGATGACATTGAGTCTTGGATCGTCGGCGTACCACTTGGATATTCTGACGCTGAAGAACCGCAACGCAGTGTCCGTGGAACTTTACATCAGCGATGATAAGGCGATATTCCAGCAGCTGTTCCAGCATAAGGATGAAATCGAAGCAGAAATTGGTTTTGCACTGGATTGGCGTGAACTCCCCGATAAGAAGGCCAGCCGAATTCTCATTGAAAAGCCTGTAAATCTGGATGATCATGATGAATGGCACAGCCAGTTCGACTGGATCATCGATACATGTATCAAGTTCAAGAAGGCATTTAAAAAGTTCATCTAATTGTTAAAGCTCCGGCGGCCATAGCAGCTGTCGGAGCTTTTATCATAGAACAAAAACAGTTTGAACACCCTTGCGGGCAGCATAGTCGACGGTGTTTTTCGTGCCGCCCTTCTCACCTGTGTAGGCAGCGATCAGACGCGCTGAGCGGTCGACCATCCATTCGTTTCTGATTTGGTAGCAGCCACGGTGGTAGTGTTCGCAGACATACTTTACAAGATCGGCAGCAGCCAAGGCATCGTGGTAGCGCTGCTTCCAGTCATCATCCCAGCTGCGCTCAAAGCCCTCATAAGGGACGGCAGCAATAAGATGAATTGGGTGTCCTTCCGATTTCAAGCGCAGGACAATTTCGGCAGCCCAGATATCCACACCCCACGCCATGCCGGAGATGAAAGTCACAAAACCATCGTCGATGGCTTCGCGGATTTTCGCTTCCAGCGCCGCGATCACAACGGATTCGGGCTGGTGGAGCTTATGAGGCCGATGGCCAGTAAAGCAGGCGCGATGCAAGCGCAATTCAGATTCGGTTGGCATAGGAAAATCACCCCTTCAAAAATTGGTTATAAAGTATCACCAAAACTTGTGATACGACTTCCACCTCTTCGCTATAACGGTATCACCAAGAATGGGGATATAATATAGTAATGAAATGAGGTGGTTTTGTGGACATTACGAAAAGGCTGATTGAGCTGCAGCAGCGTTACGGCTGGACGGATTACAAAATCGCCAAAGAAGCTGGGCTTTCACCTAATACGGTTTCGAATATTTATCGCAGAGGCAACACGCCCAGCATGGTAACGCTGGAAGCCATCTGCAAAGCATTCAATATCACGATGGCACAGTTTTTCGCAGAAGATGATATGGTGGAACTCACACCAGAGCTGCGGGAACTGTTCGACAGGTGGACTGCTCTGACCGACGAGCAGAAGGCAGCGCTTTGGCAGATCATCAAAACATACGAATAACGCGAACACAAATAAGGGCTTCGGCCCTTATTTTTTTATCCTCAATAGCGCAAGAAATGGTGATAAGATATCACCACATTATAACACTGTACGCTATAATACACAAGCGCCGTCTCCAAAAAAGCTCGCGAGGCCGCCAGAAAAATGTTTTCTGGCGGCCTTATTTATGGGCTGGAAGGAGGTGAAAAGGATGAAAAAAGTTCAAATTGACCCTGCAACGCAGCAGCGGCAACCGAAGCGGAAGATACTGACGAATAATATTATAGTATAACCCCGTGGCACCGTGTGGAGCAATCCGCGCGGTGCCTTACTTTTTACATGCAGGTGTCACGAATTTGCGACACCTGCGGCCGATGCGGGATTTTCTGCTGCAAAGCTATTGACGGCTGACCCTCATGTGAGTATAATAAAAACTGTAAATGGAACATTTGTTCAAGAAAGCCCCAAAGGAGGCAAACACATGCGTACAAAGAATCCCGAAACTTTCAAAGCGATTGAGGAATTCGTAAATGAGTACACCGAGAGACACGGTGTATCCCCCACGGTGCGTGAGATCCACGCAGGCATCGGCTTGGCAGTCGGTACCGTTTCCCGCTACCTGTCCTATATGCGGGAGAACGGAATGATCGACTATAATGGTTGTCGCAACATTACCACTCGTGAGGCGAAAATCACCAAGCGCGAAACCACCAGAGTCCCCGTTCTGGGTGCCGTTTCCTGTGGTGTCCCGAAATTCGCAGAGGAAAACATCGAGGAATATGTACGACTGCCTGTTGCGCTGTTCGGCAAGGGCGACTTTTTTATCCTTCGAGCCAACGGTGATTCAATGATCGAAGCCAACATCGATGACGGCGACCTCGTCGTAATCAAGCAGCAGAACTACGCTGAACCCGGCCAGATCGTTGTTGCGCTCATGGATGACGAAGCAACGCTGAAGCGGTACTACCCCGAACCAGAAAAACGCAGGGTGCGTCTCCACCCCGAAAACAGTGCCATGCGAGACATCATCGTAAAGAATTGCATTATACAGGGCGTGGCTGTTAAGGTGCTGAAGGACTTGGTTTAACCATTTGCAGAAAGCGAGGTAATTATGAAATCATACGATGCCAAATGCCCGATATGTGGCACAGTCAATCATAATCTCTACCTTGAGGAAACTCACGGATGGATGGAATGCGAACACTGTAAGCAGACCGTACAGGTGCTGAAGTTCGCAGCAGATAAGAAAGTACCTCTCTACACCCCCCAACAGCTGGTTGCCTGCTTCGCTGCAGTGACTTGAACGGCGGTGTAAATCACAAAGGAGTTGCAGCGAATGAATAGAGTGGAAGACTGGGTTCCATTCTCATGGCATTGCGTCAACTGCGGCAATATCGTTACAGGCTATAGAAACAGCCGTGGCGACATCAAGGTCGAGTGCAGGCGTTGTCGGACAGCCATGGTGCGAACCCTAAAAGCCCCAAAGCAAGACATCATCAAGGTGTATGCACCAGAGGGCGTGGAACGAATACAAAACTAAATACAATACTGGAGAGCAGACGGTTTGGCAGCACTTCGCATAAGACCACATCCAAGTCACTCACCAGAATTGTCTTGAAAAGCTACGCGACGGAGCGGCAGCAGGAGTAATCCAAAGCGCAAGACCGTGTCCAGCTCAGTAGCCGCGATGCATTGGAAACAAGCCACCGACAAGACAGCTTCTACCCTGTGGGATAGGACTGTTTTGCCGGTGGTTTTTTGACTCTAAAAATGAACATCTTGTAAATTGTATTCCCGCAATACAAAAATGTATTGACACAATACAAATCGTTTGCTATACTAAGGATGACCACTAAAAGGAGGTTTCCAATATGGACAGAATCACACTCACAGGAGCAGAACTGCATGAGTACCTTCGGGATCAGATGCCAACTACCAAGGCCGCGATCCTCAAGAAGTTGCATAAGAAGATAGAGAAATACGCGGCTAAGGTTGAAACGGCTGTGCCGGAAAAGGAGCAAGATAGCTACACCGTGCTTCTGGTCGCCATGATGATGGCATTTGCAGAGCGGATAGAAAAAGCTGTCCTGTTTGAAGAACTGCAAGATAGTTGGGTATATGGGCTGGACATCAATTACGATGAGTTTTCGCTCAACATAGAGCATGTGCGTGAGGTCTCTCTCAACGAAGACCGGGAGTACTGTAGTCATATCACGGACGCAGCTTACAAACTGGTGATATTCAACCCGCAGATGTTGACCGTAGAAAAATACTGCCAGCTGTATAACGCAGAGCAAGGAACTGTGCGTCAATGGATTCGACGCGGCAAAATCCGTACGGCATGTAAGGTGGGAAATGAGTGGAAAATCCCCATTCTGACCCCGTTGCCTTCCAGAGGATACGAACCCGCACAGTACAAGTGGCTCAACGGTATAGACGCAGAAGGTCTGCCCGACGAATACCAATTCCTGTCTGACTATGTGCTTGCCACATTTTATCAAGACAGCAAAGAAAAAACGAAATTCCATGTGCTGCTTGTTTCCAAGGAGACCTTTGTCGGCACAGATAAGGGAAAGAACAAAGAGCTTCTATTGGATGCGAAAGACCGCGAGAAGCTGGAGCTGTTCATGATTGCCCACCCGCAGATCAAATACTGCGGCACACTGATTTAAGGAGGATGCTGAATGAAAGAAGTAAAGACCCAGAAAAATGAAATCGCGCTGCAGGCTGTGGAAGGTGTCGCCAAGACAATACTTGCCGAAGGAACAGCCGCGCAGGAATATTATAAAGCAGAGACACTGGCTATCACCACGGCTGAAGGCCAGCTTCAGAAGGCAAAGTCATTTAAGGAAAGACAGTACTGGTACGAAAAAATGGAGCAGCATACAGCCGCTTTGGGATCCCATAACGACACCGTGCTTTACATGGTGATTGGGCTATCCGTTTTCGGACTGATCATGTGCTGCTGTCCCAATCGAGGTGTCGCCTATGGAAAATAAAAACGCGCAGGCAAAAAATGGCATGATTTATTCCCCTGTAGAGCAGATACCGATCGGTGTCCCTATCCTCACGGAGGATGGAAAGCCCGCAATCAGAATGAAATACACTACTAAACGGAACCAGCACAAGGTCGAGGATATTCCGTTGGAGTATATTTTCGCACAGGCAATAAATGCAGCTGCGAGTAGGAATTCACAAACAAAGTAGAAATCCACCGCGCTGCAGGGTGACCCACAAACCGAATATAAACTTCTCATAGTTGAGTTAGATCGATACGAGTCCGACCGATATGAACCCCAGCCCCCAAAAGGGGTTGGCAATCATATCGGTCGGACTTTTTTTATTTTCCCCAAAAACTTTTTCAAACGGTTCATTAGGTGAACCCTTTGAATTTTACCATTAAGCCATCAAAGGAAAGGAGGTGCAGAACATGCAGAGCGCATTGGATCGCAGGCAAGCGATTATGGAAGCGTTGAGCGATCGACGCTTCGAGACAATTGAAAATCTCATGACTGAGTTCGATGTGAGCAGAAGCACGATTAAGCGTGATCTGGAAATTCTCGGCTGTTCTGTACCTATCTACACTGTGCAGGGCAACGGCGGCGGCATCCGTGTCGCGGACGGATGGTACGCAGGCCGTCGATACCTTCGCAGTGAGCAGGAAGATCTGCTTCGTGGACTGATGGACGGACTGCAGCCGGATCAGCAGAAAATTATGCAGGGCATTCTCGCTTCCTTTGCAAAACCCAAGGTAAAGGAGTCAAAGAATTGAACGCAGTAAGAGACGGAAACCACATTCGCATCTACAACGCCTTCATGATCAAAGAGAGCATCAAAGAGATCGACGGCAGATTTTATGACGCAGATGACAAAGCGTGGTTGGTACCGTTCAGCAAAGAAAACGCTGCGCTGCTTGGGCTTCTGGGTGTGACGCTGGGCGACGGCCTCATGGAAGCCGACGATCAGCAGGAGCAGCACGAACCCGAAGAACCGCTCATTCCGATGCCGATCAAGGCGACGCCTTATCAGCACCAGATCAGAGCATATAACTTCGCGCTTCGGCTGTTCGGGATCGGAGGTGCCGTATGACAGTCAAATGTGACCAGTGCGGCAAGGCCATTAACCGTAGCCAGCCCAGAGACCATAACTTTTGTTGCGTGGAGTGCCGAAATCGCTGGAACAGCCAGCATGTAGATTACGCAGCATTATCACGCGGCCACAGAGCGCAGCACCTCACGGAGCTGAACAAAGAACGCAATCCCCACTGTCGCGTCGCAGAACGCGGCAAGCCCAATTCCAAAAAAGCCCGCAGGATCGCAGAGGAATACCTCGGCAGGCCACTGCAGGCAGGAGAAGTCGTTCACCACATGAACGGCGACGCAACAGACAACGATACCAGCAACCTGCTCATCATGACGGACAAAGAGCATAAACAGCTTCACATGTTCTTGGCCATGGAGCAGATGGAAGGCGGTGACGGCGATGCAGAGTAAAGGATGCGCCTACCTCATGGACATGGGTACCGGCAAGACGATCACCACGATCGCGGTGGCGGGTACGCTGTTCAACACCGGCAACATCAAGAGACTGCTGGTCGTTTCCCCGAAATCTATCGTGCAGGTCTGGCAGCAGGAGTTCGATAAGTTTGCGGCATTCCCATTTTCCATCTCAGTGCTGGATGGTGACGGTAACAAGAAAATCGACACTATTCGACACATGGACAGCTTTGGTCTGGCGGTAATCGTGGTCAACTACGAAAGCTGCTGGCGACTGGAGGCAGAGATCGCGCGATGGAAGCCCGACATGATCGTCTGCGATGAAAGCAGCAAGATCAAGAATCCGCAGGCCAAATGCTCCAAAGCGTTGCACCGGCTCGGCAAGGCTAGCAGGTACAACCTCATTCTGACCGGCACACCGATCACCAACAGCCCGCTGGATTTCTTCAGTCAGTACAAGTTCCTCGACGAAAGCATCTTCGGCAGCACCTTCTACGGATTCCGCAGCAAGTACGCCATTCTCGGTGGATACCAGAATCACCAGATCATCGGATACAAGCATCTGGCAGAACTGGTGGAGCTGGCGCACAGCGTGGCGTTCCGCATTCGCATTGACGAAGCGGTAGAGCTGCCCGAATTCGTGGAAGAAATCCGACCTGTCAAGCTGGAGAAAAAAGCCCAGCAGATCTACGACGGCATCGATAAAGACAGCTTCGCAGAGCTAATGAGCGGCGAGGTCACAGCGCGTAATGTGCTGACTCGACTGCTCCGACTCTCCCAGTGTACTGGCGGTTTCATCCGTGACGATGAAGGCGGCGTGGTACAGGAGGTCAGCAAAGCAAAGCTGGAGGCGCTGGAAGACATCATCGACGAATGCATGGAACAAGGCAAAAAGGTCGTGGTCTTCGCCCGCTTCGTGCCAGAGATCGACAGCATCGCAAAAATGCTGCAGAAGAAGAAAATCGGGTACGCGTTGATCAAGGGCGATGTAACCGATCGCGCCGAGCAGGTAGATGCATTCCAAAATGACCCCGACACGAAGGTGTTCATCGGCCAGCTGCAGACCACAGGTATGGGACTGACGCTGACGGCAGGCACCGTGGCGGTGTACTACTCACTGGATTTCAGCTACGCCAACTATGAGCAGTCGCGGGCGCGAATCCGCAGGATCGGACAAACCAAGCGCGGGGTATATATCCACCTCGTATGCAAAGACACCATCGACGAAAAGGTCATGGCAGCACTGAAGCAAAAAGCCGATGTTTCCAAACTACTCGTCGACGATTACAAGAAACTCATCGGAGGATAACGATATGGAAGAAAAACGCATGTTAGAACTGGCCGACAGGCTGGTAGAACTCAAGGAAAGCAAGGCCGCAACGGAGGCGCAGCTCTCTGCTATCAACGGTGACATCGAAGCTGTACAGGAACAGCTGGTTGCCATTATGACCGAGCAGGAATGCAGCGGCTTCAAGCGCGGCAATAAGAACTTCAGCTTGGTGGTGACCGCGCTGCCCTCTCCCGTGGTGGAGTGCAAGGCAGAACTTTGGGATGTCATGAAGGCCAACGGCTACGAAGGCCTCTTCACCATCAACAGTCGTACTTTGCAGAGTACGGTTAAGGAACTCATCGAAGCAAACGATGGCGTCCTTCCCGATTGGCTCGACGGGTTAATGAGAGTCGCAGAAAAAGCAACCGTTCGCGTAACCAAATCTACGAAATAAGGAGAACAGCAGATATGAGCAACGAAATGATCATTAAGGAAAACGGCGGCTACCTCGCCGCAGCAATTAACCTCGGAGACTTGTTCAGCGAGGAAATGGACGGTCTGACCCCGACCTTCGACCGCATCAAGATCCCCGCAGGCGGTGGTATCAGCTACGAAGTACCGGGCGACGATCCCAGCAATCCCGACTCCGTCAAGGAGTTCAAGGCGGTCATCCTGTATCACCATCCCATCCACAGCTACTACAAGGAAAAGTTCACTGGCGGCAACAATCCTCCCGATTGCGGCAGCATGGACGGCAAGATCGGCGTGGTGGCAGAGACTGGTGAATGCAAGAACTGCGGCAGCTGTCCCTATGCCAAGTTTGGCAGCGGTGATAATGGCGGCATGGCTTGTAAGCAGAAGCGCCGCGTGTACATTCTGCGCGAGGGCGAAATCCTCCCCGTCATCCTCACCGTTCCCACTGGATCGCTGAAGGAGTTCACCAAGTATGTGACTCGTCTGCTCCAGAAGGGCAAAAAGACCAACAGCGTGGTCACCAAGTTCACGCTGAAGAAGGTGCAGAACAGCACCGGCATCACCTTCTCGCAGGTGGTATGCAGCGTGGATCGCGCGCTGAATCCCGATGAGCAGCAGAACATCAATGCCATGAGCGAACAGGTCAAGGCATTCGCTGGCCATGTTGCCATCACCGACGCGGAATAATTTTCGGACTGGGGCGGCGGTACGCTGCCGCCCCTCTCTATGCTACAGGAGGGCAATATGCAAGATTACAAGACTATCAGAAGCGTTGAGGAAATCGACGCATATCTGGGTAATGCCACTGTGGTCGCATTCGACTTCGAGACAGCGGCAACCGATGAATACAGAGACGAAGAATGGAGCGCACTGGATGCACACAAATCTGAAATTGCGGGAATTTCCGTTTCCGTGGCTGCAGGCACCGCTCGATACATCCCGCTCCGACACCGCGTCGGACAGAACGCAGATGTAGAGAGCGTCATGGCGTATCTGCGTTCCCGCCTGTTCAATAGTAGCAGGATCGTCAAGATCGCACACAATCTCTCATTCGAGGCCATGTTCCTGTACAAATATGGCATCGTGATACAGGAGCCGGTATATGACACGATCGTGGCAGCGCAATTGACGCTGAAGAACGATTATGAGTTCCGAGATCTATCGGACAGCGGTCTGAAGAAGCTGGTGCCGTACCTTTACGGCGTGGAGCTTCCCACCTTCGAAGAAGTGGTCAAGGGAAAGTTCTTCGACGAACTGGATCCCGACGAATGGAACACATGCAGATATGCATGCGCAGACAGCGACTGGACGCTGCAGCTGTATCACACTTTCAATGAATGGTTTGACTACAACATTCCCCGCCACCGTTTCATCTGCGAGGAAATCGAAAGCCCCACTGCGGTGTACACCGGCATGATGAAATACAACGGCGTCGGCGTGGATGCAGCGCTCATGGAGAAAAAGAAACAGGAAGCCGAGCAGAAGATCATGGAACTGCGGGAAAAGGTACTCATGGTGACCGGCGATATCGACATCGGCACCAACTGCAGCACCGCAGCGTTCAAGGACTTTCTGTACAGAACGGAAAAGCTCCCCGTGTTAAAGACAACGGCAAAGTTTCAAGATGCAGCCGACGATCAAGCGATGCAGCTGCTCATGGCATACTGCAAGAAGGCGCGCCCCGAGTTGGTGTCGTTCTTTGAGACGGTGCAGGAGCTTCGCAAATGGACGAAGATCAAAAGCACCTACATCGACGGATACCAGAAATGGATCAATACGGCCACTGGCAGAATTCATCCCGACCTCATGCCGATGGGTACCGATACAGGGCGCTTCGCTGCAAGAAAACCCAACCTGCAGAACATGCCCCGCAAAGGCGGCGACCCGATCGGTGTCAGACAGTTCATCGTGGCAACACCCGGCAGCAAGTTCCTCGATTTTGACTTCTCGCAGATCGAGCTGCGCGTGGGCGCATTCTACTGCAGAGACGAAAAGATGATGGAAACATACCGCAGTGGCGGTGATATTCATGCACAGACCACATCGGTCATTTTCAATATCCCGATCAGTGAGGCCGTGGATAAGGACAACCCCGATTACAAGGAGCGCCGCACGATCGCAAAGAATGTGAACTTCGGCACATTCTACGGACTGTTCCCCAGAGGGCTGCAGCAGACGCTGAAGTTCAAGGCGGGACTGGATAAGCCGGTATCGGACTGTGAGGCAATCATCGCAAACTTGAAGGCAGGCTATCCTGCGCTCACAGAATGGCAGCAGGCCACGATCAGACAGGCGCGACTGGACGGATACAGCGAAACCTCTTTCGGCAGACGCAGATACCTTCCCAACATCAATAATCGTGCCGACTGGGGCAAGCGCAGCTTCGCAGAGCGCTGCAGCATGAACACCCCCATACAAGGCACTGCGGCAGAGATTCTGAAGCTGGCAATGAAGAAGCTGATCGCAGAGCTGGCGACCCGTCCGTACATTCGCCCCATACTGCAGATTCACGATGAATTGCTGTTCGAGGTGGACGAAGGACACGAAGAAGAAGCAATCCGCATTATTCGTACAGCTATGGAAGCGCAGCCCTTCGCAGAGTTCGATATCCCGATCGTGGCAGAGGGCGAACACGGATACTGCTTCGGCAAGCTGGAAGGTCTGGAGGTGGAGTGATGTATCGCAATAGTGAAGGATACGCAGATCCCACCGCAGGAGCAGCCATGGGCAAGGTCATGCGCGAATACCGCCAGAACCAGCGTGAGCAGTGGCGGCGCAAAACGGAGATCACAAGTAGACCCAAGGTGTATGTGGTTTCCAGATACGCTGGAGAAGTGTCGAGAAATGTCGAAAATGCGCGAAAGTATTGCCGCTTCGTAGCACAGCAGAAACGCATTCCGATCGCAAGCCACCTCATCTACCCGCAGTTCATGAACGACAGCGACCCCGCAGAGCGTGAGCTGGGGACAATGTTCGGATTGGCGCTGTTGGCGCAGTGCGATGAGGTCTGGTGCTTCGGCACAACAAAATCAGCAGGTATGACGCAGGAGCTACATGAAGCAAGCCGACTGAAGAAGCGCGTCCGCTTCTTCACGGCAGAACTGGAGGAAATCAAATGAAGCTACTGGATGAAGCTTTAAGATACGCGGCAGAGGGGATCCCAGTGTTCCCGCTCCACTGGATAAAGCAGGACGGCAACTGTTCCTGCAGGCAGGGTGCAATGTGCCAAGCTAAAGGTAAGCACCCGCGCATCAAGAACTGGAATGAAGAAGCAACGACCGACGCAGCAAAGATCAAGGCTTGGTGGGAAAAAGCACCCTCGGCAAACATCGGTATTCCGATGGGTGAAAAGAGCGGCCTCGTCGCTTTGGATGTTGACACCCGCCACGGCGGTGAAGGCAGTCTGGCAATGCTCATGGATGAGCATGAAATCCTGCCCGATACAATCACGGCAACGACTGGCGGTGGCGGCAAGCATTATATCTTCAAATACACGGAGGAACTGGCGCTGAAAAATGTGGTTGGTTTCCGTGATGGTCTCGACATCCGCACACAGGGCGGTATGATCGTGGCGGCACCCAGCATCCATCATAGTGGCAAGCAGTATGCGTGGGACAGCGGCAAGTCACCCTTCGAAATGCAGGCAGCAGACATGCCCGCTTGGCTGGTAGAGGAAATCCGCAAGGTCGGTACCAAGCTCACGGTTAAAAAGAAGGCAGCAGATCCCGCACCCCGCAAGAAGATCTCCGAAGGCGGTCGCAACAATCATCTGACATCGCTGGCAGGTGCGCTGCGTCGCAAAGGCATCGGTGAAGAAGGCATCATTGCAACACTCCGCGCCGAGAACAGGGATCGGCTCGACCCGCCACTGGACGATGAAACGGTGGTAGCAATTGCCAAGAGCATTACCCGCTATCAGCCCGAAGCAGAGAGCATGGAATACAAGCTGACCGATGTTGGCAATGCGGAGCGCTTCGTGGCTATGTTCAAGGATCAAGTGAAATACTGCACCATCTACAAGAAATGGTTTATCTGGAATGGCAAGCGCTGGGAGCAGGATGATACCGGCAAGATTATCACATACGCGATCGAGTGTGTCCGCAACATCATCCACGACGCAGACCTGCTTCCCGATGGTGATCGGCGCAAGGCACTGATTCAGCATTCGCTGAAATCGGAATCCAGCGGCAGACTCAAGGCATTACTGGACATTGCGTCTGGCATGCCTGCAATCACGGTACGAAGTGAGCAGTTGGATCAGAACCCGTGGTTGCTGAACTGCCAGAATGGCACTATTGACCTGCGGACAGGAAAGCTGCAGCCCCACGATCCCAAAGACTTCATTACAAGGATCTGTGCGGCAGACTACAACCCCACCTGCGCCATTCCGCTGTGGATGCAGCTCATGGAGAAAATCACTGGCGGTGACAAAGAGTATATGCGTTACATCCAGAAGGCGCTGGGATACGCGCTGACTGGCGACATTTCCGAGCAGGCAATCTTCCTGTTGTACGGCACCGGCAGTAACGGCAAAAGCACAATGCTGAATGTATTCGCAGCGTTACTGGATGGATACGCCCAGAGTACATCCTCCGACACCTTCATGCAGAAGAAGAACGAATCAGTCAATAACGACATCGCCCGTCTGAAGGGTGCGCGTTTCGTTTCTGCGATCGAGATGGAAGAAGGCAAACGCATGGCAGAGTCGCTGATCAAATCCATGACTGGCGGCGATAAGCTGGTGACACGATTCCTGTACGGCGAATTCTTTGAGTATGTCCCGCAGTTCAAGGTGTTTCTGGCTGTGAACCATAAGCCCATCATTAAAGACACCACGAATTCCATCTGGCGACGCATCAAAATTATGGAGTTCAATAATACCTTCACCGAGCAGGAGCGGGATAAGAACTTCCCAACAAAGATCATGGCAAAAGAGTTGCCGGGGATTCTGGCATGGGCTGTGCAGGGCTGCTTGGACTGGCAGCAGAACGGCATCAACGCGCCAGACATCGTTGCTGCAGCGACCCGTGACTACCGTGAGGAAATGGATTCCTTCTCGCATTTCTTCGTGGAATGTTGCGTAGCAAAGGAAAACGCCCGTGTAACAAACAAAATGCTTCGTGCCAAATACGAAGAATGGTGTAAAGAAAACGGCGAATGGCCGCTGACACAAAAACCGTTCAGTCAGAAACTGCTGGAGCGCGGATATGAAAAACGCAACAGCAGCCCCACCGGATCTGCCGAATGGCATGGCTTTACCCTGCGCGGCGAAGCCACACGGTTATAACGGCACTGGGGTTCTTCGCTTCACTGGATGATTTTCGCGGAACTTTTTCTATTACTCTTTCCTACGCGACTTTCCTAAAAAAAAGAACCAGTAAAGAGAAGTACCCCAGTAAAAACACAAAAACCTTTCAAATGGTGTTTTTTGAAGGGGGTTATCGGGGGAAACAAAAATGAAGGAATCGCAACTGATACAAAACATACGGAAATACCTCGCAACCCTACCAGAATGCTTCTTCTGGAAAGAACACGGCGGCCAGTATGGCACCGCAGGTATTCCCGACATCATCGTCTGTTACAAAGGACGGTTTATCGCGCTGGAGGCAAAGGTCGGCAAAAATCAGCCGACCCGCCTGCAGGCAGCGACCATCGACCAGATTAGACGCGCAGGTGGCATCGCCTGTGTTGTCCGATCGGTGGATGAAGTCAAAGAAATAATGAACAACGCTTAAAACGCAACGAAGAATCGACGCCTCAAGAGAAATCCACTTTCGGAGGTTTCGGTTATGACCGCAAAAGAGTACCTTTCCCAGACTTTCCATCTGGATCACCGCATAGACAGCAAAATAGATCAGATTGCATCCCTTAACGCACTGGCCACAAAATGCACTTCCGCAATTACAGGAATGCCGCACAATCCCAGCTCCAGCCAATCCACTATGGCAGATGCCGTCTGCAAAATCATCGATTTGCAGGAGCTTCTGAAAAAAGACCTTTCCGCACTGGTCGATTTGAAGCGCGAAATTATGGGCGTGATTAACGCCCTTGAAAACGACGAAGATAAGACGGTTTTGGAAAAGCGGTATTTGTGCTTTCAGACATTTGAGCAGATTGCGGTGGACATGGGATTCAGCATCGACAATATCTTCAAGATCCACTGTCGGGCACTAAAAAGAATCGCCATTCCGCAAACTTTACAGTAAAGTCCATAGAATTACAGTAAGCACCTGTGATATACTTATAATGGACACAGAGAATACAGAACGGCCTCCACAGGGACACCCTGCGGGGGCTTTTCTATTGGAGGAAATATGGGATACAGGAAAGTCACCTATACAGAGCAGCTGTGGTACATCATCAAATACAAGCTGCAGCAGGTGTTCCGCAGAAGGAAGTGATCACCCATGCCAAGGAAGCCCAAGACACCATGCAGATACCCCGGCTGTCCAGAGCTATGTGAGGGATCATACTGCGAGAAGCACCAACCCCTTATAGACCATGACTATAACACCCGCCACAGGGACAGAGAAGCCAGCCGCTTCTACTCCTCCGACAGATGGAGGAAGCTACGCGCGGCCAAGCTGTCCCGCACCCCATTGTGTGAGGAATGTGCGCGGCAAGGCAAGACAACAGCCGCCACCATGGTCGACCATATACAGCCGATCAAACAAGGCGGTCGTGCATTGGATATGGATAACCTGCAGAGTCTGTGCTGGAGCTGCCACAGCGCCAAATCCATCAAGGAAGGCAGTCGCTTCGGTAAGCGATGACGGCGGCAGGGGCGGTCTGAATCTCTACAGGTAATTATTGCCGAGACGGGCGTGGGGTCACGCACGAAAAATCGGGAAATCAAGTGGGGGTATACCCCCCGAAATCAAGATTTTCGGGAAATCAAGTTTGAAAAGGAGGTGCGGCAGATGGCAAACGGCCACGGCGGCGCTCGCCCCGGCGCAGGGCGAAAAAAGAAGGCGCTATCAGAAAAGCTGGTGGACGGTAACCCCGGCAAGGCACCGCTGACAAAAATCCAGTTCGGGATGCAGGACAGCGGCCTCGCAGGTGAAGACATGCCGCCCATCGCAGAATACTTAACGCAGGTCACGAAGAACAGCAACCAGAACCTCACACCGCAGATTTATGCGGATACATGGAAATGGCTCAACGATCGTGGCTGCGCTCACCTCGTAAAGAAGGAACTGATCGAGCAGTACGCGCTGTATGTCACCCGCTGGATACAGTGCGAGGAAGGCATCAACCAGTACGGCCTGTTGGCAAAGCACCCGACAACGCAGATGCCGATAGCCAGCCCGTATGTCAGCATGGGTCTGAATTTTTTGAAGCAGGCCAATGTGCTGTGGTTGCAGATATACCAGATCGTCAAGGAGAACTGCGAAACCCCGCTGGGCAGCAGCAATCCCAACGATGATCTCATGGAACGGCTGCTGGGATAACGGAGGCGCACATGGATATAGGACTCATCGATGTGGACAGCCACAACTTCCCAAACCTCTGCCTCATGAAGCTGGCAGCATACCACAAAGCGCAGGGCGACCGTGTCGGCTGGTACGATCACGACCGCCATTATGACATCGTATATCAATCAAGGGTATTCGATGACACCTACAGCAAAGACATTGACTTCATACCGAATGCGACGCAGGTCATCAAAGGCGGCACCGGCTATGGTCTGGACAACAGACTGCCAGACGCGGTGGAACACATCATGCCCGATTACTCGCTATACGGAAAAACAGATACAGCATACGGATTTCTAACGCGCGGTTGCCCTCGGCACTGCGCGTTTTGCATTGTTGGTGATAAAGAAGGTCTACGCAGCCATAAGGTCGCAGAGCTGTCAGAGTTCTGGAACGGACAGCCGAACATCGAACTACTCGACCCAAACCTGCTGGCATGCAAAGACCGCATGGAGCTACTGGATCAGCTGATCGACAGCCGCGCCATGGTGAACATCAACCAAGGCTTCGACATACGCCTCGCAAATGAGGAAGTCGCAGAAAAGCTGGGCAGGATGCGCGTCAAGCGAATCCACTTCGCGTGGGATAACCCGCAGCAGGATTTGACGGAACACTTCCGCAGATTCGCAGCGGCATACCGGCGCAAGTCGGACAGCGGCAAGATGGTGTATATCCTCGTCAACTTCAACTCGACGATGGAGGAAAACCTGCACCGCATATACACCGTGCGCGATCTGGGCTATGACCCGTATGTGATGGTGTACGACAAACCAAACGCACCGATCGAGATCAAGCATCTGCAGCGGTGGGTCAATAACAAATTTGTATTCCGCAAGTGCAGGCGCTTCGAGGAATACCGAACAGGAGGATCATAAATGAACATTCAACAGGTATCCGTCGATAAGCTGAAGGCGGCGGCATACAACCCCCGCAAGCAGCTGAAACCCGGCGATGCGGAATACGAAAAACTCAAGCGCAGCATTACAGAGTTCGGCTATGTGGAGCCGGTCATCTGGAATAAGACTACTGGCAATGTGGTCGGTGGCCACCAGCGATTGCAGGTGCTGAAGGATCTTGGTCACACCGAGGTTGCCTGCGTCATTGTTGAACTGGACGAAAAGCGCGAAAAGGCGCTTAATGTAGCGCTGAACAAAATCCAAGGTGAATGGGATAAGGATAAGTTGGCGGCATTGCTCACCGAGCTGGACGGCAGCGAATTCGATGTTACGCTCACAGGTTTTGAAGCGGCAGAGATCGATGAACTCATGAACGCTTTTTATTCCAAGGAAGCGGTGCAGGATGATTTCGATGTGGACGAAGAACACAAAGAGATCAAGGCCAAGGGCGCGATCACAAAGACCGGCGACATCTGGAAGCTGGGTGTTCACCGTCTCATGTGCGGCGACAGCACCAGCAGCGCTGACTTCGCCAAGCTCATGAACGGCAACAGAGCGCAGATGAGTGTAACCTCACCTCCCTATGGCGTAGGTAAGGATTACGAAACCAAGGGTATCGACCCGTGGTTTGATACCATGCGCCCCGTGATCGAAAACCTTACCAAATACGCAGGCATCGTATGCTGGAACCTTGGCGACCTCTACTCCACCGGCACACAGTTCATCGAACCCACCAGCGTGTATAGCGTGGACATGTTCAGCAAGTGCGGATTTCGTCCCATCTGGATTCGCATTTGGAAGAAGCAAGGCATGAACTTCGGTGTCGGACCCTATCACTTGGTTACCAACAAACCCGTGCAGCAGTACGAATACATCAGCGCGTTCAGCCGTAACGGCGATGTGGAGTACAACGATCAAGAGTACATGTGGCTGTCGGCCTTCGCTGGTCACGCATACAAATTCGTAAAGCGACTGACCAAGGAGGAACGAAAGAACTGGGGTTACGCTGGCATCTGGGAGATGAACACGGTACGCGCCAATAAGGATCACCCGGCCATGTTCCCTGTGGAGCTACCGTGGCGATGCATCAAAATGCACTCCGATCGTGGCGACATCGTGGTAGAACCTTTCAGCGGCAGCGGCACAACCATCATTGCATGTGAGCAGTCGGAGCGCGTCTGCTATGCAATGGAGCGCAGCCCCGAATATTGCGACCTTGCGGTAAAACGCTGGGAACAGTTCACTGGACAGAAGGCCGAGAGGATCACCTCGGATGGCCAAGGTTGAGAAGCAGGAACTGTATCGCTTACAAGCGCTCCCGCTCGATGAGAAAATAGCCATCGCGCAGAAGGCAATCCGCGAGTTCGTGGAACACTTCGGCGTCGATGGCATTTACATTTCGTTCAGCGGCGGCAAAGACAGCACCGTGCTGATACACCTATGTCGCCAGCTATACCCAGACCTCGTCGGGCTGTACAGCGACACAGGATTGGAGTTCCCAGAGATACGCGACTTCGTTCAGACCTTCGATAATATCACAATCGTCACTCCGAAGATGCACCACAGAGAGATGCTGAAAAAGTGCGGATACCCTGTGGTGTCAAAGGAGCAGGCCGAATGGATATACCGCATTCGCAGCGGTACCAGCAGCGGCGCGATACAGAAAGCGTTCTACGGTCTAAACCTCGACGGCACACCCACCCGCTTCAAGTTATCAGAGCAATGGAAATACCTGCTGAACGCGCCATTCAATATTGGGTCTGGCTGCTGCAAGGAAATGAAGCTCAAGCCCATCGCGGAATATGTGAAGAAGACCGGCCGCGTCCCGATCATGGGAACAACAGCATCAGAGTCCGCTCTCCGCGCCCAGAAATTCCTGCAGTACGGATTTTATAATTTGGAAGGCAAAAAGGCACAATGCACCCCCATGAGCATCTGGACAGATGACGATGTGTGGGAATACATTCGTCGCTTCAACCTTCCATACTGCAAGATATACGACATGGGCTACGATCGCACCGGCTGCGTGTTCTGCATGTTCGGAGCGCATCTGGATAAGGAGCCAAACCGTTTCCAAAAGCTGCAGCGCACACACCCAGACCTGTGGCGGTACTGCATGAAGCCATACGACGATGGTGGATTGGGACTGCGCGAGGTGCTGGAATTCATGGGCATACCATACGAGAACTACTTACTGGAGGAAGAATAACATGTTTGAAAAAGTAAACCCCGCGCACCCCGATAAGATCGCGGATCGCATCGCAGGAGCGCTTGTAGACTTGGCATACACACAGGAAAAGAACCCGAAGATCGCGGTAGAGGTGTTGATCGGACACGGCATCTGCCATATCGTCACCGAGACTTCCACCCACTTGGCGCTGGAGGATGTGCAGGAAATCGTCAGCAGGATCGCAGGCGACGGAATTGCGGTCGATTATCAAGAAGCGGCGCAGGATCCCATCTTGGCTGGCAACCAGTCAAAGAAAATCCGCTGTGGTGACAACGGCATCTTCCGTGGTGTACCCGTAACCGATGAGCAGCGCAGGCTGTCCGATATCGCCCGTATCATTTACGGCCAGTATCAGTGCGACGGCAAATACATCGCAGACGGCAGCAGACTCATCATCTGCCAGAGCAACGCGGTGGATACTGACCTCGCAGCGTTATATCCCGACGCAGAGATCAACCCGCTTGGATACTGGACAGGCGGCACCAATGTGGACAGCGGCGCAACCAACCGCAAGCTGGGATCGGATATGGCTGACTCCGTCACAGGTGGCGGCCTTCACGGCAAAGACTTGTCCAAGGCCGATGTGTCCGTGAACATTTACGCTTGGCTCAAGGCGCAGGAATACGGCGTACCCGTGGAACTGTGCTGCGCCATCGGTGATGACACCATCGACGGCAGACCATACTCGGAGATCGTGAGAATCGCCCGTGAATACATCCGTGCCATCGGAGGTTTTGAAAGCTTTGCGGAATGGGGTCTTGTGTGATGGAGATACGGAAGATCAGCGTGGACAGGCTGCTCCCCGCGAAATACAATCCGAGAAAAGACCTGCAGCCCGGAGATCCCGAATTCGAAAAACTGAAACGCAGCGTTGAGGAATTCGGTTATGTAGAACCGATCATCTGGAATCAGCGCACCGGCATCGTTGTTGGTGGACACCAGCGACTGAAGGTGCTGCAGCATCTTGGATACACCGAGGTAGACTGCGTGGTGCTGGACATCGATGAGCAGAAGGAAAAAGCCCTCAATGTGGCGCTGAACAAGATCAGCGGCGATTGGGATATGCCGTTATTGACCGCTCTGTTAAAGGACTTGGACGAAAGTGGCTTCGACGCAACACTCACCGGCTTTGATGTTTCGGAAATGAGCAACATGTTCGATGACCAGTCGGAGATCGTGGAAGACGAACCTCCCGCCGTCGCACCACAGGAAGAAGCGCCGATCAGCAAGCCCGGAGATCGCTGGCTGCTGGGTGACCATGTTCTGTATTGCGGTGACAGCACCAAGGCCGAAGATGTGGCTGCGCTCATGGCTGGAGCGGTTGCAGACCTCTGCATTACCGACCCGCCTTACAATGTCGCATATGAAGGCAGCAACGGTAAAACCATCCAGAATGACAATATGCCAGAAGAACAGTTCGTGGCATTTCTGACCGCAGCATTCAAGCAGATGCATGCGGTGATGAAACCCGGCGCTCCGTTTTATATCTGGCATGCGGAAACCGAAGGCGGCGCATTCCGCAGGAGCTGCAGCGCAGCGCTCGGTAAGGTGCGCCAGATGCTGATCTGGAATAAGAACAGCTTCACCATGGGTCACCAAGACTACCAGTGGAAACACGAAGCATGCATCTACGGCTGGACAGACGGCGCAGCGCATTACTTCGTAGACGACCGCACACAGGCCACCGTCATCGAGGATAAGCGCATCGACATCAATAAGCTGAAGAAGGATGAGATGCGGCAGCTGCTCCGCGACATATTCAGCGACAAAGTATCCACCACGATACTGAATGAAGACAAACCCGCCCGCAACGATGATCACCCGACAATGAAACCGCTGAAGCTGCTTGCCAGACTGGTGAAGAACAGCAGCCGACAGGGCGATATCGTCCTCGACACCTTCGGTGGCAGCGGCAGTACGCTGATCACCTGCCAGCAGCTCGGCAGGCGTTGTTACACCATGGAACTGGATCCCAAGTATGCCGATGTGATCGTCAAGCGGTACATGAAATTCACCGGCGCAACGCAGGTGGAGGTCATCCGAGACGGTCAAAAAATAGTTGTGACTTAAATGCTAATTCTCGTTCTTTTGTCTGGACTTTACCCCTTCTTTCTGGCTTAATTGTCCTACCCTAATAACAAGGAGGTCACTACCATGACAGAGAAACACGAAAAGCAGATCAAGGCGCAGCTCCCCGCTGGTGAGCGGATCAGCAGAATGTACCGCGCATACGAGGGCGACACCAGAGTGATCACCCGCGATAAGAGCGGCAAAGAAACACGATACACGGTGAAATGGAATCCGCAGGATGACAGCGTCACCATCGTGAGAATGTGAGGTGGCGGTCATGACACCGGAAAAAGCACAGAAAGACTTTATGGAGCTGATCGAGAAGAACGGCTTCACCGAAGCAGCAAAGACCACCGACACTCAGAACACCGTGTACCACAGAGAGTGGACGCGCGAGGTGGAGGTCGCATGGCATGGCAAGCAGCAGGACACACTTGAAATTCGCATGATGCTCTGCGGAACAGCGGTGCTGGCAGCGGTAAGACGCAACGGCCGCGACGATCCGAAATTCATCCGCGACTACACCAGCCCCAAGAGAGCGATGAACGCAGCGCGTGAGATCGCAACCTTCGCAGGATTCGAGTGGTAAGGAGGCAACGGACATGTGGAGAGAAGGCACCATCATCATCAATAAGAAGGGCTACCGCTACTGGGTTAAGCACTTCGACGAAGGCAGCCAGTTCGGGATCGACGGCGGCAGGATCAGCAAGCTGATGATCAAGCGCAGCGGCGAAATCGTATGCAACTACGATCGCGGCTGGGACATCAAGCCGGTGGATGAAGACACTGAGTTCGCGCTAGCCATCCTCATGAAGGACTACAATTAAGGAGGGCGCGGTATGGAGAAGAAAATCGAATTCTACATGACGGCGGGCATCGCCACCGACATGGACAGCGACATTAGCTTCGCAAGTGAAATCGGCAGCATTATTCATCAGTTTATCAACGATGACTGGGGAACCCTGTGCAAAGAGGACTGCGAAAGTAACGAACAGGCCAAAAAAGACGGCGGCCGCATCCTCGGCGCCTACGAAACGACGCGTGGTCGCGTGTATGTAATCACCGATGACGCACTGGCAAATCCCAAGATTACCACGGTCTTGTATGCCAGCGAATACTAAGGAGGTAGCCATGCAGAAAAAGGATAAGCCAATCGTCGAGTATGATCCCCACGGTCACACCGGCAACATCTACTGGATACTCGGTGAGGTCAGCGCGATCATGCGAAAGCAGCACAGATATACCGACTTCAATAACCTGCGCGATCGGGTATTCGAAGCACAGAGCTACGAAGAAGCACTGGAGATCATCGGTGAGGAGGTCACACTAAAACGAAAACGCACATAACAATATGACGGCGGCAGCGCGTAGGCACTGTCGTTTTTTGCAGCGAGGAGGAAATCAGTGGACACTGGACAGATCATAGTACCCGAAAAGAAAATCATTACCAATCCTTCCCTCGCAGATAGAGCAGTCGCATTCATCAATGCGTTGAAGCACACCAAGGGCGAATGGCATGGTAAGAACTTCGAACTGCTCCCATGGCAGGAAACCATCGTGCGTGATGTATTTGGTACCGTGAAGCCCAACGGATACCGGCAGTACAACACAGCGTATGTTGAAATACCAAAAAAGCAAGGCAAGAGCGAACTCGCAGCAGCGATCGCTCTTTATTTATTGGCTGGCGACGGCGAATGGGGCGCTGAAGTTTACGGCTGCGCTGCAGACAGGCAGCAGGCGTCCATCGTATTCGATGTTGCCTGCCAGATGGTCGAACAATGCCCCGCACTGAAGAAGCGCATCAAGCCGGTGCTATCCCAGAAGCGACTGGTGTACACCCCGCTCAACAGCTTCTACCAAGTACTATCGGCAGAAAGTTACACAAAACACGGTCTGAATGTTCACGGCGTGGTGTTCGACGAACTTCACGCCCAGCCAAACAGACTGCTATATGATGTTATGACACACGGCTCTGGCGATGCGCGAAAGCAGCCGCTTTTCTTTTTGATCACCACAGCAGGCACCGATCGTAACAGCATCTGCTGGGAGATACATCAAAAGGCAAAAGACATCATGGCAGGCCGCAAACACGACCCGACCTTCTACCCCGTGATATACGGCATCGAAGACGATGATGACTGGTCGGATGAGCGGGTGTGGTATAAGGCCAATCCGTCGCTGGATGTTACAGTGGATGTGGATAAGATCCGCGCAGCATACAACAGCGCCAAGGAGAATCCAGCCGAGGAAAACCTGTTCCGACAGCTGCGACTCAACCAGTGGGTCAAACAGTCGGTGCGCTGGATGCCGATGGATGCATGGGACAAATGCGACAGCGTGGTAGATCCCGATATGCTGATCGGGCGCGAGTGTTATGCAGGCCTCGACCTTTCCAGCAGTACAGATATCACGGCCTTCGTGTTGGTGTTCCCGCCACGCAGCGATGATGAGAAATATGTAATCCTCCCGTACTTCTGGGTACCAGAGGATACGCTGGCGCTTCAGGTACGGCGCGATCATGTACCATACGATGTGTGGGAAAAGCAAGGGTCGATCATGACCACGGAGGGAAATGTAATTCACTACGGATACATCGAGGACTTCATAGAAGAACTCGGTACCAAATATAACATCCGCGAAATCGCCTATGACCGATGGGGCGCGGTACAGATGAGCCAGAATCTTGAAGGCGCAGGATTTACCATCGTACCATTCGGACAGGGATTCAAGGATATGTCGCCTCCCACCAAGGAACTAATGAAGCTGGTGCTGGAGGGCAGGATCGCACACGGCGGCAACGCGCCGCTGCGCTGGATGATGGATAACATCTATGTCCGCACAGATCCCGCAGGCAACATCAAGCCCGACAAGGAAAAATCTACTGAACGAATCGACGGTGCGGTTGCCACGATCATGGCACTGGACAGAGCGATTCGCCACCAAGGCACAGGTGCTTCGGTCTACGATGACCGAGGCATTTTGTTTATATGAAAAGGAGCGTGATTTACAAATGGGAATGTTCTCTGGACTATTCCGATCAAGAGATAAGCCCCAAAACAGAACCGCAGGCAGCGGATACACCTTCTACATGGGCGGCACCACTGCAGGCAAGACCGTCACAGAACGATCAGCTATGCAAATGACAGCGGTGTACTCCTGCGTCAGAATACTGGCCGAGGCCATCGCAGGCCTGCCGCTACATGTATATAGGTACACAAAGAACGGCGGCAAGGAAAAAGCCATCGACCATCCGCTGTACTTGCTTTTGCACGATGAGCCGAACCCCGAAATGAGTTCGTTTGTGTTCCGAGAAACCCTTATGACACATCTGCTCCTCTGGGGTAACGCATACGCACAGATCATCCGCAACGGCAAAGGTGAAGTCATCGCCCTGTACCCGCTCATGCCAAACAAGATGACGGTGGACAGAGACGAAAAAGGCCAGCTGTATTACACCTACCAGAGATCAAACGATGAAGCAGCCACCATGAAGGGTTCAACAGTCACGCTGAAGCCCAGCGATGTGCTGCACATCCCCGGTCTCGGCTTCGACGGCCTCGTCGGTTACTCACCGATCGCCATGGCAAAGAACGCCATCGGCATGGCCATCGCCTGCGAGGAATACGGTGCAAAGTTCTTCGCTAATGGCGCTGCACCGGGCGGTGTGCTGGAACACCCCGGCACAATCAAAGACCCGCAGCGTGTGCGCGAAAGCTGGCAATCCACCTTCGGCGGCAGCGGCAACGCAAATAAAATCGCGGTGCTGGAGGAAGGAATGAAATACACGCCAATCGGGAT
>DKWE01000041.1:35082-51152 GCA_002491565.1 Lachnospiraceae bacterium UBA7160 | reverse complement strand
ATATCGTAAAATCTATGATAAATAGCGACTGTATAATTCGATATGTCTATCAGGATAATCAGGGAGTATCAGTAGCAAGAAATAGAGGCATAAGTGAGTCAGAGGGAGAATATATAACTTTTATAGATTCTGATGATTGGGTTAGTGCTGATTTTTTTGAAAAAGGAATATACCTTATAAAAAAGTATAAGTTGGATTTTATATTAGGCCAAACAAGGGCTGTTCAGAACAACGCTAGCCGGAATTTAAACCTCAATATTACTGACAAGAATATAAAGATTTACGAAGACAAAGCATTAAAGGAATATGAAAATAAGGTGTTAAGTAATGGCATTGTTGACGATGAATTGCTTACCAATACATTTACTAGTGGCCCTGTTTGTAAAATATTCAAAAAGAATATAATTCAGGATATCTTTTTTAGAACAGATTTAATCCGCGGGGAAGATGTTGTATTTAATCTGGAGATTTTAAGGAACTGTAGAAGGATTGGATTAACAGAAAACACATGGTATTTCTATAGGCAAAACGAATCATCAGTTACTAAAAAATATAATCCCAAAGTGCTGCAAAGTACTGGCGACTTTATTGACACTTTATATGAAATGTATTGTTATAAGGCGGAGATGATCCCCTATCTCCAAGTTCGAACGATTAAGCAGATCTATGGAGCGCTGATTATCGGACCTTGTTCTAAAAGATCACCGTTAAGTCTTAATGAGAAGCTGTTGGAAATCAAAGATATTTTCTCAAAAGGGAATATAGATAAGATTATACACGATAGTAGAAGGCCTGATTCTTTCCCGAGTACAAGCATGGATAACTTGTTTTTTTTACTTGCTAGAAAGCGTATGTATTTTACCTTCTATGTCGTGCTTAACGCATATAGAATAATAAAAAACAAATAAACCTTAGTGATTGAAGGACGGCATAATGAAGATAAGGACAAGAACAATTTTAAGCATTTGGATATTCATAATAGCATTGTCTTTTGTTGTCAGATGCTTACCCAGCCTAATCTATAGGCCTTACTGGACGGAATATATTATCAACATTGCTCTGGCCATTGTTGCCTTGATGGGCACTTTAATGAACAGAAAACAAACACCTATAAAAGTAGTAGATGTTTTTTTTCTTTTGACTCCGTGGATGTTTCTTACAGGTTCCGTAAATGTTAAATTTGCTTTTTACGTTGTGGCAACAATCCTATGTTATTTCCTTATCCAAAATAACGGTGATTCGATTAAGGCGATCAAGTATCCATATCTTGTCTTTGCAATCATCACTTCTTTGGTTACTTGGTTGAGCTTTGTAAATCCTTCATATTATATCTCGCATATACTGACGATGTTCCCAGAAGGAAGCTCGCTAACATACAGCTTTCTTAATAAGAACATGCATCATGGATTTACAAATCATTACTCAAGAAACGCCTTATATATAACTATAGCTTTGATGCTGCTCTTTTGCCTCATTATTTGTAAAAGGAAATTTAACAAAAAGATAGTATATCCTTTGTTCATATTCTTCTTTGCAACGACACTTCTTGTCGCCAAAAGAGGCCCCGCATTGGCATTAATCGTATCTTTCTTTGCCGTATTAGTTTTAAAAGAGCCATCTATTGGAAAGAAAGTTCGTAAAAGCTTTAAGTTCATTGCCATTGGTGTTGCTTTATTTTTTATATTATATTTTTCAGTTCCTGGCGTGCGAAATATGATCAATAGGATTCTTATTCCTAGTGAAGGCGGAGATATTACTTCAAGCCGTTCTTACCTTTGGGGCGTGGCGTGGAGTATGTTTAAAAGCAAACCTCTTCTAGGGCATGGATGGGGAAGTTATTTGCTAGCAATGACCGGCAGCACATTCCAAGGCGCTCATAATGATTATCTTCAGTATTTGGCAGAAACAGGGATTGTTGGATTCACCTTTTTTCTTATCCGTGATATTAGTGCGCTTATTCTTACATATCGGGCATTTAAAAAGGTTAGAGGAAGTGAACATAATGGATCTAAGCTTCAATATTGGTTAACTTTGTCTCTTGTTTTTCAGGTTTTCTTTCTTACATACTCGATGACTGGTATGCCCCACTTCGCCTATGAACAATATGGATTATATACGATCCTTTGTGGCTATGGGATAGGGCAGTACAAGATACTTAGAGCAAATAAAGAATAGTTTTTGCTTCTGGAGGACGATATGATAATTTTCTATGCACATGGCGGATCGGATAACCATGGTTGCGAGGCTATTATTAGAGGGACCATTGATATGATGCCGAATAGTGAGCGGCTCCTATTTACAGGAAATCAGATGGCAGACCAGAGATATCACCTTGATAAATTAGTCAAAATTAAACCAGATAACTATAAGTACTACAATAACCCATTTATGTGGCTGTACTATAAAGAATTTAAAAAAGGAGTTCTATTTCCCCGCTTAAAAGGAGATGTGGCAGGAACCTACTATTCGGTTGGTGGGGATAATTATTGCTATGCCGGTCTTGCAAAGCAAATAGGTATTGTAAACAAACGTATAAGAGAACATGGAAATAAAACTGTTCTTTGGGGAACATCAATTGAAGAAGAGGCAATTGCTGATAAAGTTATACGTGAAGATCTTGCTAAGTATGACTTAATAGTTTCAAGAGAATCGTTGACCACAAAACTGTTAGAACAATATGGATTGGCTGATAAGGTAATTCAAATGCCAGATGCAGCCTTTGCAATGCTTTCAAGCAAGGTTGAACTCCCACAGATATTTAACAAGCCGGTTGTGGGAATTAATCTCAGTCCTATGGTACTTGATTATTCTGAGAGTGCTGCGGTTGTAAAAGAAGGATACAAAAAGATTGTCGATTATATTCTGAACAAAACAGATTGCAACATTGCCTTGGTTCCGCATGTGTTGAAGAAAAATCGAAATAACAATGATCTGGAGACAATCGATTATATAAGCAACCTTATTGCTGATAGAAAACGCTTTGCAGTGATTGACGACATGTCAGCGGATAAACTGAAGTATGTTATCAGTCAATGCGAATTTTTCGTCGGTGCCAGGACACATTCGACAATAGCGGCCTATTCTACATGTGTACCGACGCTTGTGGCAGGGTATTCTATTAAGGCTCTGGGGATTGCAAAGGATCTCTTTGGAAAGTCAGACGGGCATGTTGTTGATGTTAGAAACCTAAAAGCACCCGAAGTGCTGAGTGATACCTTTATCAATCTCTTCGAAAATAGGAACGCGGAAAGAGAATACTTGTCTGCATTTATGTCTGGGTACTTAGAAGGACACAAAGAAGCATTGAAAATTTTACAGGAGAAGAAACTGCTTTAAGTAGCATTGGGGATATGACATGACGATAAACCAGAAACAGGCCGGGGTGTTTTTATCTTATACCTCAGAACTGATAAAGATTTTAACAACGCTATTATATACGCCAATCATGCTCAGGCTTCTTGGGCAGAGCGAGTATGGGCTTTATCAGCTTGTCCATTCAGTTGTCTCTTATTTGGGCCTTCTTAGTCTGGGTTTCACAGCATCCTATGTGCGCTACTACTCCAGATTCAAGGCAAATGAAAAGCACGAAGAAATATCAAAGCTAAACGGTATGTTTATGTCCGTTTTCCTGATTATTGCTTGTATTGCCTTGTTGTGCGGTAGTGTAATGGTCGGCAATATTCAGGCAATCTTTAAAGATGGTCTTACTGAGAGTGAATATGGGACGGCCCGAGTACTGATGACCCTTATGATTATTAACCTGGCAATAACTTTTCCGAATAGTGTTTTTACATGCATAACATCGGCACACGAAAGGTTCTTTTTTCAACGCCTTTTAATCGTTTTACAGAACATTTTGAATCCATTTTTGACACTACCGTTGTTGATTATGGGTTACGGATCCGTTGGGATGGTAGTAGTTACAACCTGTATAACGGTGGCTCAGATTGCCGCAAATATCTGGTTTGTATTCTTTAAACTCAAGGAGAAGATTGTTTTCAAGGGTCTGGACTTCGGCCTTCTAAAAGATATCTGGAGATTTACTTTTTTTATTTTCCTAAACCAGATTATTGACCAGATCAACTGGAGCGTTGACAGATTCTTGCTAGGGAGAATGATAGGGACGGCAACGGTTGCCGTTTATGGTCTTGGGGCACAGATTAATACAATGTACTTACAGCTATCCTCGTCGATTTCCTCTGTATTTGTGCCCAAGGTAAATAAGATTGTGGCTAAAGACGATGATAACAATCAGCTATCGTTGCTATTTACAAGGATTGGAAGAATACAATTCATAGTTCTGATGCTGATTTTGACAGGTTTTATCTTCTTTGGGAGACCATTTATGCGGCTGTGGGGCGGAGAAGGATATGCTGAGTCGTATTATGTTGCATTATGGTTAATTATCCCGGTGACTGTTCCACTTATACAGAACCTTGGAATTGAGGTACAAAGGGCAAAGAACAAGCATCAGGCGAGGGGGGTAGTTTACTTCTTTATTGCAATCGGTAATATCTTTCTTAGTATTCCTCTTATTAGAGTGATGGGTGCAACTGGGGCAGCAATAGGAACGGCAATTTCTCTTACAGTAGGGAATATTCTTTTTATGAACTGGTACTATTATAAGCGTATAGGGTTAGACATACTATCATTTTGGAAGAGCATTATATCATTCACACCTGCCTTTATAGTGCCTGTGATTGCCGGTGCCTTAATTATGAGATATGTGCATGTCAATAATCTAGTCCAATTAGTTCTATGGGCTGCTGCATATGCTGTAGTATACTGCCTGTCTATGTGGCTCCTTGGAATGAATAAATCCGAAAAAGACCTGATTTTGAGTTTGAAGAGGAAGATACTGCGTAAGTAATACCAAGACAGGAGAGATAATAGCAATGGGTCAGCATACAACAACAGGTAAAAACAAATACTGGCAAATAGCGAGAGGTATTGCGATACTTTGTGTCATATTGATTCACTGCCCCAATGCCATTGAATCCTCGCCAGACACTATGAATTTTAATAGCTGGCTGATTTTAAGACAATGCATTAACTTCCCTGTGGCAGTGTTCTTTTTTATGGCAGGCCTTTTCACGAATGTCAAAAAGTCTGCAAATTACAAGACGTTCATAATAAATCGGGGGGGGGTACGGCTAATCTTACCTTTCCTGGTGTGGTCTACATTTTACGGAGGAGTTGAAGTCATAAAGGCTTTGATGTCCGAAAGCCCTATGGCACTCTGGAAACTCGCATTAAAGATCGTAACAGGAAGAACTGCCCCGCATCTTTATTACATCGTTGCTCTGACCCAACTTACAATTATTGCACCGTTGCTTTTGAAACTAATCAGAGGGAAAGGAAAGCGGATACTTTACCTGATAACACCTGTATGGCTAATTTATGTTTATATATGGACCTATATCAAAGGAGAAATGCCACCTCTATATCATACTTTATTTCCGGCATGGATAGGGTTTTATGTTTGGGGATTGGAATGCAGAAACAGGAATCATGAAAGTTTACGATGGATTTGGCTGATCCCAGTTGCTGTTTTAATGGAAATTGCGGAAGCATATGCATCCCTGAAGTTCGGCGCGCCAGTGGCATTTTCATGTACTCAGATTAGGCTTAGTTCCTTCCTATTAGCATACTTTGTGATTCGCGTCTTCCTCGGAATGAAGTTTGAAACGGTCTTCGACAGAAGAATTGATACACTCATGGAGTACATAGGAGATAAGTCCTATGGGATTTACTATATACACTACTTTTTTATCCTGCTTATTAGACCGATTTTGACTCAGGTTCAAGTAGAAGTTGCGGGTATCACATGGTTTGTCCCCGCTGTCATTTCCTTTTTCGTGGCATTATGTGGAAGCTTGGCAATTATGAAAATCGGGCGGTTTATAATGAATAGTTGTGGACTTTCAAAACTCGCAGATGTGATTGGATTTTGATAAGGAGGTTTTTATATGATTACAAGAGCATTCGCATGCTATGGCCTTGACGAAAAAGAACGAAACTTTAGTTCATCCGGTGGAATATATCCACTAATTGCAAAGGAGATATTAGGCCATAACGGAATTGTGTATTCGGCTTGCTACGATGATAACCTCGATGTCATTCACAAGCGCATCAAGACAGTAGATGGACTGTGCGCAAGCCAGGGATCCAAATATGTTCAATCCAGAATAGGAGATACTTTCTTGAGTGTTGCGCAGGATATGCGAAACGGTAAGAATGTCCTTTTTGTAGGAACGCCGTGCCAGTGTGCTGGGCTTGATTCGTATGTTAACGGATTGAAATTAAATCGTACTGGTTTGGTATTGATGGATTTCGTTTGTCATGGTGTACCAAGCAATGCTGCCTGGAAGGCATACAAGAATAAGTACGCCAAGAATAATGATAGGCTCATTTTTATTAATATGCGTGATAAATCAACGGGATGGCGAACTGGAAATTATGCATGGCGTGAAGTAACGGAAAGCGGAAAAGTTAATATTACTCCGAGAAGACAGGTTTCTTACATGAAAGGAATGTTAGCAAACTTATATTTAAGGCCGTCCTGTTTTGAATGTCATTTTAAAGGCATTGACCGAGTAACTGATTTTACCTTGGGAGACTTCTGGGGAGTTGAAAAATACTTGCCGGAACTGGATGATGGCAAGGGCACGTCTTTGGTTTTAGTTCATACAGAGAAGGGACTGTCTCTATTTGAATCAATTCAACATAAAATAGCATTTGCTGCGGCAGATATCTCGAAGGCTGTTGAAGGCAATGCCTGCTTGGAAGAATCGACCAAATATAATCCGAAGAGAGAAGAATTCTTTTGTCGCTTAAATAACGGAGAGGAGTTTGTCTCCATAGTTGAGGATCTTACCAGAGTCTCAATCGGCACGAAGGTGATGAATAAGATGAAAAATATAATCAGGAAGGCCTCCGGAAATTCCGGGGGGTATTAGAGGATAGGTTTTTTGTGCCATGTTCCGGTGAGTTGCTGGAGGTGGTGGCATGAACAGAACGAGGTCTTTTGCCGCATATAATAAAAATGCAGATATAAGGGTCTTAAGCTCGTCGGGTGGCATATTCTATGTTCTTGCCAGAAGAACCATATTGGAAAAAGGTGTTGTGTTTGGCGCTGCATTTGATCACGAGGGGAAGGTCAGGCACCAGGCATGTGAGACGACAGAAGAACTGCCAATTATCATGCAGAGTAAATACGTTCAATCAGCAATGCATGACACGTATCGGCAAGTGCTAATGGCATTGAAGAACAATCGAAAGGTTTTATTTTGTGGGACACCATGTCAGGTTGGTGGACTTATATCTTATTTGAACCTTTTTTTGAATGGAGAAAACTGGCGGGAAAGACTTGTGACGATTGATTTCATTTGCCATGGTGTTCCGAGTCCTCTTGTTTGGAAAAGATACCTCAAGGAGATATCGGGAGACAGAAAAGCTACAACCATCAATTTTCGAGATAAGACAAATGGGTGGAGAGATTTTAGCCTGAAAATTAACTTTAACGATGGAACACAGTACCTTGAGTCACAAAAGAAAGACCCTTATATGCGTGGCTTTCTTGAGAATCTATATCTAAGAGAGTCCTGTCATGAATGTAGGTTTAGAGGTATAGAACGAGAATCAGACTTCACAATAGCCGATTTTTGGGGGGTGCATGAGTTTCTACCAGATTTCTTTGACGATAAAGGAACCAGTATTGTTATGACCCATAATGATCGAGCTGTTCAGTTATTGAACGAAGTTTCGGATTCTTTGGTGATATGTGAAATCGATAGTTCTATTGTGGAGAAGACGAACTCGCCGATAGTTAGATCCGTTTCCATGAATGCTCGCAGAGATGAATTCATGAAGAACATGTCGACGAAAAATATTAGCGAAACATTGAAGGAATATACAAGTATATCATTTATCAATCGGGTCAAGCGAAGGATTAATAAGATTATTCATTAACTAAATGGAGGCATTAATAGTGGAAAGACCAATACCGACGCTATTTGAGCGTAAAGCTGAATGTTGTGGATGTACTGCATGCTACGCAATTTGTCCGAAGAGTGCGATATCCATGGAAGAAGATGAAGAAGGGTTTGAATACCCACATATTCGTGAAGACAAGTGTATTAGATGTTATCGGTGTATAAAAGTATGTCCGATTAAGAACAAGAATGGATGACCTTCACCTGGGACGAAGAAAATGAAGATATCCATTATAAGAAGCACAAGATATCATTCTCAACAGCAGCCTACTAGATGAAGACACGATCAATGCAGCAGATGGCCTTTCAAATGCAATTGAAAAAATCAAAGCTGAAGGCAGTAAATCCTGGTACCTTGTGGAAAAACGTGACACATTTTTCTATTATCTGCTGGTTGCGAACACAATATTGTACTTTTTTAGATACATGCGTAACTTTTTCAAGCTGTGTTCGTATATTAAATAATGTCTACTGAATAATGGTCCATTTTTTTTTGGGACAAAAAAACGTTCCACAAATACACAAACAAGCCCAAAAGAGCAGACTGAATCTTGCGGAGATTCAGAACCAAAACGGACATAGCGACCACATGGGCAACGGTCTCCCGCAGCTTTGCGGTGATCAGCTCCATACCACATTTGCGTTTTGCCAAGCTGAATCTGCGCTCCGCTTCCACACGTTCGCATTCATCTTTGTAATCCTGCTCTTTGTCCTGGGGCACGCCCTTCTTGGGCCGCCCTAGCGCAGGACCAGAAAGCCGGATGCCGTACTCCTTGCAATAGCTGAGATTGTCCCGGTTTCGGTAGAGCTTGTCTGCCAGAATACGGGTCGGGTAATGTCCTTCTCGTTCCCGAAATCGTTCTACCATTGTTTTCAGATTTCCTGCCTCGTTGTAGGCATCGAACGAGCAATATTCTAAGCGGGTCCATCCATCTACTACGCTAATATCCAACTTGGCGCCAAATTCCACAGGTTTGCTGGTTTTTCCCCGAACAATTGGGCGGATAAAGGGCTGGCTTACACTGATGATCCGGTCAGAGACACTGTGGGTGTGGTTATCGTACATGCACTTCTGCTGCTCATAGATGGTGCGGATGGTATCCAGACGTTCTGTCTGCCGTACCGTCAGGACTTTTCCGTGACAAAGCTTTCGATCAATCGCTTTCAGGTCACGCCGGAGGTAAGACATCTGTTTTTCAACGGCTTTATGGGTCATTTTGGCAGTATGCTTGTGGCATCTTACATATTTCAGGTAATCCTTCCGGGCGCACTTACGGTAGGTACGGAGCTTTCTTTCCATCGGCAGGGTCGTAAAGATCGTCCAGAAGCTTTTCGGCATTTTCTCTGGCCTCGTTCAGCAGGGATACATCCTGCGGATATCGAATATTGGATGGTGCGCAGGTGGCATCAACGATCATGGTACCACGATTGCCGTTACTTCCCGAATGGTCATCTGAGCTGTCATCATCTTTGGATTCGGCCTCCTTTTCCTTCTGTGCATTTGCATCCTGTACGATCATCTCATTGATCTCCCCTAGCACTTCGGGAGTCAAGCACTTGCGGAAGTATACCATCAGAGATGGGGCAAATGGGAGCTTCTCATCCTTAAATCCGGGTAATAGTTACTCAAAACGTACAAAACTCGCTATGAATTAGATTTGAAACCCTAAAAAGGCTTGATTTTATTGAGGGCACTGAAAAACTCCTGTTTTTTTGCGGGAGTTCTTCTTTTTTCTATAATATAATACTCGAAATCTATGATTGGTCAAAATTTATGCTCCTTTATCGTGCAACTGTTGCGATTAGCTTTGTTGTTAATGCTCTCATGAACTGTCACAGAACAGATGCCGCTCACTGACACGGCTTTGCTCTTAATTCTGTCACTCAGGCAGCTATAAAAATTTCAGCATGTTTTTATTTTGATACATGCTTCCGGAGGACTAGAATTCAGCCCCCGGCTGAACTGTTTCCAGGAAAGCCCTGAGGCATTGTTTCTTTGCTAAAAAGTAGTTGACAACATATTTTTACAGTGATATAGTGGGAGAAAATCTGAGATAGAGGTTGCGTGATTCATGAGTAAGCGGCAGGATGTGTACAGGCACAGAGGAAGGTCGCCTAAGGGGGAGCACGCCGAAAGCGGTTAGTGCCTGGGGCTGTCCGCTTGGGCATAGGACGAATAGTTTTATGACTGTCATCGGGTACGATGGGGAGCTATCCTGAGAATGTGGTTTGGTTCTTTGGGGGCTGTCGCGTAAGCAGCCCCCTTCGTGTTTGCAGAAAAGCTAGCTGGGCAGAAGAAAGGTGAAGAGGGTGTTGCAAAATGCAGTTATGATATAAGATCATGCGCTTGACCGATTGGGCATGTATCATAGCTTGTAGCTTTTGACACTTTTGCAATAGCCGCAAGGAAATGTTTTGAAGAGAAGGAGGAACGAGTATGGCGATTTTTAGGGGAGCAGGTGTGGCGATTGTTACGCCGATGCATGAGGATGGCAGTGTGAATTTTGAGAAGCTTGGAGAACTTCTGGAGGAGCAGATCGCGGGGGGAACGGATGCGATTATTATCTGCGGAACGACCGGCGAATCTTCGACGCTTTCCCATGAGGAGCATCTTGATGCGATCAAGTACGCAGTTGAGAAGGTGAATCATCGGATCCCGGTGATAGCGGGTACCGGATCGAACTGCACGGAGACAGCGATTTATCTTTCCAGGGAGGCGGAGAAGTACGGCGCGGATGCGCTTCTGCTGGTAACACCTTACTATAATAAGGCGACGCAGGGGGGCTTGAAGCTGCACTATTCGAAGATTGCGGAAGCTGTGAAGCTGCCGATTATTCTGTACAATGTACCGAGCCGCACAGGCTGTGCACTGCAGCCGGAGACGATTGCGTGGCTGGTGGAGCATGTGGAAAATATTGTGGGAGTGAAGGAGGCATCCGGAAATATTTCTCAGGTTGCGAAACTGATGAGTCTTGTAAAGGGTAAGATCGAGCTGTACTCCGGAAATGATGATCAGATCGTGCCGATTCTTTCTCTTGGCGGCTGTGGTGTCATCTCAGTTCTCTCGAATGTTGCGCCCAGGCAGACTCATGAGATTGTTGCGTCCTATCTTTCTGGAGATGTGAAGCGCAGCTGCCAGCTGCAGCTGGAGGCGATTGAGTTGATTGACGCGCTTTTCTGTGAGGTGAATCCGATTCCGGTGAAGACTGCGTTGAATCTGATGGGCAAGGAAGTCGGACCGCTGCGCATGCCGCTCTCACCGATGGAGGATGCGCATGTGGAGCGGCTGAGAAAGGCACTGGAAGGGTACGGGATTACCGTGACGGAATAAATACAGTTGCCTGCGGGTGCAGGTTTTGCGGTTAGTAAAGCCTGCAAGCTGCTTTGTTCGGTGCATCTGGAAAGTTTCTGACTCATGTGCGGAAGCGGCTCAGAGACTTGGCATCGAAGCAGGCAAGGCCTGGCGGAGGATAACTGTGAGGGCTATTATTCAGATAGAGAATGTGAGAAGAGAAGCGGCCGAGAGCTTGACAATAGGTAACTGGCAAGGCTGCGTTTCTGCGAAATAAACGCGAGAAGGAGTATTACTATGACGAGAATAATTCTTTGCGGCTGCGGCGGTCATATGGGCCATGTGGTGACGGATATCGCTGCTGCGGACGAGAATGTGGAAATTGTGGCAGGGATTGACCTGGCAGTAAACTGCAGTGCGCCGTATCCGGTCTTTCCTGACCTTGCGGTTTGTAATGTGCAGGCAGATGCGCTGATTGATTTTTCTTCTCCTAAGGCGCTGGATTCGATTCTTTCATACTGCGTGGAGAAGCAGGTTCCGGCTGTGCTTTGTACGACTGGATACTCTGAGGAGCAGATGGCACAGATCCGTAAAGCGGGGGAGCAGGTGGCGGTGATGAAGTCCGCGAATATGTCCCTTGGCATCAATATGCTGCTGAAGCTTTTGCAGGAGGCAGCGAGGACGCTTGCGCCTGCAGGCTTTGACATTGAGATTGTGGAGAAACATCACAATTTGAAGGTTGATGCACCGAGCGGGACGGCGCTGGCGATGGCGGACAGCATTAATGAGGCGCTGGATAATGTTTACGAGTATACCTACGACCGCACAAAGGAGCGCAGGCGCAGAGAGAAGCATGAGATTGGCATCAGTGCGGTGCGCGGCGGCAATATTGTCGGCGAGCATGAGGTAATCTTTGCCGGGCTCGATGAGGTGATCGAGTTTAAGCACACGGCTTATTCAAAAGGCGTCTTTGCGAAGGGCGCAGTGCAGGCGGCAAAATATATGGCAGGTAAACCGGCGGGTTTTTACGATATGAGAAATGTGATTGAGGAGTAATGTCCGGAAGAGAGCAAAGTATATAGTTGATAAACCGGCGAGTTTTTACGATATGAGAAATGTGATTGAGGAGTAAGGTCCGGAAGAGGGCAAAGTGTATAGTTGGCGAACCAGCGGTTTTACGATATGAGAAATGTGATTGAGGAGTAATGTCCGGAAGAGAGCAAAGTGTATAGTTGGTAAACCGGCGGGTTTTTATGATATGCGGAATGTGATTAAAGAGTAAAAACGAAGAAGCATAAAGTGTATGACTGAGAAGCCGACAGGCTTTTCTATATCAGAAATGTGCTTGAGGAGTAAAGATCTGGAGGAGCTTTAAGATGAAAAAAGTTGTGAAGTTTGGAGGCAGCTCGCTTGCGAGTGCGGAGCAGTTCCGCAAGGTTGGCGATATTATTCACGCGGATGCGGCGCGCCGCTATGTCGTGCCGTCGGCGCCGGGAAAGCGCAGCTCAAACGATACGAAAGTAACCGATATGCTGTATGACTGCTATGCAGCAGCGGCGAATGGAGACGATATTACGGAGAAAATTGATGCAATCAAGTCACGCTATCAGGAAATCATTGATGGACTTGGGTTGCAGCTGACGCTTGATGAGGAATTCTCTGTTATTCGGGCGAAGTTTGAAGAGGGGGCAGGCAGTGAGTATGCAGCCTCCCGCGGAGAGTATCTGAACGGAATTGTCATGGCGGCTTTTCTGGGATATGAATTTATCGATGCGGCAGAGGTAATCCGCTTTGATGAGAATGGGACATTTGATGCAGAGACAACGAATGAGCAGATGAGTGCGCGCCTGGAAGCTGTCGAGCGTGCTGTGATTCCCGGCTTTTATGGAGCGACGGCTGACGGGACCATCCGTACCTTTTCCAGAGGCGGTTCAGATATAACAGGTTCAATTGTTGCCCGTGCGGTGCATGCTGATCTGTATGAGAACTGGACCGATGTCTCCGGCTTCCTTGTGACGGATCCACATATCGTTCCGAATCCGGAGACGATCGAGACTGTCACTTACAGGGAACTGCGTGAGCTTTCCTACATGGGAGCAAACGTGATGCACGCAGATGCGATTTTCCCGCTCCGAAAGGAAGGAATCCCGATCAATATCAAAAATACGAACCGTCCGGAGGACCCGGGTACGTTGATTGTTGAGAGTACCTGCCGCCAGCCGAAGTTTACGATTACTGGAATTGCCGGAAAGAAGGGGTTCTGCGCGATCAATATTGAAAAAGCCATGATGAATACAGAGATCGGTTTCGGGCGCAAGGTGCTGCAGGTTTTTGAGGAAAACGGTATTTCGTTTGAGCATGTGCCGTCGGGTATCGACACCTTTACTGTGATCGTGCACCAGACAGAGTTCATGGAAAAAGAGCAGCGTGTAATTTCCGGGCTTCACCGCGCAGTGCAGCCGGATACGCTGGATCTGGAGTCCGGTCTTGCACTGATTGCAGTAGTAGGACGTGGCATGCGTGCACAGCGTGGTACTGCGGGCCGTATTTTCTCCGCGCTGTCCCATGCGCATATCAATGTTAAGATGATCGACCAGGGCTCCAGCGAGCTGAATATCATCATTGGTGTTCGCAACGAGGACTTTGAGGCTGCTGTGAAAGCAATTTATGATATCTTCGTGCTGACGCATCTGTAAAAAGAAATTTCCGGCAAAGGCTTTTGTACGAGAGGAAGGAAAACAGCTGCGGCAGACAACAAATTACTGGAGTGCGCATTGCAATTATAGTAAAGTAACTACAGGATAAGGATGGACGAAATGGAAAGTAAAATCACACGGGAAGCAGCACTGGAGCTTCTGAAAAAATATAATAAGGAGCCGTTTCATATTCAGCACGCACTGACGGTCGAGGGCGTCATGCGCTGGTATGCAAAGGAGCTCGGATATGGCGCTGAGGAAGAGTACTGGGGAATCACGGGACTTCTTCATGACATTGATTTCGAGCTCTACCCGGAGCAGCACTGCCAGAAGGCGCCGGAGCTTTTGCGCGAGGGCGGTGTAGGAGAGGATATGATCTATTCGATTTGCTCACATGGTTATGGACTCTGCTGCGACCTGGAACCGAAGCTGGAGATGGAGAAGGTGCTGTTTGCCGCAGACGAGCTGACAGGATTGATCTGGTCAGCGGCTTTGATGCGTCCCTCTAAAAGTGTAATGGATATGGAAGTTAAAAGTCTGAAAAAGAAATTCAAAGACAAGCGGTTTGCAGCGGGCTGCTCCAGAGATGTCATTCGTGACGGAGCTGAGCGCCTTGGGTGGGACTTGGATACACTTTTTGATAAAACGATACTTGCCATGCGTTCCTGTGAGGCGGCGGTAGCAGCGAATATGGAGGAGAATTGATGCCACCGCATCGCTTCACTCAGTCGCCTTGCCGCTGAAAAATCATGCTACGGGACAGCGGCTGCTGAACGATTACAAAACAGAATGGTTTAGAGATATGTCTGCAAGGAAGGATGAAACCAGAATGTCAGGATTAGAGAGGCAGAATGCTGACACAGGGACAGTGCAGTCGTTTGCATATGAGATAAGAGGAGACAGCGCAGTGATCTGGCGCTGTTTTTCACGTGATACGAGGGTGGTAATCCCGCCGCAGATCAATGGACTTCCGGTGACTGAATTGGCGCCTTATGCGTTTTCCGCGCATCTGGACGAGACAGAACTCCTGCGCGGACTTGCTGCAGGGCGGCTTCACATCCTGTGGTCACTGCTCGAAGAAGGCGCGAAGGGGATTGTGAGCGCCCAGACGCAGCGTGAGAATGAGCAGGAAGGCCTTCCGGACGATTCGGCACAGCGTGAGAATGAGCAGGAAGGCCTTCCGGACGATTCGGTACAGCGTGAGAATGAGCAGGAGGGGCTTTTAGACGGTTCGATACGGCGTGTGAATGAGCAGGAGGGGCTTTCGGACGATTCGGTACAGCGTGAGAATGAGCAGGAGGGGCTTTTAGACGATTCGGCACGGCGTGAGAATGAGCGGAAAGGCCTTTCGGATGATTCAGTACGGCATAGAAATGGGCAGGAGGGGCTTCCGGACGCGCCGGCGCTATGCGGGGCGGCGCTGGAGGAATTGGTACTTCCTGATTCGGTGGAACGTGTCGGGCGGTACTGTTTTTATAATTGTGAGAATCTCGCTGTGGTGGTATTCTCCGGAAGGCTGAAGGACTGGGGGAGCGGTGTCTTTACCGGCTGTCATCGGATCCGGAGCCTCCGGGTGCATGCAGCAGCGGATGGCGTGACCTATTTGAAGGACGTTCTGGACGAGGTGCGGGAGGAGCTCTGCGTGGAATATGAGCAGGCAGGCACTGCGAGGCTGATGTTCCCGGAGTTTTATGAAGAGGGAGTGGAAAATACACCGGCACGGATCTTAGAGACGCATGTGCACGGCTCGGGGATTCTGTACCGGAACTGCTTTCGGAATCGAAAGATTGATTTTCATCAATATGACTCGCTCTTCCCTTATGCCGCAGCGCAGGAAAGTCCGCAGTTTCTGGTACAGATGGCTGTGTGCCGTCTCAGGTGGCCATATGAGCTTGCTTCTGCGGCGAAGGAACAGTATCTGAACTATCTCGTCAAGTATCCGGAGGACTGCGCCGCGCAGTTTGTGTCAGAGAGGGATATGGAGGGGATCCGCTGGTACTGCGGTGTGCTGGAGAGAGAGCAGCCAAGCTCAGTAGCTGAACATGATAGCATCTGGAAGGAGCGGCCAAGCGCAGCAGCTGAACATGA
>DKWE01000041.1:23683-34727 GCA_002491565.1 Lachnospiraceae bacterium UBA7160 | reverse complement strand
CCAAGCGCAGCAGCTGAACATGATCGTATCTGGAAGAAGCAGCCAAGCTCAATGCTCGCCGGCAGTGAAAATCGTGAGGAGAAGCGGGAGGAAATGCCGGGTTATTCGCATGCGTTGCCAGGGGGTGTGTATTCTGAAACGTCGTTCGGAACGCCGGTATCGGAGTTCCTGGATTGTTTGACTGCGTGCGCGGGGCAGCACCGCTTCACAGAGGCTCTCGGGTACGCGATGGACTATTGCCATACACATGGCAGCCGGCCGCGGAAGCGGCGGAGACTGGAGCTGTGAGAGAGCTGTGCACAATGGACTTCTTGGCTTATAGCTGATAGGGGATTGGTTGAAGAATTGACAGAATGGCTTACTGATACAGTAGTTACAGCACTGATGTGCATAGGCTGGAATAGGATCTAAACCTGTGTGGATAGCTCCTGCATGTCGTACTTTTGGGAAATTAGCTATTAGTGAGCAAATGGTATCTAAAAAAGATGCAGCAGTAGTGCCGATGGAATACGGATGCCTGTTGACTGCAGGACTGGGAAGGGAGGTGCTCCGCATGAATCCGATTTACGAGGGACGGTCGCGCACGCTGGAATTTGTGGAGATTGGGATGGAGATTCTCCGGAATGCGAGAAATGAATTGTATTTAAATATGCGGTTCCTGGATGTGGCGCTCTCCGGACTGCAGTTTGTGCCGGATGCAGAGGTCCGCAGTCTGGCGACAGACGGAGCCTGTCTCTATTTCCAGCCGGATGCACTCGCCACACTGTTCCGAAAAGGGCGGGAGGTGGTGAACCGCGCCTATCTGCACAGCCTGCTGCACTGTCTGTTCGGACATCTGTGGAACCGGAAGGGGCGCGACGCGGAGTACTGGAACCTTGCGTGTGACATTGCTGCGGAGTACGTGATCGACGGACTGTACCTTCGCGCGGTTCATATTCCGAAATCTATGGTGCGCCGGGAATACTATCAGAAGCTGAAGGCGCTGGGAGGAACTGTGACGGCGGAGCGCGTGTACAGGAGCCTTTGCATGGAGTATCCGGTGCAGGCGAGACTGGACATGCTGAAGCGCGAGTTCCGGGTGGATGATCACAGCCGCTGGGAGCAGGATCCGGAGAATCAGCGTCCGCAGCAACAGCCGCAGCGCGACCGGTGGGAGGATATCCGGGACCGGATGCAGACGGAGCTGGAGACCTTTTCCAAAGAGGCTGCGGAGGATGTGCAGAGTCTTACAGAGCAGGTGGCAGCGGAGAACCGGCAGCGGTACGATTATCGCGAATTTCTGCGGCGATTTTCTGTTCTAAAGGAAGAGATGCGGGTTGATCTGGACTCCTTCGACTACATTTTTTATAATTATGGGATGCAGTTGTATGGAAATATGCCGCTGATTGAGCCGTTGGAAACGAAGGAGCAGAAGAAAATCGAAGAATTTGTGATCGTAATCGATACGTCGATGTCGTGCAAGGGAGAGCTTGTCAAAAGCTTTCTGGAACAGACCTGGAGTGTTTTGCGTGAGTCGGAGAGCTTCTTCCGGCGCATACAGATTCATATTCTTCAATGCGACGACCGGGTACAGGAGGATGTCTGTATCAGGAGTCACAGGGAAATGGAACAGTACATGAAGCATTTTACGGTGCGCGGGTTCGGCGGAACGGATTTTCGGCCAGCCTTTGTCTATGTGCAGGAGCTGCTGCGAAAGAAGACTTTTACGAAGCTGCGGGGGCTGATCTATTTTACGGATGGATATGGTACCTTTCCGGTCCGGAAGCCGCCATACGAGACAGCCTTTGTATTTCTGAAGGAGGACTACCGGGATGTCGATGTGCCTCCGTGGGCGATCAAACTGATCCTGGATCCGGGGCAGCTGGAAAAGGGGTTGTGAAAAAAGCCGCCATTTCCTGTACGACGCCAACGGAATGCTATAGAAAACCGCTGTCGTTCAAAACACAGAAAGGTCTTTTTTACAGCCACTTTTAGCAGGCATTGTATGAGTGCCATGTGTATCAGGCACATGGCGCGAGTTGCCTGCGGCAGCTGCGGAAGGCTTCTGAACCCTTAGAACCTGAAGACGAACGATAAGAGCTTGCAACCCTATGGACATACTTCTTGTCCGGACCGGCTGAACGATAACGCTGGAGCAGGAGCGCTCCATTATATACGAGGGAGAGTGGCGAAAGGTCCTGCCAGGCGGACAGACTGATAGACTGCCTGCGGGATGTGCCTGTGCCGGCAGGAGCAGGCAGATACGCATTTCTCAACAGGATCTTGCACAGGATGGAGTTTTATCCGAGAAAGAAATCTATGAATAGAGTATTGCGTATAACGAAAAGATTGGAGGTACCGGATTACCCGGGCTTGGAGGAAGCAGATGAATATTAAGCGGGCGAAACAGGAAATAAAAGATACAATCGAGTCTTATCTTTTGAAGGATGAATACGGGGACTATGTGATTCCGCAGATCCGGCAGCGCCCTGTGCTGCTGCTTGGCGCACCTGGAATCGGCAAGACGCAGATTATGGAGCAGATCGCAAAGGAATGCGGAATCGGACTCGTGGCATACACGATTACACATCACACGCGCCAGAGCGCCATCGGTCTGCCTTTTATCTCCCGGCATCAGTATGGCGGACAGGAGTATGCGGTTACGGAATATACGATGAGTGAGATCGTTGCTTCTATTTATAATAAGATGGAAAAAACGGGCTTAAAAGAGGGAATCCTGTTTATCGATGAAATTAACTGTGTCTCAGAGACACTGGCTCCGGCGATGCTTCAGTTCCTGCAGTGCAAGATGTTTGGAAACCACGAGATCCCGCAGGGATGGATCATCGTGGCTGCCGGCAATCCCCCGGAATACAATAAGTCGGTCCGGGAGTTTGATGTCGTGACCATGGATCGTGTCAAAAAGATTGAGGTGGAGCCCGACTTCAACGTCTGGAAGGAATATGCGATGAATCAGCAGCTGCACCCGGCTGTGATTTCCTATCTGAATACGAGAACGGCGAATTTCTACCGGATGGAGACCACAGTGGATGGCCGGAAGTTTGCAACGCCGCGCGGCTGGGAGGACCTGTCACAGATACTGGAGGTCTATGAGAAGCTGGGAAAGACAATGGACCGCGAAGTGGTGGTGCAGTACATTCAGCATGAAAAGATCGCGAAGGATTTTGCAAATTATCTGGAATTGTATTACAAATATCAGATGGATTACCAGCTGGATGCAGTCCTGAACGGAACCATTGATGAGCTTCTGCTGAAGAAGGCGGCACACGCATCCTTTGATGAAAAGCTGAGTGTCGTCAGCCTGCTTTTATCAAGACTGCGGGGCAGCTTTGCGAAGCTCATCCGCCAGGGAGAGGTGCTGGAGTTGGTGTTCGCAAGCCTTTGCCGGATGAAGGCAGGGCTGCTGGACGTGCAAGGCGGAGCGGCGATGGCGGTGTTTGCAGAGGAACTGGACCGCGTACAGCGGGAGCATGAGGCGAAGCGGGCCGCTGAGCTGCTGACCCGGAGAGAAGACCGTGTATACCGCGATGCGCTTCGAAGGCTGGAGGAGTATCAGCATCGGCTGCTTTCCGGAAAGAATCTGTTGAACGCAGAGCGTGAGGCTGTCAACGGCAGGGCTTTGCACCTGAGTGCGGAAGGAACGAATGATCAGGCTTTCGGGCAGAGCGCAGCGGGGACAGACGGCCAGATTTTTGAGCAGCTGCGCATCTGGTTTAATGAGGCGCAGGATCAGCTTGACGAGGAGGAGACTGTAACGGGCGGGATGCTGGAGCATGCGTTTGATTTTCTGGAGGCCGCCTACGGCCCGGGACAGGAGATGGTCATCTTTATCACAGAGCTGAACAGCGATTCCGGAAGTATTCAATTTCTGAAGCAGTATGAATGTGAGCGCTATTACCGATACAACCGCCAGCTGCTTTTCGAGGAGAGCGGGCGCGCGATCGAGGAGCGTTTGCGGCAGTATGAGAACCGATAGCTGTTTTATGTGGTGTTACAGACAGCAGCTGAGGAGGAAGCAAGCGATACGAAGTTTCTGGATTGTATGAAAACTGTCCATGAGGGGCAGCAAAACAGCTTTAACGGGGGCGGCGGTCAGCCGCAAGCAAAAAACTGCGGCACAGCGTTGGCTGGCCGCAGTTTTTCTTAGATGGTGCGCCGTGCGGCGCATGTGTCCGAATGGAAAATTACTTGATCACCTTGATCCATCCCTCCGGTGCCTGGATGCGGCCCATCTGAATGCCGGTGAGTGTCTCGTACAGCTTCTTGGTCACTGGTCCCATCTCGGTCATGCCGCTCGGGAAACAGATCTCGTTGCCGTGGTCGAAAATCTTGCCGACCGGGGAGATAACTGCCGCAGTGCCGCAGAGTCCGCACTCCGCGAAATCCTTCACCTCATCGAAGCACACCTCGCGCTCCTCTACCTCGAGTCCGAGATAATCCTTTGCGACAACGAGCAGGGAACGGCGGGTGATGGACGGCAGGATGCTGTCAGACTTCGGAGTCACGACCTTGTTGTCCTTTGTGACGAACAGGAAGTTCGCTCCGCCGGTCTCCTCCACCTTTGTCCTGGTTGCTGCGTCAAGGTACATATTCTCATCAAAGCCCTGGCGGTGTGCTTCCATGATCGGATACAGGCTCATCGCATAGTTCAGACCTGCTTTGATGTGGCCGGTGCCGTGAGGCGCGGCACGGTCGAAGTCTGATACGCGGATCGTGATCGGTTTTACGCCGCCCTTAAAGTACGGACCTACCGGGGTCACGAAGACGCGGAACTGATATTCGCTCGCTGGCTTTACGCCAATGACTGCATCACTGCCGAACATATACGGGCGCACATATAAGGTAGCGCCGGAGCCATAGGGCGGTACATAATCCGCGTTTGCCGCAACGGTCTGCACGACGGCGTCTACGAACTTTTCCTTCGGGAATACCGGCATCTCAAGGCGCTTGCAGGAATTCTCCATACGCTCTGCGTTCAGGTCCGGGCGGAAGGTGACGATGTGGCCGTCCTCCGTCGTGTATGCCTTCATGCCTTCGAAGCAAGTCTGCGCATACTGCAGGACACCCGCGCATTCAGTGATTGTGACCATCGGATCTGAGGTCAGCGCGCCCTCGTCCCATGCGCCATCCTTGTAATTTGCGACAAAACGCTTGTCTGTTGGGATATAGCCGAAGCCAAGGTTCGACCAGTCGATGTTTTTCTTTTCCATAATGTACTCCTTCTGTCTGCTCTTATACGGTATCCTCTTTATCTCGTGAACAGTCTGCCGGATCATGGATGAAAAAGTGATACCGTACACTGGAATGAATATCGCAGCAAGTTGCTGCATAATAGTAACTATTGTTTGTAGTTTACGCTCGCTTTTTCTATGTGTCAAGAAAATCTTTTTTATCGGAAATATGACGAGGCGGAAGGAGACTTCCGCGCGTAATGGCATCCTTCCCATAGCGTTTCCGGATCTGATCCATGGCTTCGTCGAGACGGCGCTGCTTCTCAAGGCTCGGTGTACGTGAGACAGAAGAAGGCTGGACAGCGATTCCAGAATGTGCAGGCGCTGGAGCATGGGTCTGTCTGTCCACTGCAGCAGCTGTGCGGGAGGCGTCTGTCGTACCGGAGGAACCATGCAGAGCTGCGTTGGGAGAAGGATGTTGCGCTGCACTGTGAGAGCTGTGGGGTGCCGCACCGCCACTTTTTTCCTCCGGAACCAGCAGCGGCGAATCCCCGTCAAATAAGGAAAGCTGGACCGGGTCTTCCTCTGACTGCAGCTTTGTCGTGCGGATGCCGAGGAGGCGGATGGGAGCGCCGTTCCAGAGCTCGGCGAACAGGCGGCAGGCGCACTGATAGAGGGCGGTATTGGTCGAAATTGGCGTGGAGAGCTGTGTCTGTCGGGAGCAGGAGCGGAAGTCACTGTACTTGATCTCGACGGTCACAGTGTGTGCGAGCACATGAGCCTCCCGAAGCCGGGCAGAGACCTCCTCCGAAAGTTTGAGCAGTATGCGTTTGGCGTCTTCCGCAGATTCAGCATCGCTGGCGAGAGTCGTCGAGTTGCCGATTCCCTTGGCTTCCCTGGCTTCCGGGTGCAGCGGCGTGCGGTCGATGCCGTTGGCAAACTCCCACATCATTTGCCCATGGCTTTTAAATTGTGCCTGTAAAAATTTTGGATCTGCGCAGGCAAGCTCTCCGATCGTGTGAATGCCGAGCTGCTCAAGGCGTGTGGCGCTGCTTTTGCCGACCATGAGCAGATCGCGAACGGAAAGCGGCCACATTTTCTGCGGAATTTCCTCTGCATAGAGCGTATGGACGCGGTCGGGCTTTTCAAAATCGCTTGCCATCTTGGCCAGCAGCTTATTTGGGGCGATTCCAACGTTGACTGTGAAGCCAAGCGTATCGCGCACTTCGTCTGCGATGTGCCGTGCCGCGGCCTCCGGTGAGGAAAACCGATGGCTGATCGGTGTGTAGGACAGATAACATTCATCAATGGAGACCTGCTCGATATCAGAGGTATAGGAAGAAAGCAGCTGCATCAGTTCTCTGCTTCGGCGGTGATACAGTCGATGGTCGGGTGGTTCCATAACGAGGATCGGACATTTACGGTAGGCGTTTGCGACAGGCTCGCCCGTCTGGATGCCGTAGCGTTTGGCCGGGATGGACTTAGCGAGCACGACGCCGTGCCGGGTCTTTTCATCGCCGCCGATAATCGCCGGGATTGTCCGCAGATCCGGCTCATCCGGATGGTTGCGCAGCTTTTCAATTGCGCTCCAGCTCAAAAACGCAGAGTTGACGTCGATATGAAAAATCAGTCCCATGCTCATCCCTCCCTGATGCGAATGTATGTTTGCTTTAGTGTAACACAGGTGCGTGCGGCCGGCCAGTGGATGCATAAACGGTAATGATAGGAGATAGCGGCACGGGTCCGGCCTTTGTGCCTGTTGTGGAAATGCAAGACCTGCTGCCTGCGGAAGATGGTGCCAGTCTGCAGGCGGAAGAGGGAGTTATTTCGTTTCGTTGAGAACGGCTTTCAGTGCCGCATAGGCGCACCGGAATGCGGACGGACCGTCGGTACGGCCGCGTTTAGCGGCATCCTGTTCCAGCGTATTTAAGGCCGCAAAGTCGGTCAGATGAGGCTCGAGGCTTAAAAAGCCGCAGTAGCCGCTGCTATCTAAATCTTTTAAAATAGTGGGAAGCTCACCATCTCCTTCCCCGGCGGGAACGATGGTTTTTGTTTTTTTGTCGGCATCCTTTATATGCAGGTAAGCAATATAGGGCTTGAGAAGCTCATAAGCCTTTATGGTGTCCTCTCCGCATTCCAGAAAGTTTGCGAAATCGAAGGTGGCTTTAAAATTGTCCCCGTAGAATGTCTGCATCAGATCCTGGCAGGCGGAAGCGGTGTCCCCGTAGATCTTTTTCTCATTTTCATGGAGCAGAATCAGGTTCTTCTTTGCCGCATATTCCACCATCCGGTCAATGCGCCGAAACACTTCATCCCGGTATGTTTCCGGGCGTCCATCCTGGGGGAGGTAGAAGCTGAACATCCGGATCAGCGGCGTCCCGAAAATCTCTGCCAGGTGTGTGATGTGTTGGAATTGTTCATAATGGGGCTCAAAATCATCCGTGATGTTGATTTTGCCGATGGGAGAGCCGATGGCGGAGACAGAAATGTTGTTCTGATCCAGGGCAGCCCGGACTTCTTCTGCTTCCGCAAGGGTGTATTCAGCGACTCCTTTGTGGTTGGCGCTTCGAAATTCAATGTAGGAAATGCCAAGCTCATTTAAGAGAGCAATCTGTTTTTGGAGATCAGTGTCGATTTCATCTGCAAAGCAGGATAGTTTCGCTTGTTCCAGCATGGTAGTAAGCTCCTTTCTTACTGGTTTCAGTTCCCTGTCACATTTCAACCATTCCGGCTGGGAAGTATGCCTGCATGTTTGGAGGCTCTTAGCTCTTATTGTTCGTTTGCAAACATCCAGATGTACTTCCCGTGGTGATGGGTGGCGGGATAGCAGCTATGAAATGGTTACGATTTCGCCCCCGCTCCGGGCAGACGCATAGGCGCCGAGCATCAGACGGATGGTGTCCAGGGTTCCCGGAAGATCCTGGGGGAAGCGCCGATTTTCCGCAATGGAATGATAAAAATCCTCAATACAGCTCTTATGACCGCTGCCCCAGTAGTTTTTGCCGAGGGCTTTGACGGAGGGAAGCTCTGGATTTTCAATGTGCCCGTCCCGGTAGAGGTATGTAAGGGACTGGTCCTCAATGCGGACAGTCAGATTTTCACAGGCGACCTCAATCAGGGGAGGTACGTTGTCGCAGTAGGCGGTGGAGGCGTAGAAGAGCGCGTTTGCACCGGCAAACCGGATATAGGCTTCCATGGTGTCCTCGACCTCAATGATGCCTTTTAGATGATGATTTTGGGTTGCAGCCTCGATGGAAAGGGGTTTTCCGAGGAGGTATACCAGCAGATCCATCGTGTGGATGGACTGGTTGATCAGCGCTCCGCCGCCCTCCGTCTCCAGGCGGCCCCTCCAGCCGCTCTCGGTGTAGTAGGAGGCATCCCGGGACCAGGTAACAATTCCGCGGGCTCCGAGTACCTTACCGGCCTGTCCGGAGGCGAGAAGCTCTCTGGCCACGCGGATGCTGGGATTGTAGCGGTTCTGGAAGCAGAAGCCAAATCGTTTCTCTGTGTGCAGGCCTTGAAGCTCCAGAAGCTGTTCCTTAGAAATCACAGGCGGCTTCTCAGAGAAGACATGGACGTCGTGCTCCAGCCCATAGTGAAGCATTGGGACATGAAGATAGTGCGGCGTGCAGATGTGAAGGACATCGAATTTTTCCTGGGCAAGCATCTCTTCGAGAGAGGAGTACGCCGTGCAGCCGTACTGTCGGTGGAATTCCTCCGCGCGCTCTGGGATGATGTCGGCTGCTGCTGCCAGGGTGATCCCGGGAATTTCGTCGATAGCTGCGGCATGCACATGGGCGATGCTGCCGCAGCCGACGATCGCGGCCCTCATGCCTTCACCGAGGAGCCGTAGGAGCCCTCGGTGTCGAAGGTTACTTCCTGCACGTTGTCTTTTTTCCTGGAGGAGGCACGGAGCTTGTTCAGCTTTTCCAGGAAGAGCTCCTCATCCACAGGAAGCGTGACCGCTTTGTCAAGCCAGCTGGAGAGGTACATGGCATTGCAGAGCATGACGCCGTTCAGCCCTTCTTCGCCGCGGGCTACCAGAGGCTCCCCGCGCAGGATGTTGGCAGCAAATGCCTGGAGCACGCCCACATGCTGAGGGTTTTTCCCGTCAGTCTCAAGTTCAACCCAGTGTCCTTCCGGTTTTTTGAAGCCCTCAGGGGAATGGAAGCAGAAGTCCCGCTCGTTCTCCTCCAGCTCATAGAAACGCAGAGTTTCGTTTTCACAGATCAGGGTTCCTTTTTCCATGGTGATCTCGAAGCGGTTGGTGCCGGGAGCATCCCCAGTGGTAGTCACAAACACGCCGGTGGCTCCGTTTGGAAATTCCAGGTACGCGGTGACATCGTCCTCGACCTCGATGTCATGCCATTTGCCCATGTGGCAGAAAGCCTGTACTCTGGAGGGCATTCCGCAGATCCACTGGAGCAGGTCGAGGTTGTGGGGGCACTGGTTGGTCAGAACACCGCCGCCCTCACCATCCCAGGTAGCGCGCCAGCCGCCGGAATTGTAGTAAGCCTGGGTGCGGTACCAGTCCGTAATGATCCAGTTGACACGCTTGACGGCGCCATACTGGCCGCTCTGAACAATCTCGTGCATTTTCCGGTATACGTGGTTGGTTCTCTGGTTGAACATCATACCGAAGACCCGGTCTGTTTTGGCGGCAGCCTCGTTCATCTCCCGTACCTGTCTGGTGTAGACGCCTGCGGGCTTTTCGCTCATGGCGTGCAGGCCGTATTCAAAGGCTTTTATCACAAAGCGGGGATGGTCATAGTGGGGAACTGCGACCAGCACGGCATCGCAGCAGCGTGCTTCTATGAGGGCATCGCCGCTCTCAAAGATCTGTACGGTTTCCGGCAGGGTCTCTTTTGCCCAGGTACGGCGGGATTCCTTAAGGTCCGCCACAGCCACAAGCTCCATATCCGGAACTTTGCCTTCGATGATGGAGCGGGCGTGGCCGCTTCCCATATTTCCAACTCCGATAATGCCAAGTCTTACTTTTTTCATTTCTTTCTCGTGATCCTTTCTGAAGTAATTATTTGATACCGCTTTGCAAACCCGGACATACTTCTCCTGGCGGTGGCTGGTCGGGCGGTAACAACCTGCTTGTTGACGCGGTTTGGCTGACCACGGCAGGGAAGAGGTGTCCTTCTCAGGCGGATGGCTGAACCGATGCGGTTTCGTTCGCCAGCATCTTCCGTGATACCAGATCAGCGGTAGCCAGCAGCGGCCAGGTTGTCGTAGCTCTGTCTGAGGCAGTCGAAGGGACTTGTCTGGCAGATATCCTGCTCCACCAGGAGGTACTTGCAGCAGGTGTGCTCCAGCGTTTTGAGTATATCTGCAAAGTTCAGATTTCCTTCCATGACCGGGGCCATCTGCGGCGTACCGGAAATCATTGCCATATCCTTCAGGTGAACGCAGGGGATGCGGTCCTGCAGCCGGCGGATCCACCAGCAGACATCGCCGCCCGCCGCCTGTACCCAGTAGGTATCTAAGGTGACACCGAGCTCCCCGGGGGAGAAGGCATCCAGCAGATAATCAATCATGAGTTTGCCGTTCAGCTTCTCAAACTCGAAATTATGGTTATGGTACATGAAGAGTTTTCCGGCTGCCGCAATCTTCTGAATAGGTTCCCGGAAATCCTCAGCGAATTGGGCGATTGTATCTGCAGTCCGGTATTTTTCCGGCATACAGCCAAGACCGATATAGTCGCAGCCCATGAGGTCGTGTTCGGCAATCAGCGCTTCGGTGTCGTGGAGAATCCGATTCACATCGCTGTGAGTCAGTACAATTTTCAGTCCGGCTTCTCCGCAGATATCACGGATCCACTCCGGGCGGAGTCCCTTGCCGATGGCGGAAAGCTGTACGGTGGTGTA
>DKWE01000041.1:0-23378 GCA_002491565.1 Lachnospiraceae bacterium UBA7160 | reverse complement strand
GTAAAGTCTCTTACCGTGTAAAGCTGTGCTCCGGTGATCATGAAGCTATTCCTCCCTGTCTCGTACGTTAGATGGTTTATATTCTGTAACTACAGGGAAACTATACCGCAATCCGTAGAAAAAAACCATTGCACAGCGGCTTATTTTTATTGCAGATATTGACCTGATGGTTTATAGTGTAGAGAGAAATGTGTCTTTCGTCGAATATGCCCAGAGATAATTTGCCGGTGAGAATGATCCTATACAGAGAGAAGGGAAATCGGCCCGGGAATACTGTGACTGCAGGGGAGCAGAAGTGCGCCAGTGGGAATGGACGCTGGAAGTGCGAAAGAAAAAGGAGGACGACCTGTATGGACGAACATCAGGAGGAGCATCAAAGCAGCGTCATCAACAGCCTTTTGCTGGTCGGATATAAATGTACTCAATCGGTGACGGAGCGCTATGATCTGCACTGTCATAATTTCTACGAAATCTATTACTTTCTGGAAGGAGACGCGGATTATCTCGTGGAGGGGCATCAGTATCATCTGTCGCCCCACAGCCTTCTGCTGCTCGCCCCGCACACGTTCCACGGGGTGAAGATCAATTCCAGAAAGCCCTATCGCCGGTATGCGCTTCACTTTCATCCGGATCTTCTCTCCATGGAGCATCGGCGTCTGCTGCTGTCTGTGTTTCCGGTGTTTGAGAATAATCCGGATCAGAAGATTTATTTTGAGCAGGTGGAGAAGTATGGTCTGGAAGCTTTTCTGCAGGTGCTCTGCGAGTATGTGAAGAGTCCGCCCGGACGAAAGGAGCCTTTGCTTCAGATTGGGGTGGAGGCTGTGCTTGCCAGGATCGTTTCTATCTGTCAGGAAGAGTGGGAGACAAAGCCGATGGCGAATGATGTAGTGACGGAGGTCCTGATCTATCTGAACCGGCATTTATCAGAGGAACTCAGTCTGGACCAGCTCGCGGAGCGGTTTTTAATCAACAAATACTATCTCAATCGTCTCTTTCGGAAAGCAGTGGGTACTACGGTCTTTGACTATCTTCAGCGAAAAAGGGTGATCTATGCCCAGCAGCTTCTCCTGAATGGCTGCAGTGCACAGGCTGCTTCACAGGCGGCAGGCTTTCAGGAGTATTCCTCCTTTTACCGCGCTTATGTGCGGGTGCTGGGGCATGCTCCTCTCAAGGACCGGGGCGCACTCCCTGCTGAAGACGGCGGGTTTACTGAGCGGCAGATGGAGGAGTTTAAGATGTAGGTGTACAGAAAATTTGCGGCATGATCATTTGCTGCGGCCATGCGGCCTGGCTCAGAGTACCTCTGCTGGCGGAGGCTGGCTGAAATGGATGGATATCATGCTGCGGCGCTCTGGAAAGGAGAACAGGTGAAAGAGGAACTGATAAATAAAATGCGGAAGATTTCGCCGGAGGAGCAGTCCTATCTGGATGGAAATCCGGATATCAGACGGGAGCTGTATTCACATCGCAACTTGTCGGAGATTGACAGGGCGCTTTTTCTGAGTGAGGGGCGGCTGGTTGCCGTGCGCCCGCACAGCCGTTTTGTGGAGTTTCCAGAGCATCGGCACAATTATATCGAGATGATGTACATATGCAGCGGCACGATTACGCACTGCATGAATCAAAAAGAGCTTGTCATGGAAAAGGGCGACCTGCTGCTTTTGAATCAGCAGGTCCGGCACAGTGTAAAAAAGGCAGGCTATGATGATATCGGAGTTAATTTTATTGCATTGCCGGAGTTTTTTGACATTCCGCTCGGAATGCTGCGCAAGGGAAATGTGCTGGCGGATTTTCTGGTTGATACGCTTCGGCAGAATGGCCAGCAGCCGCAGTATCTTCTGTTTCGTCTGGGAGATCAACCTCCGATTGAGAATTTGATGGAAAATATGATTTCTTCAATGATGGATGGCGGGGAAGATGAGGATGTGATCAGTCAGTATTCGATGGGGCTTGTGTTTTTGTATCTTCTGAAGCATTTGGACAGGCTGACTAAAAGCTCTTCGCAGAGCTATCAGGATATTGTGCTGCAGTCGATTCTGAAATATATCGACACCAGTTTTCAGAACGCGAGTCTGACGAAAATTGCTGAGGACTTCCACCAGTCGCTGCCAGTGCTGAGCAAGATGATCCGGCAGAGCACGGGGGTCACATTCCAGGAACTGCTCCAGCGGAAGAAATTTCAGAAGGCAGTCATGCTGCTGCTGGAGACGAATCTGCCGGTCGAGGAGATAGCGGCTGCAGTGGGATATGAAAATCAGAGCTATTTCCATCGGCAGTTCAAGGCTCGTTACGGCATGACACCGGCAAAATACCGCAGGGAGCACAGAGAAGATGCGCAGATTCGTTTATAGACATTCCGGAGGTTATACAGGTTCCGTTCAGGCGCCGCCAGAGCATGCGGCCAGCTTTGCCGGATTAAAAAAAGGTGTCGCAAAATGCAGTCAGGGTACAAGCTCAGGTATCTGACCGCGTGGATAAGTACCATCACTTGTAGCCGTTTGTTAGTTTGCGACACCCTCGTATGTAATCATGGCCTATAATCTGATCTTTATCGGACTGCGTCAGCGTCCATTGATGATACTACCGGAAATTGTAGTAGGTCCGTCCGGCCTGCAAGGTCGTATTTCCTTTGTACTTTGCAAGTTCGCTGACAGTCACAAGCTGATACCCGCGCTTTATCAGAGCCGGAATGATCGTCTCGGCAGCTACGACAGAAGAATGGTGAATGTCGTGCATCAGGACAATGTCTCCGTCCCGGACACTGCCAAGCACGGCATTGATGGTATGCTGTGGATTGCCGGTGTTTGCCCAGTCTCTGGTATCGATTGACCAGTAGATGGATGGAAGTCCCAGATCAGACAGCACGTAACTGCTGGAGTGGCCATCGCCGTACGGCAGACGGAACACGGTTGGATTCTTGCCGCAGGCATTGCGGATCGCAGCGGAGGTGCGCTGTACCTGGGATTGTCTGCCTGCAGAGGAAAGCGTGGTAAAGGCCGGATGGCTGTAGGAATGGCTTCCGATCTCACAGCCCTGCGCAGCCATCTGTTTTATGGCATTCGGATAGCTCGGCACGCTGGAGCCAACCAGGAAAAAGGTCGCGACTGCGTTATTATTCTTCAGACAGTTCAGCAAGCGGGTGGTGTAAGCCCCCGGCCCATCGTCAAAGGTGAGGGCAACCATCGGTTTCTTCGGATCAGGCAGCGGACGGATATAGGTATCCGGGTCGTACACACCATCTTTCTTAAAATAGTAGCCTTTTCCATCGAGGTACAGCGTACCGGTTGCGCGCGTACCGTCATCCTTCAGGTAGTATTTCTTCTTGTCGAGAGTCAGCCAGCAGGAAGTCTTCCGCTTGCCGTTTGCATCTACATAGTAATACTGACCATTAATTTTGACCCAGGTATTGGTGCACATCCGGTAATTTTTCCCACTGAAAAAATACCAGCTGCCATGCATTTTACGCCAACCGCTTGTGCAGGCGCCTGTTTCTTTGTCAAAATAGTAGGTGTAACCGTCTACTTCACGCAATCCTTTCGCGACCTTTGCGTTGCCGCGTAAGAAGTAGTAGGTTTTTCCGCTGATTTTTTTCCAGCCGGTGACAAGTCTCCCCTTTTTATCGAGAAAGTAGTTAGTACTGCGATAGCTGACCCAGCCCTTAACGCGCTTGCTGTTCTGGTCCAGATAAAAGACATTGTCTTTTACGCGAACCCAGCGATTTGCCCAGGTGGTTCCATCCGCAGCTTCAAAACGGAAGGTTTCTCCATCTTCGATCCATTTCCCTTCAAGCGCAGGTGCCTTTGTGACGTTTTTCAGACTGTAGGTCTTGAGGGCTGTGACACTGGCAGGCGTTGCTGCGGCTTTGGTGTTTCCGGCGATTGCAAGCCAGAAAACGGCAGCAATCAGAAATGCGCTTACATACTTTCCCCAATTATGTTTCATGTTTTTTCCCCCTTTTTGGTAAAATATTCTAAAAATACTGTATCACCAGGGGGTGTGGATGTCAACTGAAACATGGTGCCTGCCGGAGCATACGCCGCTGCGCATCCTTAGTCGTTTTCCCGAAACTCGAAGAACGCCTTGACCGGTACGTCGAGGACATCCGATATGTCAAAAAGCTTTTCCAATGAAATACTGGTCGGCATGTTGGGAGCTTCCAGATTGCTGATGTGGGTACGGCTCAGATTCACGTACTCTGCCAGCTGCAGCTGGGTGTACCCACGAAGCTTGCGGTAATATGCTATAGTAAGGCCGAGCTGCCGATATTGATTCTCACGTTTGTCCGTCATTTCGTCTCCTCCTTTGCTATAGTTTAGTATGCGCAGAAGAAAAACGAAACAAAACGTGTCTTTATAAAAGCAAAGTAGTATATTGCTAATGCTGGATATTCTTGGTATAATGATACCGGAACCAAAAGTAAGAAATCCACGCCCTGCCTGTACGGAAACAGGCAGAGTGGTTTAATGATTTATCTCATGATCCAATGGGGATCTTTTGCTGCTTAGCTTATCAATGTTCCGCGGCAGCTGTCCGGGGTGCTCCGGGTCCGGCGGATCAGTCCGGCAGCTGTTTCTTAAAACGGATAAAATCCATTACTTCCCGTTGCTTATTTCCGGAAAGAGAGGTAAACTCAGAAACAAAGTGCAGTTCTGTCGACCTTGGTCTGGCAGACGTCTTTTGGCTAGCGGCAGGTATGGTATCACATACCAGGGAATCAACAGAAACCTGGTACAGCTCGGCAAGAGCGACAATAATCTCCATCGGCGGATTACGCGTCGCGTTTTCGTAATTGCAATAGGTCTGGCGCTGAATATTCAGCCGTTTACTGACCTCAGCCTGTGTATAACCGGCTTTTTTGCGCAGTGCGCGGATTTTAGCAGTAAAAAGTGTTTCGTCCATGGCAGATCCTCCATTCCGTGCTATTATAGCAATTTCTAATGGAAATATCTGGAAAAGCCACAAATTGAATACAAGATAGGACGAAATGCTTCAAATTGTGGCTCCCAGCAAAGAAAGGAGATGAACTATGGATCTGATAGAGTTTGGCCTAGAGAACCAGGACAGCAAATCGCCGCTGAAAAGAGCAGCGGCAAAGAGTGCTTTGGCAGCAGCCAAAGCACAGGCGGATCTGTATGAAAAGTACATTGAACGGAAAAATATTCCGTTGCCGGAGGACCCGGACGAGACTGCAGAGATGTTAAAGAGGATTCGGGAAGAGATTAATAAAAAATGATGACACAAATTGTTGCATGTCTTATGATTCAGAGGCGCAGAATAAGGAGCGGGATTGTCTGTGACGAACACAGGAGCGCAGCACAGAGCTGCCAAATTTCAGCGCACATAGTGATCGAGAAACATGCGGACTTTCTCCGGTGACATCCGGCTCATTGCCGAATTGTGGAAGTCCGGAATGAACGTGACATCTTTGCCAAACCATGCTGGCGGCACAAAGCTCTCCGCCGTCCTTTGATCGGGAAATTCAACTTCTACGATCTTAAGACCGCGGAGACTTCCTTCGAACAGATCCAACTCTGCATTCAGCCCGTCTGTTTCCAGCGGGATCACAATTCTTCTTTTCGCGATGACAGTTCCGTCCGCTTTCTGCAGCAGGTGCTCGTAGCCTTCCTGTGTCAGCGGAAGATTGTATTCCTCGCGCATAAGCATTCCGCTTCCTTTATAAGTGAGGAAAAATTCATCATCCTGCCGGCGCACGCGCACAACCGGATTCGTGCAGAGATAGGCCTGCTCAATGCGGTGGGAAACATAGCGGTCCAGTGCTTCAGGCAGTGCTTTGATCAAAAATTTCCGTTCAATTTCCATTTTCCTGTCGGCTCCTTTCTTTTTCTGCTGTATGATTGAAGAGGTTACAGATCATTCATTCAGCCACTGTCTGGCGAAGTTCTTTTTGACAGGGCGCCTGAGCTGTAACTCATAAAGCAGTGTCATGAAGTGAATTCGTACCATACAGCTCATATGTCTACACTTTATCATAGCATTTTCCCTGCCGCAAGGCCAAATTCCAAAGGAATCTATTGATTTTCCAGCCGTTCTCTGTTACACTGAGGAACAGCAAAATACAGAAGGAGAGGAGGATTTTCGATGGAAAAAGTATATGTGTTTCTCGCGGATGGATTCGAGGAAATCGAAGGACTGACCGTCGTGGACGTGCTTCGGAGGGCAGGGCTTGAGGTAGAGACCATTTCCATTATGGGGAGAAAAGAGATCGCGGGCAGCCATGGGATCTGTGTGATGGCAGACCGTGTGTTCGAGGAGAAGAATCTGGAGGACGGAGCACTCTATGTGCTGCCGGGCGGCCTGCGGGGCATGCAGAATCTGCATGCGCACGAGGGGCTTGCAAAGCTGATTATCCGGGCGGATGAGGAAGGAAAGAGGATTGCTGCGATCTGTGCGGCGCCGAGTATTTTAGGGGATATGGGACTGTTGGGCGGGAAGACTGCCGTGTGCTATCCGGGCTTTGAGGAGCACCTGGAGGGTGCGACTGTGACACAGCAGCCGGTAGAGATCTCAGGCAACATCACGACAAGCCGTGGCATGGGCACCGCGCTTCCGTTTGCGCTCTCCCTCGCAGAGCAGCTCGCAGGCAAAGAAAGTGCAGACCGCGTTGCGGAGGGGATCCTGTATCGTTGACATCTGGCTGTACTTCTGAGGGGAAAACGGAACTGCAGTAATTCAGGGGTTTCGTTCATCGGGCTACTGCTTAGAGGAGTATGTCTGGAACCTTAGAACCTGCAGACGAACGGTAAGAGCATGCAGCCGTTCAGAGACGCACTTCCGGCCGGGCAGGATTTACAGCATCACGAATTAGGCAAAAAACCCAGAAATGTCATGAAAAAGTACTGGTGTTTTCTGCGCGTGTGTGTTATAGTATGAGGGATTGTGTATAGATTTATGTGACGGCTTTGACCGTAATAGACACTGGAATGTTTAGAACCGGAAAGAAGACCGGTTTCGAGTTTAAGGAGGAGTAGGTAGCAATGAGCGTACAAGTAGAGAAACTGGAAAAGAACATGGCGAAGCTGACCGTTGAGGTTGCAGCGGAGAATTTTACCGCGGCTCTGGAGCAGGCTTATAAAAAAGACCGGAGCAAGATCGCGGTGCCGGGCTTCCGTAAAGGAAAAGCGCCGAGAAAAATGATCCAGAAGCTGTACGGCGCACAGGTTTTCTACGAAGAGGCGGCAAATATTCTGCTTCAGACAGAGTATTTCAAGGCTGCAAGAGAGTGCGGCGAACAGATCGTGTCCCGTCCGCAGATCAGCGTAGAGCAGATTGAGGAAGGCAAGCCGTTCATTTTCACCGCGCAGGTTGCACTGAAGCCGCAGGTCACGCTCGGCGCATACAAGGGCGTTGAGGTAGAGAAGACCGTGGTTGAGGTTTCTGAGGAGGAAGTAGACCGCGAGATCGACAAGGAGCGCGAGAACAATTCCCGCACGCAGGATGTTGATGACCGTCCGGTGCAGAAGGGCGATATGATTAAGCTCGACTTCGAGGGCTCGGTAGACGGCGTACCGTTTGAGGGCGGCAAGGCTGAAAATTACGCATTGACCGTGGGTTCCGGCAGCTTTATCCCTGGCTTTGAGGATCAGCTGGTTGGCGCCAATATCGGCGAGGAAGTAGAAGTACATGTGACCTTCCCGGAGGAGTACCACGCGGCAGAGCTGAAGGGCAAGGCTGCAGTCTTCAAGTGCAAGGTCAATGAGATTAAGGTAAAGGAGCTTCCGGAGGCAGATGACGAGTTTGCGAAGGATGTATCCGAGTTCGATACAATTGCTGAGTACCGCGATGATGTGCGCGCGAAGCTGCTGGAGAAGAAAGAGGCAGAGGCAAAGAGACAGAAGCAGGATAAGGCGCTGGCGAAGGCGGTAGAGAATGCGCAGATGGAGATTCCGGAGCCGATGGTAGAGGAAGAAGCGGAGCAGATGCTGGAGAACTTTGAGCAGCGGCTGAAGTCCCAGGGACTCACGCTCGAGCAGTATATGCAGTTCACCGGCATGACGGTGGAGAAGCTTTCGGAGCAGATGCGTCCGGATGCCCTCAAGCGGATTCAGAACACCCTTGTTCTTGAGGAAATTGTGAAGGCAGAGAATATTGAGACGACCGAGGAGCAGATCGACGAGGAGATCGCAAAGATGGCGAAGGCTTACCGGATGGAGGAAGCAAAGCTGCGTGAGCTTGTCGGCGAGGGCGAGAAGGAGCAGATCCGCCGCGACCTCACGATGCAGGCGGCAGTTGAACTCCTTGGCGAGCAGGCAGTAGAGGTTGAGGCTGCTGCAGAGACGGAAGCGGAGGCTTAACCAGGCAGGAGGAGATTGCATGAGTTTTGTACCTTATGTCATTGAACAGACAGGCAGGGGCGAGCGTTCCTATGATATATTTTCCAGACTTCTAAATGACCGGATTGTCTTCCTCGGTGAGGAAGTGACGGATCTGAGTGCGAATCTGGTGGTTGCGCAGCTTCTGTTTCTGGAGTCGCAGGATCCGAACAAGGACATTCAGCTGTACATCAACAGCCCGGGCGGCTCTGTGACAGCAGGCATGGCGATTTACGATACGATGAATTATGTCAAATGCGATGTTTCGACGATCTGCATGGGCATGGCGGCGAGCATGGGCGCGTTCCTGCTGGCGGGCGGTGCGAAGGGGAAGCGCTTTGCACTTCCGAATGCGGAGATCATGATTCATCAGCCTTCCGGCGGTGCGCAGGGGCAGGCGACGGATATTCAGATCGTCGCAGAGCAGATCCTGCGGACAAAGCAGAAATTAAATGCGATTTTGGCGGCAAATACGGGTCAGCCGATCGAGACAATTGCGGCGGACACGGAGAGAGATAATTGGATGACGGCCGAGGAAGCGAAAGCTTACGGTCTGATTGATGAGCTGGTGAAAGCGCGATAAGCAAGGATGAGGCGTCCCGGCGTGCCTGTGTGGCATGTCCGGGGCGGCTATATTGAGGTGGAACTATGCCGGGGAAAATGGTAGAAAGAATCAGATGTTCGTTTTGCAATAAAACAGAAGATCAGGTGCATAAGCTGATCGCGGGACCGAACGGGGTCTATATCTGCGATGATTGTGTAGAGATCTGTTCGGAAATCATCGATGAAGAGATGGACGATGAGTTTGGGCTGGACGATGAGGACGCTGTCAATCTCCCAAAGCCAGCGGAGATTAAAAAGTTTCTGGATGACTATGTGATCGGCCAGGATGAGGCAAAAAAGACACTGGCGGTCGCTGTTTACAATCACTACAAGAGAATTACAAGTGCCAGATATCTCGATGTCGAGGTTCAGAAGAGCAATGTGCTGATGCTGGGGCCGACCGGTTCCGGAAAGACGATGCTGGCGCAGACATTGGCGCGTCTGCTTCATGTACCGTTTGCGATTGCCGACGCGACTTCTCTGACGGAGGCGGGCTACGTGGGTGAGGATGTGGAGAACATTCTTTTGAAAATCATCCAGGCAGCGGATTACGATATCAAGAAGGCAGAGCGTGGCATTATCTATATAGATGAGATCGATAAGATTACGAGAAAGTCGGAGAATGCGTCCATTACGCGGGATGTGTCCGGTGAGGGCGTCCAGCAGGCGCTGCTGAAGATTCTGGAGGGGACGATTGCGTCGGTGCCGCCGCAGGGAGGGCGGAAGCATCCGCATCAGGAGCTGCTCCAGATTGATACGACGGATATCCTCTTTATCTGCGGAGGCGCGTTTGAGGGGATCGAGAAGATCATTGAGACGCGTTTGGACCGGAAGGGAATCGGTTTCAATTCTGAGCTCGGAGAGCGCGAAACGCACAATGTGGGCGAAGTACTGAAGAAAGCGCTCCCGCAGGATTTCATTAAATACGGGATGATTCCGGAGTTTATGGGGCGTGTACCGATTGTGGTATCGCTGGATGAGCTGGATAAGGATGCGCTGGTGCGGATCCTGACAGAGCCGAAGAATGCGATTATCCGGCAGTACCAGGGACTGCTGGGGCTGGATGATGTAGACCTGACCTTTACGCCGGAGGCTATCGAAGCAGTTGCAGAGAAGACGATCAAGCGGCGCACCGGCGCGCGCGGACTGCGTGCGATTATGGAGAGCGTGATGCTGGAGCTGATGTATCAGATTCCTTCGGACGAGACGATTGCGGCGTGCAAGATCACGCGGGAGGTCGTTGAGGGTACTGGGAAGCCAGAGCTGACGTACCGCGAGGGGCGTGCCGGACGTAAGAAGCGCAGATCCGGGATGTTCGAAGAGACGGCATAAAACGCGGAGCTGGAATGTTCGAAGAGGAGACATAAAAGCGCAGAACCGGGATGTTTGAATAGATGGTGCAGGCTGCCCCGAGTTGATGGAAGCATGCATGCAGTGAATTTTAATATGCATGGCTGAGTGCCAGGCAGGAGTGAAAACAGAGACAGGGGGGAGGCTGCATAAAGCATCCCCTTTTTATGTTAATGCGGACAGTGAAACGCGAATCTGTGAATGAATAGTAATAGTAATTACAAAATATTTCACGATAAATTTGGTATTGTGCTTTGTTCTGCATTTTGTGTGTTTTCGAAATTAATCATTTGTAGTTACGAATAATAAGAAAACAGGTGGAGTATGGAAAAAAGAAATGAGATACAGGTATTGCCGATGATTCCGCTGCATGGACTCACGGTTATGCCAAAGATGGTGGTGAATGTCGATGTCAGCCGGGTGGCATCGATTCATGCGGTGGAGGCTGCAATGCAGCAGGACCAGCTGCTGTTTCTGGTTACGCAGAAAAAGCCGGAAGAGAGCCGGATCACACCGGAGACGCTTTATCGCGTCGGAGTGATTGCCCGCATCCGGAATGTTGCGAAGATTCAGAAGGGGATTGTGCGTGTGATGGCGGAGGGGCAGGAACGCGCATGCGTGATCGGGATTGCGGAGCAGGACGGGTATCTGACTGCGCAGGTAGAGCTGGCTGCTGTGTCCGGACTGGAAGCAGGGGCGGCTGACGATTCTGCGGAGACGGCTGGGAGGAGAGAATCTCTTGATTTCAGGAAGGAAAGCAGGCGGAAGGGGCCGCTTGATTTCATGGAGGAGTCAGGGGAGAAAGAATCGCTGGATTTCGAGAAAGATGCCGGGGAGAGGGGATCGCTCGGTTTTGTGAAAAATCCCGCGAAGGAAGAATCTCCGGGCTTTGCGGAGACGGTCAGGAGGAGAGAAGCATTCGATTTCGTGGAGGAGGCTGCGATGACGCGCGCCCTGCAGGACCTGCTGCAGAGGTATGCGCAGGCGAACCAGAAGTTCGGGAAGGAAATGCTGAGGCAGCTGTTGAAAATCGAGGATTTCCGGGAGCTGGTGGAGCAGGCTAGCATTGATATGCCGATGTTTTATAAAGAGCGGCAGAGGCTGCTTGAGGCAGAGAGCCTGCAGGAGCAGTTTGAGGAGCTCTGTATCATTTTGGCGAATGAGACAGAGATCCAGGAGCTGCGCGGCACGATCCAGGAGAAGGTGCAGGAGCGCGTGAACAAGAATCAGAAGGAATATATTCTGCGGGAGCAGCTGAAGGTGATTCAGGAGGAGCTTGGCGAGAATACATTACTTTCCGAGGTGGAGCGCTACAAGCAGGAGGCGCAGGAGCTGGCGGCGTCGGACGAAGTGAAGGAAAAGATCATGAAAGAGGCAAACCGGCTGAAGGGGATCGGGAGCAATTCGCCGGAGAGCTCGGTGCTGCGCACCTATATTGAAACGCTGCTGGAGCTGCCGTGGGATAAGGTGTCGGAGGACAACCATGATCTGAAAAACGCGGCGCGGGTGCTGGATGAGGATCACTACGGATTGGAGAAAGTGAAGGAGCGTGTGCTGGAGTTTCTGGCGGTGCGCGCGCTGACGAACGGCGGCGACAGCCCGATTCTCTGCCTTGTGGGGCCTCCGGGCACAGGGAAGACCTCGATTGCCCGTTCGATCGCGCGGGCGCTTGGGAAGAAGTATGTCCGCATCAGCCTAGGCGGCGTGCGTGATGAGGCGGAGATCCGGGGACACCGGAGGACCTATATCGGCGCGATGCCGGGACGGCTGGCTGCCGGATTGCGCCAGGCCGGAGTGAAGAATCCGTTGATGCTGCTGGACGAGATTGATAAGGTGAGCAGCGATTATAAAGGGGATACTTCGTCGGCGCTGCTGGAGGTGCTGGATTCTGAGCAGAACTGCAAGTTCCGTGACCACTATGTGGAGCTGCCGATTGATCTCTCTGAGGTGCTCTTTATCGCGACGGCAAATGACCTGCACACTGTGCCGCGCCCACTGCTGGACCGGATGGAGATCATTGAGGTTACGAGCTATACGGCAAATGAAAAGTATCATATTGCGAAGGAACATCTGATTCAGAAGCAGCGGGAGCGCAACGGGCTTAAGAAAGAGCAGTTTTCGATGACGAAGTCCGCGCTGACCGCGCTGATCGGCGGGTATACGAAGGAAGCCGGGGTCCGCCAGCTGGAGCGACGGATCGGAGAGCTTTGCCGGAAGGCGGCGCGCCAGATTCTGGAGGGGGATGCCGCGAGTGTGCGCATTACGGAGAAGAGTCTGGAAAAGTACCTGGGAAAGAAGCTGTATTCGGTGCAGAAGCGGAATGCACAGAATGATATCGGGATCGTGCGCGGGCTTGCGTGGACAAGTGTCGGAGGCGATACGCTGCAGATCGAGGTGAATACGATGCCGGGCAAGGGGGATTTCCTGCTGACCGGGCAGCTTGGCGATGTGATGAAGGAGTCTGCGCGGACAGCAATCAGCTATGTGCGGTCGCTGGGGGAGCAGTATCAGATTGATGCGGAATTTTTTGCGAAGCACGATATCCACATCCATATCCCGGAGGGCGCGGTGCCAAAGGATGGTCCGTCAGCGGGCATCACGATGGCAACTGCAATTCTCTCTGCGATCGCAGAGCTTCCGGTGCGGGCGGATGTCGCGATGACCGGGGAGATTACTCTGCGCGGGCGCGTCCTGCCGATCGGAGGGCTGAAGGAGAAGCTTCTCGCCGCGAACCAGGCCGGGATGCACACGGTCATTGTCCCGGCGAAGAACCGGCCGGATGTCGATGAGATCCAGGAGGAGATCAAGGCGGGCATGGAGATCGTGTACGCGGAGACGATGGCGGACGTGCTGAAGGCGGCGCTGGTGAGGTGACACACCGGATGGAAAGTACTTCCAGAAAGTAGCTGATTGAGTGATAGCGGTATGTGCGATAGTCCAGGCATCCTGGATGTACTTCTCTGGACAGTGGCTGGCGGCAAAATCCCATTGCCGAAGGCAATATTATTGGATTTTTGCTCGCAGCTGTGAAGGTACTGAACAGTTACAGTGCGCCGGAAAAACAAATGGGTTGGCTGTACAATTGCGCCGATAAGGTAAGGATGTCGGCAAGGTAAGTCTGCTATCAATGTAGAACGATGCCTGAAAATGGAAGCAGTATCCGAAAGTTGCGTGAGAGCGGGAAAGGGAAAGGTTTGACGGTATGGTTATCCGAGAGGTGAGTCTGGAGCGTGTGTGTGGCATTACGAGCACGCTCCCGAAAAATACGAAGCCGGAGATCGCGTTTGCGGGAAAGTCGAATGTGGGAAAGTCCTCCCTGATCAACGGACTGATGAACCGGAAGTCGCTGGCGCGGACGAGTTCGCAGCCGGGCAAAACGCAGACGATCAATTTTTATAATGTAAATGGGGAGCTGTATCTCGTGGATCTGCCGGGGTATGGTTATGCAAAGACGGCGAAGGCGGAGAAGGAGCAGTGGGGGAAGATGATCGAGCGCTACCTGCACAGCTCCACGCAGCTGCGGGCGGTTTTTTTGCTGGTGGACATCCGGCATGAGCCCAGCGAAAATGACCGGACGATGTATGACTGGATCTGCCGCAATGGCTTTGAGCCGATCATCATCGCGACAAAGCTCGATAAAATCAACCGGAGCCAGGTACAAAAGCACTTGAAGCTGGTCGCTGACGGCCTGCAGGTACATCCCGGCACAAAGATTTTCCCGTTTTCCGCGCTGACAAAGCAGGGGCTGCAGGAGATCTGGGCAGAGATGGACCAGTGGCTCTAGATTATCTCCGGAAACAGCAGCACACTCGTCACAAAGGTTCCGTCCTTCACCTCAAATTCGAGGTTGCCTCCGTATTTTTCTGCGGTTTCCCGGACGTTCCGAAGACCGATGCCGTGGTGACTGTCGTCCGGCTTCGTGGACAGGAAGAAATTAGAGATCCTGCGGGGACGGTGGACGTAAGGGTTTTCTACCTTGATCATCAGGAACTGGTGGATCAGGCGGATTGTGACAGAGATGACAGGGACAGCCTGCGGGGCCTTTTTGTGGACAGTCCGGCAGGCTTCCATTGCATTGTCCAGCAGATTGAACAGAATAATGCACAGGTCATCGGATGAGATGCTGCACATCCGGGGAAATTCTACATTTACATCCATCGTGATCTGACTGGCGCGGGCTTCTGAGACAGCGTGGTTCAGGATCGCGTCGACGACGTCCACGCCGCTCCAGATAACATCGGAGAGCTGGTTGATCGGTGTACTGATGGAGGTGACATACTCCATGATTTCAGGGGCATTCTGCTTCTGCGCGAGATAATAGAGCATCTGCAGATGATGATTCATATCGTGGTATAGACGCTCATTCTCTCCGTACAATTCACTGAGCAGATGATAGTTTTCTTCCAGCACGCGGTTCTTCCGCTCCAGAAAGCGGATGCGGCTCCAGGGCAGTTCCAGTCTCATATCATATTTCTCCAGAATTCATTCAGCTTCTTTTTCAGCTCGGCGGTGCGGCTTAGCGCAACCGGGAGCATGGTACCGTCTGTCAGCTCACAGACAGAGCCGGCAATGCGCGAGATGTGATGCAGGTTGACAATGCAGCCGCGGTCAGTAAAGACAAAATAGGCACGGTCCAGCTCCTCGTAAATCTCTGTGAGTGTCTTGCGGATGCGGTATTCGCGGATGGGCGGCTGCGAAGACTCCGGGTATCCTGTAGTATTATGCATACTGCTATGCAGCATGCGACCTGCCAAATTGCCGGTACTGGAAAAGGCTTGCTCCTTTCCGGCAGACATGGCATCAGATCGCAAATTGCCTGTCTTGCCGCCGAAAACCGGAGAAGGGAATCTGCCGGGCATAGAAGCCGACTGTGGACTTCTCAGATGGAATACCGCGTTTTTCCCGTCGCGCAGGATATAGAGGACATCCTTGAGCGGAATCCGCTCGACCCGGTTCTGGTTGCTGATGAGGTAGGAGTCCGTATTCTGGATCTCAAGGACGGCTGCCGCATCGCGGAGCGCATGGGGAAGCCGCTCCTTCAGCTGGTTTTTTGGAATGTAGCGGAAGATATTCAGCTCGTACGCGTCAACGGCGTATTTATAATGCGCGGTCACGAACAGGATCAGCGCGTAGGGCAGCAGTTCATGGATCCGGCGCGCCAGCTCCATTCCGGAGAGACCGGGCAGCTCGATATCCAGAAGGAGCAGGTCAAAGGAAGCGCCGTCCTCGATCTCATAGAGCAGGTTCTCGCCGCTTGTGTAGGCAGAGATGACAGAAAAAATCTTCTGCACGGAGAGACATTGCCGCGTCTCTTTTTCAATTTCATCTAATAATAAAGGTTCATCGTCACAGATCGCAATCTGAAGCATATGGTATCACCTGCCAAAATAGTTGTAGATTGGTATGTGGTGGCTTTCTAAATCATCTTTATCAGTATAGACAAATATGACCGTGTCTGCAAGTAAAATTGATGGACAAAGTAAGCGGATTGGAGGGCATCGGAACAAAATTTTTTGATATTGCACACGAACAGGCGATTAAGAGTGGTCATGATAAGTTTTGTGTTGCTGTAAATATAAAGAATTACGAAGCTCAAAAATTCTATATTGCCATGGGTGGAAATGTGCTTCGTACAGATGGCTTCCAAATGCATTTAAGCTTTATTCCTGCGAGCCTTGCATGGATATTTGGCGACTGCCGCGAGGGTCAAATACCCCGCTGCTCTGCAGCACTGCAAGCTTGATACCCCGTTGCTTGCAGAGGGGTCTTTGATTTTATGATATCTCGTTATACGTAATGCTTTTGAAGATGGTGAGTATAGGAAAGCAAAAGGCCGGGAAACGAAACGCGGGTTCCCGGCCTTATACTTTGGCGGGAAGATGCAGAACGCTGTGCAGAATCACCAAAAATGCAGATGAATTTTTGGCAAATACGTTTGAAGGATTTTCTTGACAAACAATTGTGCAAACTATATAATCAAAGAAAAAAGTACACGTGTACGCAAAGAAAAAACGCATAAATGAAATTCGTAATTCATGCGAAGATTCTGGGAAATACGCTGTGCAGAGAGTCCGGACCATGCACGAGAACAACCGGAGTTATTTTTTCACATAAAATGTACACGTGTACGCAAAGCTGTTGACGATGTTTTAGCAATCATTTAGGAGGATTTGAAATGAAAAAGAAAGCAATGTGTATCTTAATGGCAGCTTCTATGACAGCAGCTTCCCTTATGGGAACAACGGTGTTTGCAGAAGAAGCGGAACCAGTTACGTTATCCGTGTGGGCTCCGTTTACTGGCTCTGACGGAGACGTTCTGCGTGAGATTATCAACAATTATAATGAGACAAATCCGGATGGGATTACCGTTCAGATCGACATAATGGACAATGCCACTCTGCAGTCCAAGCTGCCAACGGCTGTTTCTACAGGTACCGGCCCATCCTTTGTCCTTGTGGGAATCGAGTTTTTGAAGCAGTACGCAGAGAATGGACTGATTGAGGATATCAGTGATTTCTGGGAAGTAACAGGGGTAGATGAGAGCAATTTTTATGAGAATGTACTGGCGAAGTCTTACATAGGTGATACACTGTATGGTGTGCCGATGCAGTACAATCTGCAGTACCTCTATTATAATAAGGATATTTTCGCAGCGGCAGGCCTGGACCCGGAGACACCGCCAACCACACTCGAGGAGCTTGAAAAAGCAGCGATTGCATGCACTGATCCTTCTAAGAATCAGTATGGATTTGGAGTGTCCAGTGAATACACATATTACTGTGAGTATTTGTGGGCAAATGGCGGAGATGTCATCAATGAGGATGGAACAGAGAATCTGCTGAATTCCCAGGAAAATATAGATACCTTGACCTGGCTGCAGAATCTGGCAGTCAAGGAAGGAGTATCGCCGGAGGGATTGACGAATGTGGATGCGGATACGATGTTCCAGGCAGGCCAGCTCGCAATGTACACCAGCGGACCGTGGAATATCAATGGTTTGACCCAGCTCGGTGTCAACTATGGTATCACAGCGATCCCGGCGGGCAGCGCAGGCGCATTTTCTCCGGAGGGCGGATGCTCCTATATGCTGACCAAGGGCGCGGATGAAGCCACGAAAGAAGCGGTATACAAATTCATGGCATTCTGGTTGTCGGACGCTACGCTGAAGGAATGGTCAAACCGCAACGGGTTCCCGGTATGGTCTTATTCTGTACTGGAAGACGAGGAAATTAAAGCAAATGATATTTTAAGCAGCGTTTCCAAGGCATCCGAGATCGGGCGCGACTGGCATCTTGGCCTGGAAATCGGAAGCCAGATTGATAATGATGTGATGCTGCCGATGATGGAGAAGATTCTGTCCGGCGCAGATGTGACAGAGAGCGTTCAGGCTGCATCGGATGCGCTGGACGGAATTATCGCGGGCTGATTACAGGCACAAAATAAGGTTGATAGCCGTAAGCACTCAAAGGAAGCAGCCACTACAGCATTCGGGTGGCTGCTTCCCTTTGAAAAGGCGGTAGAATGGAGTGTTTTATGAAAAAGAGAATTGCAGACGGAAAAAAAGGGTCCGCCTTGCAGAATCAAAAGCAGGCGTATCTTTTTATAGCGCCGTCTCTAATCATTTTGACAATTTTTGTCTTTATTCCACTGGTTGGTGCGTTTGCTATCAGCTTAATGAATATAGACATTTACATGAACGATATCTCCTTTGCGGGACTGAAAAATTATTTCAGGATGTTTCAGGATTCCAGAGTAGGAAATGCAACCTTTAATACATTTTTCTTTGCGCTGCTGGAGGTACCGCTGCAGATTCTGGTTGCTCTGGTGCTTGTGATGTTTATGACGAAAAACACGAGGTTCCACAAGCTTTTGCGCACGACGTTTTATCTCCCCTATGTTTGTTCTATGACGGCAGTCAGCATCATGTGGTCGATGCTGCTGAACCGCAATTTCGGCATGCTGCCATATCTGCTTGGAAAAATCGGGATACAGGTGCCGAATCTTCTGGCAAGCACGACACTGGCAATGCCGACGGTGATTCTGGTAACTGTATGGAAGGGTTTTGGTTATACGTTGACAGTGCTTTCAGCCGCAGCGCTTGGTATCTCTCATTCTTTATATGAAGCTGCGGAGCTGGATGGAGCAAATGGAATTCAGAAATTTCTTTATGTGACGATTCCGGGAATCCGGGACACGATTGGTTTTTGTGTTGTGACGACATTAATTACGTCGCTGCAGGTATTTGACCAGATTTACGTCATGACAAGCGGCGGCCCTCAGTATAAGACGGAAACACTGGTGGGCTACATCTATAACAGAGGCTTCCAGACAGCGCCGTATGATCTGGGATATGCTTCTTCCATCGCGGTATTCTTATTCTTTATGATTGCTGTTGTTACGTTTATTATGCGGAACTACGCATTTGGCCAGGGAGGTGACGAAGAGTGAAATCGCGGAAGGTACATGCATTTACGATTGCAGGTTATGCAGTTTTAATTTTTGTAATGCTGACGGTTTTGCTGCCGCTTCTATGGCTTCTGGTGTCGTCCTTTAAGTCGGATGCGGACAATATCAAATGGCCACCGCTGTTTTTCCCGACGGAGTGGCTGCTGGTACAATATCAGTACGTTGTAAAAGCAATACCGGTTCTCCGGATGCTGAAAAATACAGTACTGTTTGCCTCTAGTGTGACAATCATCAGCCTTGTGTTTGACTCTATGGCAGCCTATGCTTTTTCCAGAATGCAGTTTCGCGGGAAAAAGGTGCTGTTTAATATTATTCTGCTGACCATGATGATTCCATTTCAGGTCGTGATGATTCCGCTGTATCTGGAGGAATTTAATCTGAAGCTGCTGAATACGTATGCCGGGCTGATCCTGCCCCGTGCAGCCAGCGCGTATGGCATCTATATGCTGACTTCTTTCTTTTCCGGAATACCGAAATCGCTGGATGAGGCAGCGAGAATTGATGGGATGAAGGAGGGACAGATTTACAGCAGAATTATTCTGCCTCTTGCAAAACCGGCGCTGGTGACACTGGGGATTTATCATTTTATGAATAACTGGAACGATCTGTTGTATCCGATGATGTTGACAAGCTCCATAGAAATGCGTACACTGTCAGCGGGCCTTGCCTCTCTGGTAGGGAGCAACTCTATTAAATACGGGCCGACACTGGCGGCTACCGTGATTTCGGTTGCACCACTGCTGATTCTCTTCTTATTTGGACAACGGTTTTTCATGGAAGGAATCGCCACATCTGGTATGAAGGAATAAAATTTTATCATAAAAACGAGGGGATTGACATGGAAAAAACAACAATACTCATACATAAAAAATTTGTGAAGAGCAAAATAGACCCGCGCATTTACGGCTCTTTTGTAGAACATATGGGGCGTGTCGTATATTCCGGCATCTATGAACCGGATCATCCGGCCGCGGATGAAAATGGCTTTCGGCGTGATGTGATGGAGCGGACGGCGCAGATGGGAGTGACGGCTGTCCGGTATCCGGGCGGAAATTTTGTGTCGAATTATGACTGGAGAGATGGGATTGGCCCGGTCGATCAGCGACCGCGAAAGGTTGACTTGGCCTGGCTGAGCATCGAGACAAATGAAGTGGGTACAGATGAGTTTATGAAATGGGCGAAAGCTGCGGGGGTTGATCCGATTTTTGCGGTAAATCTTGGGACAAAAGGAATTGAGAGCGCAGTTTCCCTGCTGGAATACTGCAATTTTCCGGGCGGCACATTTTATAGTGACCTACGCCGCAAAAACGGACATCAGGAGCCATATGGGATTCGGACCTGGTGCCTGGGCAATGAGATGGATGGCGACTGGCAGATTGGGCATAAAGAAGCGGAGGAATATGGGAGGCTTGCTTATGAGACAGGAAAAGCAATGAAGCTGCTGGACCCGACGATTGAGCTGTCAGTTTGCGGAAGTTCCATGTCTACCAATGCAACCTTTGGAGAGTGGGATCAGACGGTGCTGGAGCGCACCTATCCGTGTGCCGATTACATTTCCCTGCATCAGTATTATGGAGCGCAGGAGAAGGGGACGGCTTCCTTTTTGGCACAGTCGCTTGATATGGAACGGTATATCCAGACCATCAGCGGGCTTTGTGACTACGTCGGAGTGAAAATGCGGTCGAAGAAGCAGATACATATTTGTTTTGACGAGTGGGGAGTCTGGGCTCTTTCTAATAAGGTGGTACAAAACAGTGTGGAGAAGAATCCCTGGCAGATTGCTCCGGCTTTTAGTGAGCAGATTTACACGATGGAAGATACGCTTCTGTTTTCCAGCATGATGATGAATTTCCTGAAATACAGCGGACGGGTAAAAATTGCCTGCCAGTCTCTTCTGACGAATATCAGCGCGTGCATTATGACCGAACGTGGCGGCAATGTGTGGGTACAGCCAATCTTTTATCCGTTTGCCTGCATGGCAAAGTATGGACGAGGAATCGTTATGGATGAGAGGTGCGCTGGGCCGGTCTACTCTGTGAATGAATTTGAGGAAGTACCAGTGGTAGACCATGTAACAGTATACAATCCGGAGAACAAGGAAGTGATACTGTTTTTTGTGAACCGCAGTGAAGAAACGGCGGAGGTAGAGGTCCAGCTTCAGATGTTCGAGACCGGTAAGGTACTCGAGGCCATGGTACTTTGCCATCCGGACAAGAAGGCAACGAATCATGTGCAGCATGACTGTATCAAGCCGGCGCAGTTTGACAACTGGAAGCAGAATGGAGATGTTCTGAACTGCGGACTGGAAGCGCTGTCGTTTGTGATGGTGCGGATCGAAGCAAGATAGGGGGAAATCCTCCCCTTGGTCGAAAAGCAGGTTCTTCTGGGCTCAGTCAGTGTCCGTTAAAAATCTTGCCGGTGGGATGACGTTGTTGACTGAACTGTAACTACGAGAGAGATGGAACGCAATCGTTTGCGAACAAAGTGAGTGCATTTCTTATGAAAACATGGTAGAATACCCGCAGGTGCGCTGCAAACGGCCGGAAGCCGGGAGTTATGGTATATGGCGATGACAGGAGGATCATTGTGGGTATTACGACGAAGGATTTGGCACAATTATGCGGAGTTTCAAGGACGACGGTACATAGAGCACTCCATGGGGGCGGAAGGATTCATCCGGATACAAAGGAAATGATTCTGCATATGGCGAAGGAGTACGATTATCAGCCGGATTTGCTGGCAAGAGGTTTAGTAAAAGGAAGGACCTATTATATCGGGGTAGTGGTTTTGGATGTTCAGAACCGGTATTTTTCCGGTATGCTGAATACCATTAGCAGAGAAGCCAGTAAGAGAGGATATTATATTAATATCACACTTCATGATGGAGATCAGCAGCAGGAGCGCGACCAGTTGACACGGCTGGCTGCCTATCATATGGATGGAATCATCCTCTCTTCCGTCAATGAGGGGGAAGCATACCGGGAGTTTTTGAATAGTCTGGGCATGCCGATTGTATCGGTCGATAATAAAATTGCAGATGGAATTCCATTTGTCAGCATTGACCAGAGACAAGCTATGGCAGAAGCGGTACAGCTAGTGCTGGAAAAGGGGTATGAGAGAATCGTGTTTGTGTGCCCGGCAATGCAGACAAAGGGCGCTCAGAATATTTATGTCCACCAGGAACGCCGGAAGGGCTTTGAAGAAGCAAGGAAAGGACATCCGCAAGTGGAGGTACAGTATCTGCTGGACTGGTCTTATTTAGACCATATTGAGGGGCTGACCAGAGATGCAAAGCGTACGGCATTTCTGTGTACGGCAGATGATTTTGCACTGGAGATTATGAAACAGATGAGAGAGAAGGGGAAGAATCCGCCTGTCGATTATGGGATTGTCGGATTTGATAATATCGATACTCTAAAGTATATTTCCCCAAAGCTTGTGACGATTTCTAATTCCGTGGACAGGGTATCTGCTGCGGCAGTGAACCTGCTCTTTCAATTGATTGAGGGAAAGCGGGAGGCTTGCGGGCAGGAGAATACCATGTGCGAGATTCTTCCATTTGAGTTGATGGAGGGGGAGACGATCTGATACGGTGCAAGAAGTGATACCTGTACGGAGGCACGATAAAAGGCCAGACAGAGTGGACGGCAAGCGGCCCAAGCCCATTCTGTCTGGTCTTTTGAGATCGTGTTTTCTTTTATAGAAGATACTGGTACATGCAGATAAAGTGGCAGAAACTCCCCGCCATGACGAACAGGTGGAAGATTTCATGGGTCCCGAAATTCTTGTGGCGCGCGTTAAAGAGCGGAAGTTTCAGCGCGTAGATGACGCCGCCTGCGGTATACAGGATTCCGCCGGCAAGCAGCCAGAAGAAAGCAGGACGCGAAAGTGTCTGCAGGAGCTGACCGAAGACGGAGAGACATGCCCATCCCATCGCCACATAGATGACAGAAGAGATATATTTGGGGCAAGTCACCCAGAACAGCTTGAACAGCATTCCGACGATTGCGATTGCCCAGACGCAGACGAGCAGCCGGTAGCCGTCGTGTGGGTTCAGCACGAGGACACAGACCGGCGTGTAGGAGCCCGCAATCAGGACAAAGATCATCATGTGATCCAGCTTCTTAAACACCCTCAGCCGTTTGCCGCTCAGGTTCACCGAGTGATAGAGGGTGCTTGCGGCATACAGCAGGATCATGCTGGTGATAAAGACCGCCATCGCCGCGAGACCGGTCCGCGTAGAAAAAAGGGAAGCTTTTAGGAGAAGCGGGACAGCCGCCGCCATTGCGAGCAGCATACCGATAAAATGGGTAATGGCACTACCGGGTTCCCGAATCGTTATTGTCATAAGAAGAACCTCCTTTGAAATCTAAAATACGCAAGAAGTAGTTTTGAAAACTATGTTTAACATATTTCAATACTACCACGCTATCCTCTGCCTGTCAAGCAGGAATCTTTTTTATCTCATGATCGTTTCAGATCAGTTACGGTTCGGGCGGGCATTTTGAAATCGCATCTTCTACAGAGCAGCAAATGATCAGGCAAGAGGCATACCTGGATGCCTGATCCATGCGTGTTTGGCTCTTTTCAAATATGGAAGGAACATAAACTAACATGCCTGCTTCGCAG
>DKWE01000110.1 GCA_002491565.1 Lachnospiraceae bacterium UBA7160 | reverse complement strand
GTGCCCGCTAAAAATCCTGCTGGATCGCAGGATTTTTACAGCTGCTCCGGTCTCCTGAAACCTAAGAACCTGTAAAGACTCACTTTACGAGCTTGCAAACATCCAGACGTACTTCTCTAGGTAATGGCTGGCTAAACTATAACCCGTTGAATCCTGCAAAATGATTTTTCATTGTGAAATTATATACGATAGACGTCAGCACCCTCCGCAGAGGCTGCATGCGGACGGAGTCGCTGCGCAGCCGCCCAGGGCTGTCTCACGCAGCTCATACGGTATCTTTTTTCCGACTGTGTACATCGCTGCCAGCATCTCGTCAAAGGGGATATGCTGCCGGATACCGGACAGCGCCATCTCCGCGGCAATCAGCGCGTTCGCCACACCGGACGCGTTGCGGCTCTGGCATGGATATTCCACTAGACCTCCCACCGGGTCACAGACCAGGCCGAGCATATTCATCAGCACCGTCGTAGCCGCGTCCAGGCTCATCACAGGCGTTCCGCCCATCAGCTCTACTGCGGCAGACGCTGCCATCGCCGATGCAACGCCGATCTCCGCCTGGCAGCCGCCGACCGCCCCCGCGACTGTCGCGTTTCGCATCGCAAGATACCCGACCGCTCCTGCATTGAAAAGCGCATCCAGCACTGCCTCGTCTGACAGACCATTTTCATGCTGCAGTGCAAGCAGCAGTCCGGGAACGACGCCTGAGGAACCTGCTGTCGGAGCTGCGACAATCAACCCCATCGAGGAATTAACTTCCAGTACTGCCATCGCATACGCAATTCCGCGTCCAAGCACCGATCCGCAGATCGCTTTCCCCTCATCTCCATGCTCTTTGAGCTTTTTGGCCTCGCCGCCCAGCAGCCCGCCCATCGAACGCAGCGGCTTCTCAACCGGAAGCGCCACCGCATCCCGCATAATTGCAAGCGCACGCCGCATCCGCGCGCGCACCTTCTTCGCATCCGTCTCGCCAAGCTCGCACTCCCGCCGCAGCATGACCTCTGATATTTTCATATGATGCCTGCCGCAAAGCTCCAGAAGCTCCTGACCACTCTTAAAATCCATCCCGTCTTCCTCCTTGGGCATACCTATTATACTCTTCTTTTTATTTGCACACTGTCCGGCATCTGCCCACGCTTACTCCGCCGCAACGGAGTCAGCCTGGATAATCCCTGTCACTTTAGAGCGCGCATGAAAAGCTGAGCAGCAACGTTAGTTTTCACTCTGCACGATCATGACATCCTCCACGCTCGGATGCTCACGCAAGCGCCCGGCAACCTCCTCCGGCAGACGTCCGTCTGACTCGACGATCGTATACGCCCGCTGTCCCTTCGACTCGCGGAACAGCCGCATAAATGCAATGTTGACGTTCTGGTCACTCAGGCATTTCGTGATATGAGCTGCCACGCCTGGCTTGTCCATATGGATCACAATTACCGCACTGTACTCCCCGGTGAAGTCTACCTGCACCCCGTTGATCCGCACAATGCGCACCTTTCCGCCGCCCAGGGACTCTCCGCGCACCGTCATGGTCTGTCCCTGCTCGTTCCTCATCCGGATATCCACTGTATTCGGATGAATCTCTTCCTCCTGTGTATTTACCGCAAATACATACCTCAGTCCCCGCTCGTCAGCCAGTTCAAATGAATCCCGGATCCGTGTGTCATCGGTCGAGAATCCCATCAATCCGCCGAGCAGCGCCCGGTCTGTGCCGTGTCCCCGGTATGTCTTTGCAAATGAGCCGTACAGTATAAACTCTGCCTCCACAATCGGTCCGCTGATCATTTTCTGCGCAAGATACGCAATCACCGATGCCCCCGCCGTATGCGAGCTCGACGGCCCGATCATATTCGGTCCAATCACATCAAAAACACTGATAAAATCCATCCTCGTCTGCCGCTCCTTCCATTCGCGATCCTCGATTTCACCTGCCTCTCGGTAAGGCAGAACTGCTGACTCTGATTATAAATATCCTGCACAGGAAAATCAAGTAGAACCCTCCGTCTTTCCCGTTTTGGCATTGGTGTCAAACTCTGTTTCAGCTTATTATGCCGCCTCGCAGGATCGTGGCTGCGCGAACAGTCACGTAAATTGCAATTCATTTGACAGTTTCTGCCTTTTTTCTATGGATTTTCCATAGAAGAATGTGCTATACTCAGCGACAGTGCATAACCGTTTACCGTGAGAGTCAGACGACCGGATAGGGTCGCCTCAGTGCGCTTGCACAAGTCCTGCCAGGGGTATCTGGCCTATAGCTTGTTCCGACTGACACAGCGGTCATTTGGAACCAGCCGGAGCAAACATACAGAGAAGCAATCGACTTTCACATCATAATTACGCCTGCTTCTGCAGGCATATGCGTTCAGGAGGAAGCTTTACTTATGAAACCAAATTACCAAAAAACGATCTATGCCTGCTTTCTCGGCTATATCGTGCAGGCAATTATCAACAACTTTGTCCCTCTGCTGTTTCTGGTATTCCAGAAAACGTATGGCATCCCGCTTTCGCAGATCACACTGCTGGTCACATTCAATTTCGGTATCCAGCTCCTGATTGACCTGCTTTCGGCCACCTTCGTAGACCGCATCGGCTACCGGGTGTCCATTGTCGCGGCGCATATCTGTTCTGCCGCAGGACTGCTGCTCCTGACCGTGCTGCCCGGCCGGATGTCCGATCCTTTCCTGGGACTTCTGATTGCCATCGGTGTCTATGCCATCGGCGGCGGCCTCATCGAGGTACTCGTCAGCCCGATCATGGAATCCTGTCCGACGGACAATAAGGAAACGGCGATGAGCCTGCTCCACTCCTTCTACTGCTGGGGTCACGTCGGTGTCGTGCTGATTTCCACACTCTTTTTCCGCCTGTTCGGGATTGAGAACTGGCCGGTCATGGCAATGCTCTGGGCGCTTCTCCCTATCGCAAATACCTTCCTGTTCCTTCGTGCGCCGATCGCACCTCTGATCGCGGACGGTGAGAAGGGACTTCCGATCAGGTCGCTCCTTACGAATAAACTCTTCTGGGTTCTGTTTCTGATGATGGTCTGCGCAGGAGCCAGCGAGCAGGCAGTCAGCCAATGGGCTTCTGCGTTCGCGGAGAAGGGGCTTGGAGTCTCAAAAACAATCGGTGATCTTGCCGGACCGATGGCATTTGCAATCCTGATGGGAACCTCCCGCGCCTACTACGGGAAAAAAGGGGACCGGATCAATCTCGACCACTTTATGGCATACAGCTGCATCCTGTGCATCGCCTGCTATCTGTGCATTGCCCTGATTCCGAATCCGGTCGTCGGGCTGATCGGATGTGCACTCACGGGACTGTCGGTCGGTATCATGTGGCCGGGAACGTTCAGTAAGTCCGCTGCTTCCCTGAAGGGCGGCGGTACGGCGATGTTCGCGCTGCTCGCGCTCGCAGGCGATGTCGGCTGCTCCGGCGGGCCGACACTTGCAGGTCTCGTATCCAGCTGCTTTGATGACAATCTTCGCATTGGCATTTTTGCGTCCATCCTTTTCCCGGTTCTGCTGCTTGCAGGTCTCGGGCTGTGCAGGCGGCTGACAGCAGATGCCCGCAATGCCACGCATTCTGAAAGCTGAACATACATGCCTGCTGCTCAGGTTCGACCAGGCGTGAAAGTCCAAGTCGGGTGAATGAGGCGATGCGGCGGCATTGTTGATTGAAGCAACGTCGTCCAATGCAAAATCAGACAATACCAAAAGTGCTGCCACATACGGTTGACAATCACTTTCTTTCGCTGAAAGTATATGCCCCGCAATGCCGCGCTCCTGAAGGCGAGCTTCCATACTTGCTGCGCATGCACCGCCAGGCGTGAAACCCAGAGAATTACGAGATTCCAAGAACACCAGGATACGAAAGGATACCGGAATGAAAACTCCTCTGCACTACCAGATTTCCGAATATGACTGCGGTCCGACCTCCCTGCTGAATGCAGTCAGCTTTCTCTTCGAGCGGGAGGATATCCCGCCGGAGCTGATCCGCAATATCATGCTCTACAGTCTTGACAATTACAATAATGAAGGCATCCAGGGCAAGAGCGGTACCTCCTGCGCCGCGATGATGTTTCTCGTGAACTGGCTGAACTGCTTTGGGAAGACGGGACGGCTGCCCGTCTCTGGAAAGCACCTGTCCGGTGCGGAGGTCTGTGCAGGACAAGACAGCGCCATTCAGAATGCCCTCCGGCAAGGCGGTGTCGCTGTCGTACTGTGCTGGTTCGACGTGCCGCACTACATCCTCCTGACCGGGCTTCGTCCGGGGCTGCTGCTCGCTTTCGACCCCTACTACCGGAAAGAGCCGTTCCCTTTCGCACCGGACATTCTGCTCACCGAGGAGCATCCCTGCCACTACAATCGGCTCATCCCTACTCGCTACCTGAACTGCGAGGATGACAAAATCTACGCTCTCGGTCCCATGGCCCGCCGCGAAGCCGTCCTGCTCTTCAACGAGAAAACAAAGCTGACAGCTGCTAACACGATCGAATACTTTATATAGCCTTCCGCAGTTAACGAACTGCATTTTTAGTCTGGCCGTCACTAGAGCGTGTTTGAAAAATGCTTTCTGCCAGATGTGCGTCACAACTTGTGGGAGATTTTTGCCAAATGAAGGCGGCGTAGCGG
>DKWE01000032.1:22176-35116 GCA_002491565.1 Lachnospiraceae bacterium UBA7160 | reverse complement strand
CTCCATAAAATCATTTTTTGCTGTGTTCATGGCCGGGCGTTTATCGGACTCCGGCATAAGAGTGGGTTTGCCCTGCGGCTTTTCGATATAAGCCGTCAGGAGTTCATCAAAGCGGGACTTGCCGAGGAGCTTCTGCATGGCGGTGATGCCGAGCAGCTTCTTCTCATACGGGTCAAAGCCCGCTTTCTCGACCGCATCGATAACGGCGGCCTCGTTGCTGTATCTGCGGTTGGCTCTGCCCTCGACGAGCTTGAAACCAGACCATTCCTTCCCAGAGAGTGCCTGCTGGAGAGCATATTCCTTGATGTCGGAAGCCCAGCTGACCAGTTCGTCCGCTTTTCCGAGAATGACCTCGATCTCCGTATCTGTGAGCAGAGGCGGGAGCTTGAAGTCGTGCTGTGCGAGTTTCAGGTTGGCTTCGGCTCTGGCACGGCACTCGTTCTTGGCCTTACAGAAGCCGCACCACTCGCCGCACAGGAAGTTTCCGTCTCCGGCAAAGGCCAGCTCTGCGGTGGGCTTCAATACTTCATCCGCCCAGCGGTACAAATCTTCCTTGCTGATCTCGTAGGTGCTGACGTTCTGGCGTCGCGGCTGGTAGATGGTCATGGAAACCTTGTCGATGTCATAAATATCATCGAAAAGCTCCAAAGCGCCGAGCGCGTAGCACTGCATCTGCGGATTCTCCTCTGCGGAGACCAGAACGCCGAGGCCGTGCTTGTAGTCAATCACCCGTAGCGTGCCGTCTGCGATGATGATGCAGTCGGCGGTGCCGAAGCCCTGTTCTACCCAGCGGGAGAAGTCCACACGCTGCTCGATCAGGACGACCGGGTCAGTGCAGGTTTCCTTGGCAGCTTCGACCTGCTCCAGCACATATTCGGCATAGCCGCTGGTGCAGTCCTCCATCTCCTCGGAATACCATTTGAGGCTTTCGGTCGGGTCTTCTGCGGGAAGTCCCAGTGCAGTCTTGAGCTTGTACTCGCCAAGCGCATGAGCGTCGGTTCCCTCGGCAGCGTAGTCGCTTCCTTTGTCCTCATAGGATTCACAGAGCCTTGCGGACGGCGGGCAGTGGAGCCAGCGGTTGGGGCTTGAAGCCGAGAGGATAGCGTGTGCTTTAGCTGCCATTGCCGATTAGCTCCGCGTCCTTCATCAGGGCTTCGTAGTTCGCCGGGTCAACAGCCGAGAGTTTTGCGGCACCGTACTTCTGGAGCAGGCTGCGTACCTCTGCGGTATGACCGGCGCGGGACTTCTCGGCAAGGACGGCTCTTACATCCTCCAGCTTGATCTCCGGCTTCGACTTTTCATTTTTGGCAGCACTTTTTGAAATCTGCTGCTTATCATCGTCGCCGGAAAACTGCTGGTAGAGCCAGTCGGCTGCGGCATTAATAGAAGCAGCAGCGGTGCGGAGATCTTCGATGGTCTGTGCCATTTCTGCCATCTTTGACATTTGTTTTTCCTCCTTCCTCGGATTTGCTTGCGGCAAGGATCGAGAGATTCCTTGCCAGTCTGGCGGACACGTGACTGATGGTATTGAGGAGCTTGATCTCCTCGGCCACGTTGCCGCCGGTGTCTGCATACGTGCGGTACATCATGTTTACCTCGCTTTCTGAAGGGCTTGTTCTCTTGCCTTCACCTTCCACTGGAGATGAACTGTCGATTTGAGCGGAGGAATTTATAAAAAGTTTTCCGGCCACCATCTCGAAGTGGGACAGTGATCGGAAAGGGTGTGATTCGTGGTCTGGGTATTACTTGTCGCCGGTGATCCTGCGAAGGTCGGTGCGGTACTTCTTCATCTGATCCGCAAAAGTCTTCTGCGGGCGACCGAGCTCTCTGGCGATGGCGCGGTCGGAGATACCCTCCGGATGATCCTGCCAAAGCTGGATGATGGTGTCGGCCTCCGGGTCGAGCTCACGCAGGCGGGCAAAGAGCTGCTCCAGCAACATGCGGTCTGCGATGACCTCGTCCATAGGCTTACGGGTATCCGGGATATAGTCGCCAAGGGTACCGTTGCCGTCCGGGAGAGGCTGATCAAGAGAGGAGATGTCGCCTGCAGCGTGATATTCGCAGCCGATGCAGTCACCGTCGCACTTCCATATAAAACGGTAGGGACACATGCAGCGCCCGTGATCCTGCTCCTTGTGGCGGATGCGGTCGGCTTCCTTATAGAAGGAGTCGTGCTGCGCCTTGGTGACAGGCACCTTCTCGCCGGTGCTGCGAACATAGATGAAATAGGTCTTCTGTTTACTCTCGTTGTCATTCTTTTTCATAATGAAATCTCCAAGATTCGAGTGGTTCCCGAACCGGAGGCTTCATGAAAAAAAGAGCGTGAAAGGCCGACCGGAACGGGAAATAAATCCGTTTCAGTTGCCAATCACGCTCGTAGATTGGGTTTATTTACTTGTGACCGCTATGGCCGTTCGAGCCACTCTGCATGCCGGGTGAGCGTCCGTAGCGGTGAGCCTTTTAACGCCTTGCTCAGGGCGGTGACCTTTATCTGAGATCCGCTTCGATGGCGTTTCGCTGAATACGTCCGGCAGATCACGCGGATTCAGGTCTTCGACGCTGTGAGCGCCATATCGCTGGAATACTCCGTCAACTACAGCTGATCCCAACTGGGAGCTGATCGTAGAAGAGGTATTTTCGATATTGATAATCCAATTCTCGCGTTCATCCTTAGTCACGATTCTCATCTCCTTCCTGCTCAGCCTTCCGTTCAGAAGTCAGCTGCGTTATTTGCACCATCCTTGGAAACTGAACTCATCCTTGATCAGGGGATGTATCCAAAGGTCTGATGGTGTGGTAGGATGTTGGAGTGGTTCTTTGTCGGTTTATGTGAGTTTATAACCATCAACTGTTGACAGAGACCGTGTTTCTGTGTATAATTAAATAGTTAAGGTGTCACTTTGTCGGCTTCAGCCGCTCCTCTTGCCTACCTGTATATAGTTTCGCACGGCAAAATGAGACGGCCTGCCGCTAACATAAGACACATAGGACAAAACGTAGGACAGATTATGGAGGGAGGTATTCGATTGGAATTAAGCGAGTATTTCGGCCGGATATTTCCGAGCACAGCCGGGCAGATGTACTATCCGAACAGAAAGAATAGCGGAATATTTGTCTCGTTCTGCTTTATTGAGGCAGGCAGTAATTACTTCAGCCATAAGCCGAGCGACAGACTGAAATCCGATGACGTTCCGTTGGAGCGTAAGTTGTATGACGGGGCAAGGAAGATGTCTCAAGATTTGAAGGATTCCTTCATGAGCTTTAATGCCGATGGGCTGTGTGCGTATTTTGAGAAGATCATCAATAAGGACAAGTACGGCGACATAATGCTTGCTTTCGCAATCCCGCCGACGGAAGAAAAAAAATCCGCAGGCACTCCGGAGAGCACTTGCGGATCAGTTCAAAGAATTTATTGATAGCGATAAGGAGGATGCTGCCGACATTGTGGCAATGCAATATCAGCGGTATCTGACGGAAGAGGAACCGGAGCCTAGCTCCTATCATCACATATCGTCGCTGTACCCGGGCGACACGGTATACATTAAACCAGATCACCAGAGAAGCTATTCCGGCTTCATGTATGAGAAACTGACAGTAACATGGAAATTCTCAAATCTGGGTAAGCAGACATGGCGAGGTCGAAAACTGTATCTTTCAAACCACGATGAGATACGGCCACGGGCAGAAAACAATTATATTGACATACCGGAGACGCCGCCGAACAAGGGCGTGGAAATTTCTACAGTTATTGAGCTTAGGCCGTTTGAAGGGCACACAACTTGTCATTGGATTATGGTCGATAGCGATAATAATGACTGCTATCAGGGTAGTCGAATGTTCGATATAGAAATAGATGTGAAATTCAAAAGGAAGAACTCTTAAGGGCGGAGGTAATAAAGTGGGCGAACAACTGCAGGTTGAAAAATGGGTAACATTGAAAGATGTTCAGGCATATCTCGGTGTGGGCAGAGAGACTATTTTGCAGTGGATTTCAAAGAGAAATATGCCAGCGTATAAGGTCGGCAGGCTCTGGAAATTCAAACTATCGGAGGTCGATGACTGGATTCGTTCCGGTGGTGCGTCCGATGATAATGTACCGGAAAAAGATGAACAGAATAATGACTGAGTCCGTTTTTTAGGACAGCAATTTTTATAGAATGAAAATATAGAGTGGCAAACTATGCCACGGACAAACGGAGGAAAAATTCGATGGACAATCAGGTTCACAATCAGATAGTAAGTTTTATATGGGGAATCGCAGACGACTGCCTGCGCGATGTGTATGTGCGCGGCAAGTATCGTGATGTTATCCTGCCGATGACGGTTATCCGCCGTCTGGACGCCATGCTGGAAGAAACGAAACCGGCAGTACTGGCGATGAAGAAGCAGCTTGACGCTGCAAAGATCGATAACCAGTGGCCTGCGCTGTGCAATGCAGCGGGACAGGCTTTCTGCAATGCGTCTCCTTTCCTGCTGAAAGATCTGACCAGCCGTGCCAAGGCGCAGACGCTGAAGGCGGACTTCATCGCATACCTTGACGGCTTCTCACCGAACGTGCAGGTGATTCTGGATAAGTTCAAATTCCGTAATCAGATCGACACGATGGTGGATGCGGATATCCTCGGCGCGGTCATTGAGAAGTTCACGTCTTCTGATATCAACCTGAGCCCAAATCCGATTTATAAAGATAAGGCAAAGACCATCCTCAAGCATCCCGGCCTTGATAATCATGGTATGGGTACAATCTTTGAGGAGCTCATCCGCAAGTTCAATGAAGAGAATAACGAGGAAGCCGGAGAACACTGGACGCCTCGTGATGTTGTCGAGCTCATGGCCGACCTTGTGTTCATGCCGATTGCTGACAAGATCAAGGATGCTTCGTACTCATGCTATGACGGAGCCTGCGGTACGGGAGGAATGCTCACCGTCGCTCAGGACAGACTTTTGACGCTGGCCAAGAGGCGCGGCAAGGAAGTCGCTATCCATCTGTTCGGTCAGGAGATCAATCCGGAGACCTATGCTATCTGCACAGCGGATATGCTGCTGAAGGGCGACGGCGAAGAAGCCGAGCACATCATGTATGGCTCCACGCTTTCCGATGATCAGCATGCTTCCCGTCAGTTTGACTTCATGCTTTCGAATCCTCCTTACGGAAAGAGCTGGAAGACCGATGCAGAGAAGATGGGCGGCAAAAAGGAAATCCTCGACACGCGTTTCAATACCTATCTGGAGGGCGGAGAAACGCTTTCTATGGTTCCAAGGGTTAATGACGGACAGCTGCTCTTCCTACTAAACAATATTTCTAAGATGAAAAAAGACACCGATCTTGGAAGTAGAATCGCAGAAGTACATAATGGTTCTTCGCTTTTTACTGGTGATGCAGGAAGTGGAGAAAGTAATGCGCGAAGATATATGATTGAAAATGATATGGTAGAAGCCATTATTGCATTGCCGGATAATATGTTTTACAACACTCCGATCTCGACATATATTTGGGTGTTAACTAATAAAAAGGAAGATCGAAGAAAAGGGAAAATGCAGCTGATTGATGCCTCTGCTATGAAATCGGTGTTGCGGAAAAATATGGGCAAAAAAAGCTGTGAGTTTACACCGGAATTAAGGAATTCGATTCTTAAAATATTTATGGATATGGAGGAAAGTTCCGTTAGCCATATTTTTAATAATAGTGATTTTGGACTATGGACTGTAACAGTTGAAAGACCGCTTCGACTTAGAGTTTTTCCAGATAGAAAATTACCAGCAGGTGTTCTAAATGATACAGAATTGGCGGCATTTGATAAAGCGATGCGTGCTTATGATAAAACTATGCCTCTTGATGATTGGACGGCTTTTTCAAAACAAACAGGTCTTAAGGCATCTATTTTGAAAAAAGTTAGACCATACATTACAGAGAAGGATGGTACGGCTAAACCTATAGTTGGAGAAGCTGACGTGGATCTGCGTGATACTGAGAGCATTCCGTTGAATTATGAGGGTGGAATAAATGCTTTTATAGAGAATGAGGTTAGGCCGTATGCACCAGATGCATATGTAGATGAGAAGAAAACTCAGATTGGATATGAGATTAGCTTTACGAAAGTGTTCTACAAACCTGTTGAATTGAGGCAAGTCGGACAAATAGTAAATGATCTTGATACATTAGAGAAAGAAACAGATGGAATGTTAGCTGACATTCTTGGAGGACTTCAAGCATGAAACGATATCCAGAATATAAAAGCGTGGATCTTCCATGGCTAAAGGAAGTCCCTAATCATTGGGAGTTGTGGAGAAATAAGAATATATTTACGGAAATGAAGACTATAGTGGGGGATGAATCCAGTAACTATACACTGTTATCTCTAACAACAAATGGAATAATACCGCGTGATACTTCAAGCGGAAAAGGAAAGTTTCCAGAGAAGTTTGATAATTATAAAATAGTGAAACCCGGATATATGGCGTTTTGCTTGTTCGATATTGATGAGACTCCTCGCACGGTTGGCCTTTCAAATATCGGCGGTATGTTAACTGGCGCATACACTATCATGGATGTCCATAATATTAATCCGCGATATGCGTATTACTATTACTTGGCATTGGACAATGTAAAAGCGTTAAAGCCCTTATATACAGGGTTAAGAAAAACTATTAATATCAACACTTTTCAAAGTGTAAGAATGCCAGTACCTACACGCGAAGAGCAAAACCAGATTGTAGGTTACCTTGATTGGCAACTATCTAAAATCAATAAGTTGATTACTGCCAAGAAGAAAGAAATCGCTTTTATTGAAGAATTAAAGAAAACAATTATAGACGATGCAGTAACACACGGTATTGATAAGGGAACTCCAAAGAAATATAGTGGATATCCTTGGATAGGAGATATCCCGGAACATTGGGAGATGAAATACAGCAAACAGTTTTTTGGACTACGTAAAGATAAGGCATATGCGAATGATAAACAGCTCACAGCTTCACAAAAATATGGAATTATCACTCAAGAGGAATTCATGCGTTTGGAAAATCGAAGAGTGATGGTTGTCATGAAAGGTGAAGATATATTAAAGCATGTTGAAAAAGGTGATTTTGTCATAAGCATGCGTAGTTTTCAAGGTGGAATTGAGTACAGCGAATCAACCGGGAAAATAAGTTCTGCGTATGTGATGTTGATACCTAATCATGACATAGTTTATGACGAGTATTTCAAATGGTTGTTTAAATCGCCATCTTATATTAAAGCTCTTCAAGGAACTTCAGATCTCGTAAGAGATGGGCAAGCATTGAGATACTCCAATTTTTCAAAGGTCTATTTACCACTTATTCCTTTGGATGAGCAGAAGCAAATAGCTGGTTATCTTGAAAAGGTATTGGAAAAATATGAAGAATATATCGACAAAGTGACATCACAGATTAAAGTTCTTAAGGAGCTGAAGACTAAAATCATTTTTGATGTTGTAACTGGACAGATTGATGTAAGAAATATTGTTATTCTCGAATATGAGTTTACTGAGGAACAATCAGAAGAAGAGTCTGATGATTTTTCTGTTGAAACTGAGGAACAGGAGGATTAGCTATGGCTTTTACCAACACAAAGGAAAGCGGCCTTGAATCCTTAATCGTGAAGTGGCTGGTTGAGCAGAACGGGTACGAGGAAGGAACAAACGCCGACTATGATAAAGAGTACGCTGTCGACGAGACACGCCTGTTCCGCTTCCTTCAGGATACACAGCCGAAGGAAATGACGAAACTGGGCGTACTCACGTCCGAGACGAAGAAGCGTCAGTTCCTGAACCGGCTCTCCGGTGAGATCGCCAAGCGCGGCATTATTGATGTGTTGCGAAATGGAGTGAAGGTCTATCCGGCAGACCTCATTATGTTCTACCTGACTCCTACCGAGAATAACGAGCAGGCCAGAATCATGTACGAGAAGAACATCTTCAGCGTGATAAGGCAGCTGCGTTATTCGCAGGACGCCGGGAAGCTGGCGCTGGACGTCTGCCTGTTTATCAACGGTCTTCCGGTCATTACGATGGAGCTGAAGAACCAGCTCACAAAGCAGAATACGGAAAACGCCGTGCGCCAGTACAAGGAAGACCGTGACTTCCACGATCTCCTGTTCTCCTTCAAGCGTTGCATGGTGCATTTTGCCGTGGACGATGCCACGATCCAGTTTTGCACAAAGCTGGCCGGGAAAGACAGCTGGTTCCTGCCATTCAACAAGGGCTACAACGACGGTGCAGGTAATCCGCCGAATCCGGACGGCCTGATGACGGACTATCTCTGGAAGGACATTCTTACCAAGCGGAAGCTGTCCCGCATTATAGAAAACTACGCACAGGTTATTGAAGAGGTGGATGAGGATACCAAGAAGAAGTCCATCAAGCAGATATGGCCGCGTTATCATCAGCTCGACTGCGTAGAGAAACTGCTGGCTGATGTGAAGGAAAATGGTGTCGGAAAGCGGTATCTGATTCAGCACAGCGCAGGCAGCGGCAAGTCAAACTCCATCGCATGGTTGGCACATCAGCTGATCGGGCTGGAAGAAAACGGCCATCCGATGATTGACTCCGTTCTGGTGGTTACCGACCGCTGTATTCTGGACAAGCAGATTCGCAATACGATTAAGCAGTTCATGCAGGTCAAGAACACGGTAACGTGGGCGGAGCATTCCGGCGACCTGCGCAAAGCCATACAGGATGGCAAGCGTATCATTATATCCACAATAGAAAAGTTCCCGTACATCATTTCCGAGATCGGACAGGAACATAAAAATAACAAGTTCGCTATCATCATCGACGAGGCGCATTCTGGCCAGAGCGGACGTAACTCCGCTAATATGAATCTGGCTCTTTCCGGCCTTGCCACGGATGACGAAGTGGACAATGAAGACAAGATCAATGCAATGATGGAGGGACGTAAGCTCGTCTCCTCTGCCAGCTACTTTGCCTTCACGGCCACACCGAAGAATAAAACAGAGGAGATGTTTGGTGTTCCTTATGAAGAGGACGGAGAAATCAAGCATCGCCCGTTCCATGTCTACACCATGAAGCAGGCCATTCAGGAGGGCTTTATTCTGGATGTGCTCCGCAACTATACGACCATCGACAGCTGGTACAAGCTCATGAAGACGGTCGAGGATGATCCGATGTTTGATAAGAAGCGTGCGCAGAAGAAGCTACGTGCCTTCGTCGAGGGTAATCCCGACGTTATTGCAAAAAAGGCTGCCATGATGGTGGAGCATTTCCACGAGCAGGTTATTGCCAAGAAGAAGTTGGGCGGCAAGGCTCGTGCGATGGTGGTTACGGCCAGCATTCCGAGATGTATCGAATACTACTATGCGATCAACAAGTGTCTCGCAGACAGGCATAGTCCGTATAAGACCATTGTGGCTTTTTCCGGTGAGCATAAATATAACGGTCAGGAACCGGAGCTTACATCGGCTGCTATGAACGGATTCCCGGATGCAAAAATTCCGAAGGCGTTTAAGAAGGAACCGTACAGGTTTTTGATTGTGGCGGATATGTTCCAGACGGGATTTGATGAGCCGCTGCTGCAGACGATGTATATGGATAAGCCGCTCTATGATATTGCTGCGGTGCAGACTCTTTCTCGTTTGAACAGAGCTTGTCCCGGCAAGGATGAAGTCTATGTTCTGGACTTTGCCAATAAAACATCCACAATTGAAGATGCATTCCAGAAGTTCTACAGGACGACGATTCTCTCCGGCGAGACTGATCCGAACAAACTCTATGACCTTATAACGCTGATGGAAAGCTATCAGGTTTATGATGATGGCGATGTCAATCAGCTGGTGGATCTGTTCCTTGGTGGTGCAGAGCGAGATAGGCTTGATCCAATTTTGGATGCCTGCACAGCAGTATATAAGCAGCTGGAGCTGGACGATCAGATTAAATTCAAGAGTGCAGCTAAGTCCTTTGTGCGTACCTATGGTTTCCTTGGTGCGATCCTGCCTTACGGAAACGTAGAGTGGGAGAAGCTGTCGATCTTCCTGAATTTGCTGATTCCGAAACTTCCGTCGCCGCGTGATGATGATCTTTCTGAAGGTATCCTTCAGACGATTGACCTGAGCAGTTATCGTAACGAGGCACAGGAGGCCATAGCAATCAAGCTGGAGGACGATGATGCAGAAATCGCTCCGGTACCTGCGGGTACGGTTGGCCACATTGTTGAGCCGGAAATGGATCTGCTTTCCAAGATCATCATGGACTTTAATGATATGTTCGGGAACATCAACTGGAATGATGCTGACAATGTGCAGCGCCAGATTCTGGCCATTCCGGAGATGGTATCCAAAGATAAGAAGTATCAGAATGCCATGAAGAACTCTGATGAACAAGAAGCCCGCACGGAAAGCGAGCGTGCCCTTCAGCAGGTTATCTTCTCGATCATGGCGGACAATATGGAGCTGTTCAAGCAGTTTCAGGATAATCCGTCCTTCAAGAAATGGCTCTCTGATCTGGTGTTTAACCTGACATACAATCCGGAAGGCAAACCATACCTGATGCCGGGAGCGGAACCGAAGGTCGTGAAATACGATTTTACTCCACAGCAGGATTTGATGATGGTGGCCGAAGATCCGGTTCCATATGGAGAGAAGAAAGAGGACGAATAACGAATAGGAGGCGTAAAGACTTTGAAGCTATCGAAGACTGTAAAGGATGATACATTTCAGGATTACTTTACAGAGGTCGACCATAACGAACAGATCAACATGGTGCGACCGGGATCTTTGCGCCTTTTTTACCTTAATGTCAGGAGCGGAAAAATAAAAATCTCCGACTTGGAAAAGTTCACGATGTTGAACATAGGACGTTATGTTTTTTCGAGGGCGCGGCAGGAGCAATACGAAAAGGCCGGGAATCTGGATGCAGTCATGCAACAGGCTCTTCGTATTATGCGGAAACGAGGCGCGGCAAATGCCAAGGGCACCGGAAATGAACTCGGCGAGATCATGATATATGCCTTTCTTGAAGAAAAACTTAATGCCTACAAACTCCTGAGCAAGATCGAATTGAGTACAGATGCTGCACAGTATATGAGCGAGGCAGACGGCATTCATTTCCTTTGTGCGGATGGCAGCAGTGCGCTCTATAACCAGATGGTCTTTGGAGCATCGCACATTGTGGGTGATATCAAGGACGCTATCGATCAGGCCTTCGAGACGATTGTAAAGATAGATGCACACGAGGACAGCGAAATCTATATGGTTGAGAAGACTGTGCTCGACCGCTTTTACGACGAAAATGACCTCGCAGTATTGAAAGAATTCGTCGTACCGGAGGAAGGCAAGAAAGCAAGCTATGAAACCTCCTACGGGGTGTTCCTTGACTACGATCTGGGAATCATTACAACTGGTCATACGGATGATGAGGTTAAGGAAATCATAAAAGAGAAAATGGAGCAGGATGCCAAGGCACATGCTGATTATATCGCGCAGAAAATCAAAGACTGCGGGCTGGAAAATCACGCATTCTACTTTTACCTGCTTCCATGCGGAGTGGACAAAGAAGTTCTATGACATTGTAGTGCCGTTCATCACGCAAACATTTTGATAGCTATTATTAGGAGAAGGCAAAATGGAAATATTTATTGTCAGGAAGAAATCTGGTGTAGACGCAACAGGAGCATATAATCCAACTACAAAAGAATGTATTGTAAAAAAGGGCTCCAAAGTTTCTGATGGAGTAGCTCATTCTGAGAAATTTAGAGGCGCAAACACCATAGAAAAATATCGTGTCGAATATGTGAAAGACGGCGTTGTGGCAAAGGATGTTTATTTCAAAAGCGTATCTACAGCGGCAAATTTTGTAACTGGCACAAGTACAAACGGAATGACAGCATAGAAAACTAAAGACGGGAAAAGCATAAAGGATGCACTTGCGGATTAAACCTTTTAAGGTTTCCTACACAATTTAAGGATTGCACACTTTTTAAGGATAGCCTGTTAGGGGTTTCGGAAAGGAGGCACAGCCGGAATGAGTACAGCGACAGCAAGAGCATATCAGTCGTATTTCACAGGCCGGTTTGTGCCTTTTGAAATGCGAAAAAGCCCGCAGAATAAGGCTTTCGCAGGGCTCTGGACTACATATTTGGGAGAAGCACATTGTATCAAAGATAGAGTCTTGTTAGATGATACCTGCGGAGACGTAGGATTTCTTGACGAATACGAACAATGACAGGATAGTAAAGGTTGAGCGTGGAAACGCTAAATATATGGAGGTGAACGCATGATGGCAGAAAGCCAGAACATAGAATGGAAAGAATCTTGGCGTGACGAATATCTGAAATGGATATGCGGTTTTGCCAATGCGCAGGGTGGTAAGATTTATATCGGTAAAAAGGACGATGGCACTGTCATTGGTGTCAGTGATGCTAAGAAGCTGATGGAGGATATTCCAAACAAAATCCAAAACAAGCTGGGCATTGTTGCGGATGTAAATCTTCTTTCCGAAAACGGATTAAAATATATTGAGATTGTAGTTTCACCATGGGCGTTTCCTGTCAATTATGATGGAGAGTATCACTATCGCAGCGGCAGTACGAAACAGCAGCTTCGCGGCAGTGCTTTGACGAATTTTCTGATTTCAAAGACTGGAATGAAGTGGGACGCTGCGACAGTCAGCAATATTACAGTTGATGATTTGGATAAGGAGAGTTTTGATATTTTCCGTCGTGAGGCACTTCGCAGCGGTCGCATGACGAAAGAAGATTTGGATATTCCAAATGCTGAGCTCTTGGACAAGCTCGATTTACTGGTTGATGGCAAGCTGAAAAGAGCTGGAGCATTGTGCTTCTATCGAAATGCAGAGAAGGTCATCAGTGGCTGTTATGTAAAAATCGGAAAATTCGAAGGTAGTGAGCTTCTGTATCAAGACGAGGTGCATGGTTCTCTGCTGCTTATGGCTGATCGTGTGATAGA
>DKWE01000032.1:0-21826 GCA_002491565.1 Lachnospiraceae bacterium UBA7160 | reverse complement strand
GAGACATATCCTTTTGCCCGTGATGCAGTGCGTGAGGCGGTCTATAATGCGCTGATACATTGCAATTGGGCTGACAATAATCCGATTCAAATTCGCATTGAGGATGATGCCATGTACATTAGCAACAGCAGCTTGCTTCCTTTTGGGTGGACGGCACAGACTCTGCTGGAAACACATTCATCAAAGCCCTTCAATCCAGATATTGCGAGAGTCTTTTATCGTGCAGGCTATATTGAAAGCTGGGGACGTGGAATTCAAAAAATCTGTGATGCTTGTAAGAACCTTGGAGCTGATGATCCGGTATATATTGTTCATGGTGAAGACATCATGGTGAAATTTCACGCTCTTCAAAGTGCCAAAGTGTCAAGTTCAAAAGAGCCAAAGCACCAAAGCACCGCAGTTTTTGGTGCTTTGGATGACCTTTTGGTGCAAAAGATTCTGGAAGTGTTAAGACACAAACCAGAAATTTCACAAAGCGAAATGGCAGAAGAACTTGGGACTACAAGACGAGTGATTCAAAAGAAAATGACTCTTTTGAAAGAAGCAGGATGTATTGAACGTATCGGCGGAAAACGTTATGGTCATTGGATAATCCATGAATGAAACTCATTATACGGGCTTAGTAGAGTCGAGGCGATGGGATTTTGGAGATATTTCCTCCGAGCGAAGTCTTGAGACGATTGGGAAATCTGTGCGTCTCCATATATTATAGTATGATCAAGCACATCGATCTGTTTCCGCATACGAGCGCGGTTGTGAAAATGGCAATTTTGAAGTCAAAACAGCCGTTGATAAATTCCCGCGAACGAACGGGGCAATCTGGCGGATTTTTGACATCAATATCGAGCAATCGAGCCATGTGGAGACGGTAGTATTGATGTCACGGGTAGAGAAATAAGGAACTGAAAAAGTGTAGAAAATAAGGGATTTCTGGGAGTTGGGACTGTTTGGATGGCAGTCTCAATTCCCGGATTTTTTGCGTTTAGGAAGTCTGCGGGAACTGGTCTACTGCAAAAAATGGTGGAGAGTTGAGTAGACAGAATATTTGATCTTCTGACACTTCTCATAGACAAAATCTCCAATCATCGAAATTCAGGAGTAGGTTTGTGAAAGCAGCAGCCTGGAGGATATGATTTGGACAAGCTGTAACTGCAGGCCGGGAGCCGGTACGGACGTGCTACTCCATGTGCTGCTATTATCGCAGAAGATATTTCGGATTGGAAGACGGTCTTTTATTCGTTGATTACGAATAAAAGTGTTTGTTATGCGTAAGGCTGCAAAAGAAATTTGCATGGAGCTTTCAGAAAAGTTAATGAGCGATACCAACACACTGATTTCTATATCCATCGAAAATAAAATAATGTGTTGCCTTGCAAGCAATATAAATGTTCAGCTTAAAGAATTACGCAAAAGACGGCTACACTTTCAGCAAGGTGATATAGAATAAAAAATGCAATTACAAATATTTCTCACGATTTACGCACGTCGCTTACAGCGATCAGCAGTTATTTAGATTTGCTTGATAAAACTGAGCAGAGTGAAAAATTAGAGCGGCATATTGAGATTATAAAAAATCGCACAGCTGCCGCGTGAGGAAGTACCCTCCAGTTTCAAAAGATAGCAAGAATGATGAAAAGATAGAAATCTCTTTGTGCTATTATATCTCACTGGAAGCACCACAAGGGTGTACCATTATACCCCCAGAACATGGGCAGTACAGAGGAAAGAAGGGAGCTTCATGCAAGGTCAGACAGTACACATTGTTTCACAGGCAATCCGATATATGGAAGATCATCTGAATGATAAGCTGGAATTAGATATCGTAGCGGCTGCCTTACACTATTCGAAATTCCACCTGCATCGGATTTTTACCAAAACAATCGGATTGACGATTCACGATTATGCGCAAAGAAGGCGGCTTACAGAAGCGGCAAAACTATTGGTGTTTTCACAAAAACCGATTATTGAAATTGCCCTCATTAGCGGATATGAAAGCCAGCAGGCGTTTACAGGCATTTTCAAAGCAATGTACAAGACTACCCCTGCCCACTTTCGGGAAACAGAGGAATTTTACCCGTTGCAACTGGAAATCTATCTGAAGGAGGAGCTTGTGAAAATGGACTTTACGAAAGATGATATACACTTTGCCACATCTGCGGATATTGATGATTGGATGGAGTTGGTAAGTCTTACGATTGATGGATACCCGTGCCTGAATGAAGCAGAATATATGGAAAATCTGCATCGGTATATTGCTGACAATAAGGCTTTGATATTACGGGACGAGAGTATGGCAATCGGCATCATGGGATTTTCAGCCGATAAGGGGAGTATCGATTTTTTTGCAGTACACCCACAATATCGGAATCTGGGAATCACAAAGCTGTTTCTTGATAAACTGGCCTGCGAGCTGCTCTATGGAAAAGAAATCAGTTTGACTACATACCGCGCAGGTGATAAGGCAGATACCGGATACCGGGAAGAATATTGCCGTCTTGGTTTTGCAGAAAGGGAATTGCTTGTAGAATATGGCTATCCAACACAGCGTTTCGTGCTTCTTCCAAAAGACAAGGAGGACACACAGAATGACTGAAGCTGAGAAGAATCCACTGGCAAAAGAGTTTCATACTCTATCGCTTATCAAATTTGCATTTCCGAGTATGGTTATGATGGTTTTTATGGGGCTCTACACCATAATTGATACCATTTTTGTAGCCCGTTTTGTTGATACAAACGCTTTATCCTCTATCAATATTGTCTGCCCTGTTATTAACATGATTGTTGGATTAGGGACGATGCTCGCAACGGGCGGGAGCGCGATTGTTGCCAAAAAAATGGGGAGCGGAAATACAGAAGAAGCCCGAAGCAACTTTACGCTCATCATTATTACAGGGATTATTATAGGACTGGTTATTACTGTAATCGGACTGTTATTTCTTGACAAAATTATCTGGGGGTTGGGTGCAAGTGAAATCTTATTCCCATATTGCAAGGATTATCTGGCGATACAGCTTCTTTTTGTTATTGGCAATATCATGCAGGTGCTGTATCAAAACCTGTTTGTGACCGCTGGAAAACCGGCTTTGGGATTGGTACTTTCCGTTTTGGCGGGGCTTGCCAATATTGTCTTTGATTACATTTTTATCGTTTTATTGCACATGGGAATAAAGGGAGCCGCCCTCGGTACGGGTATCGGGTATATGATACCAACCGTTATCGGTACAATATTCTTTCTGACAGGGAGCCGCATCGGCGAAGCCGATTTGAAATGCGGTGACCGAACTGCCGCCGACCGAAGGGCGGGGGCGCTGCTATCTGGCAGGAGTGAACTTTATTTTTGCAAGCCCCAAATGGATGCCGCTGTTTTATTAAAGAGTTGTTCAAACGGTGCATCTGAAATGGTCAGCCAGTTGTCAACTGCCGTTACTACATTTCTGTTTAATGCGACAATGATGAAGCTATTGGGCGAGGACGGTGTGGCAGCGATCACGGTTATCATATATTCACAGTTCCTGTTGACGACTCTTTATATCGGGTTTTCTATGGGGGTAGCCCCCATTATAAGCTATAACTATGGAAGCGAGAATGTAAAACAGCTAAAGAAAGTAGTCCGCATTTGTTTCTGCTTTATATTAGTGATTTCCGTTTTCGTATTTCTGCTTTCTCTTTTTGCAGGAGAAAACATTGCACAGATATTTGCCGAAAATAATGAGAATGTTTTTGAAATTACCAAAAGAGGATTTTCTATCTTTTCATTTGGGTTTCTGTTCTCTGGCTGCAATATTTTCGCTTCGGCTTTATTTACAGCATTATCAAATGGTAAAGCTTCCGCAACGATTTCTTTCTTACGGACATTTGGGTTTATTATGATTTTCCTTTTGATTTTGCCGAGATTTTTAGAGGTAACAGGCGTATGGTTAGCCATTCCCATTGCGGAACTGCTTACCTTTATGCTGACGATATACTTGATATTCAGGCATCGCAAATATTATCAATATTTGTGAAAGTTGGGCTGACGCGGATTTTTCATTATTAATAGATACAGAGATTAAAAATATATTTTTGGAGTGTTAAGAGGGGGAATGATATGGGAAAATGGATTGTTCTTTCATTGGATGAATCGGAACAGCAGGTCTACGATAAGATGATGAAAATCGTTGATTGTGCTGGCATCAGCATTGAGGAGAAATTAGATGAAGATCACGATGGAATACATAATGGAGAGTACCTCCGGGGTGACAGAAGCAGGTACCACACAGAGGGATGTGGTAAGGGAAGGCATGGTAGAAATCCAGGTGTCCTTCCATGTATCGAAGAGGTGGCTGCAGAGGCTTTCCGCTTATAAGAGGCTGGCAAGTATCACGGGGGAATATCTGGATACGGAGACCATGAATATCGTGAATACGGAGAAGTATATTGACGGTTTCAAAAGCAGGCTGGCAGTGGATACGAGCTACGGGGGGCTGTGAGAGTGAGCTTCACGCTGAAGGAGTTCAAAAAAGAGTTGTGCCAAGTTCTGTGATGGCGATATAATAAAAAAAGAAAAAAGCTGAAATGCCTATTGACTCTCACGTTCCGTCATAACCTACAATAGCATTATCAAGAGACAGGAGAAGGATCATAATGAAGACAGTTAAAGAAGTATCGGAGCTTACAGGTATCTCAGTGCGCACGCTTCATTATTATGATGAAATCGGACTTTTCAAGCCGACAGAAGTTACAGAAGCAGGATACAGGCTTTATGACGATAAAGCCATTGAGAAGCTTGGACAGATTCTTGTTTTTCGTGAGTTGGCGCTGCCGCTTGCGGATATAAAGCTCATTATGGAGAATCCTGATCTTGATCGCAACAGTGTTCTGGCAAAGCAGCGGGAAATGCTATGTCTGAAACGGCAGAGAATTGACCGCATTATTGCCAGCATAGATGACATGCTGAAAGGAGATCAGGATATGGACTTTGTGGTATTTGATGAAACGGAACTACATGCTATGTTTTCCGATATGCTGCTGAATATGAATGAAACGCGGAAGCAGATATTTATCGATCGTTACGGCAGTATCGAGGAATGGGAAAAGCATATGGTTGAAAGCGCATCTGATGAAAGCGTTCAGAAAAACTATGCGAAAGTGGTGGAATGGTATGGAAGCAGGGAAGCCGTAAGGGAAGCTTTAAAGGAACCGCCTAAATCAGAGGTATTCACCGCATATCAGAAAAGGATCGGAGAAATACAAAAGAAGTTGGCAGAGATGAAAGGGACAGATGTAAATTCTTTCGAGGTTCGGCAGCTGATTGGCGAGTATGATTTCGTGGCCAGACAACTTTATCAGATTGATGATCCACAGAGATTATTGTTGGATATCGCCAAAGGGTATCAGGAAAAAGCTGAATTGATAGAAGGGGTCGATTCTGTTTACGGGGACGGATCTGCAAAATATATCGGAGCGGCGATAGAAGCGTTCTATTCCCAAAAATAAACACTGCACATATCGCAACATAGAAGGAATCGGGAAACTGGTTCCTTTTATATTGATCGAGCTTTGCATTGATATCTGCAAGCGGCATTGGGAAGAATCTTGATGTTCGCAGGCTTTTTTCATTTACGGGAAATATTTTTGCTGCTATAATAAACATGCCATGCTATTGTCGTGTTTAGCTTGGTATGATACAGATGGAGCGTGAGAAGAATGAAGATAGACAGGCTGATCGGGATATTGTCTGTGTTGTTGCAGAAAGAAAAAACTACGGCACCTGAACTGGCAGAAAGATTTGAGGTATCTCGCAGAACGATAAACCGGGATATTGAAGATCTCTGTAAGGCAGGGATTCCTATAAGGACTGCTCAGGGGACTGGCGGCGGTATCAGCATCATGAACGGGTACAGGATGGATCGAACGATTTTGACTTCAAAGGACATGCAGATGATACTTGCAGGTCTCCGGGGCTTGGATAGTGTGAGCGGCAGCAGATATTATGGTCAGTTGATGGAGAAGATTCAGGCAGGCTCCTCTGAGTTTATCAGCGGCAGAGACTCCATTCTGATTGATCTGTCATCCTGGTATCGGGAAACACTTGCGCCTAAGATTGAGACGATACAAGATGCTATAGGAGCAAGGCATCTGGTCAGGTTTCGGTACTATGCTCCATCCGGTGAAAGTGAGAGAACTGTCGAACCATATTATCTGGTATTTCGGTGGTCAAGCTGGTATCTCTGGGGCTGGTGCAAAGATCGGAAAGACTTTAGGCTGTTCAAACTGAACCGTATGGACGGTGTTCAGGAAATGGGAGAAGTTTTTGAATGCAGAGATGTGTCTATGCCGGATCTTTCAAATGAGAAGATTTTTCCAGGAGAGATTAAAGTTAAAGCGCTGTTTGAGCCGGATCAGAAGTGGCGTCTGGTAGAAGAGTTCGGTCCTAACTGCTTTACAGAGACAGGTGATGGAAAGCTGCTATTCACGGCTGAATACACAGATATGGAGAATCTGATTACCTGGCTTATGGTGTTCGGAGATAAGGCAGAAGTGCTTGAACCACAGGAAGCCAGAGACGCGATTGCACAGATGGTGCGAAGAATGATGAAGATATATAGGGGGGACGCAGCATTATGAGATTGGATGGTTTTGGATTATTCGTTGATGATATGGGACGGATGATCCGATTTTACAGGGATGTACTTGGACGTGTTATATTGCTGATCCTGGGGGGAATTTGATTGAAATAGGTTCATGGAATAGTCCTTATGGAGAGAAGGACCGGAGAAATTAAAGACTGTGATCCGGCATCCGATAAAATGGAAGGAGGCTTGATACGATGCATTTTGTAGAGGCAAAAGGAATATTGAGCGGCAGCGGCGGCTATTATGGAATGAATATTTATCGTGGATGCAGTCACGGCTGTATTTATTGTGACAGCAGAAGCCGGTGCTATCAGTTCACACATCCATTTGAAGATATAGAAGTAAAGCAGAATGCGCCGGAACTGTTAGAAAAGACGCTGAAATCAAAGAGACGAAAGTGCATGATCGGAACCGGTGCGATGTCGGATCCGTATATGCATTGTGAGGAAAAACTGCGGCTGACAAGAAAGTGCCTGGAGATCATTCTGCGCTATGGCTTTGGTGCAGCGATACAAACAAAATCGGACCGTATCCTTCTGGATATCGATCTTCTGGATGAGATAAACCGCTCTGCAAAATGTGTGGTGCAGATGACGCTTACAACCTATGATGATGACCTGTGCCGGATATTGGAGCCGAATGTTTGCAATACAAAGCGCCGGATAGAAGTGCTGGAGGAAATGCAGAAGAGGGGGATTCCTACCGTTGTATGGTTGACACCGATCCTGCCATTCATCAATGATACCGAGGGAAATATTACATCTATCCTGGATGAATGCATTCGAGTCGGTGTAAAAGGCATCATCGATTTCGGAATGGGGCTGACTCTCAGAGAAGGAGACCGTGAATATTATTATGCAGCGCTTGACAGGCATTTTCCGGGGATGAAGGAACGATACATCAAACGGTATGGAAATGCATATGAGTTGCCAAGTCCGAATGCAAAAAAATTGACGGACGTATTTCATGGGATTTGTAAGGAGAACGGTATTTTGTCAAGCCCGGAGGATTGCTTTCGGTTTATACAGGAATTGCCGGAGAAGTATTCGCAGATGAGTATATTTGATCTGTAAATAGGGAGGCCGATCATATGGAGTATATCAGAGTTACAAAGGACAATCTGGAAAAGGAACCTATCTGCCGTGATAGGGTTGGCGAACAGGTTTTAGATCGAGATACACAGGGTTATTGGCGTGTTAAGCCGGGAGGAGAAAAATGGTTATTGGAATTATTGGCGAAAGCTGCACAGGTAAATCCACCCTTGCAAATAAGTTGAAATCTCTGTTGGGTGGAGAGGTCTATACGTCAAAGGATTCTTTGCGGCTTGCAAGAAATGAGGCCATAGCTAAGAAACTATTTCAGAAAAAACTGGAAGACGAGAGCTGATCGCAGCGGGACTGGCAGCTACGTGGAGCGCTGCCCGGGGGTGATCGTGCCGCAGGCGGTGGAGAAAAAACAGTTAGAACTATTTTTTAGATTGCTTATATTTTTTTCTATTGTTATAATATAGAAGCTCTTGCAGGGGAAAAAGAAGAAAGGATAAGAGTGAAATTTATGTTTATTAAGAAGGAGACCGTGTTTGCATAGCGGTGGCTATGTGATCTGGTACAGCATTATATAGTCGCCGCTTTCCTATGTAATCGTAAAATAGGAGGGCAATCATGGGCTATATTAGAGCAGAAGATGTTTTGCCGTCGGAAGTTCTTGCGTTGGTTCAGCAATATGTCGACGGTCAAATGCTTTATATTCCGAAAAAGGATTCTGTCCGTAAGAAATGGGGCTCCTTAAGTGGCACAAGGGAGTCTCTTGAGCACCGTAATACTCAAATCTACCAGGACTATAAGGCAGGAAAAGAAATCAATGACCTTGCTGAAAAGTATTTTCTTTCTGTAAAAAGTATCCAAAAGATTGTTGGCAATCATGGACCGTCTGATACCCTCCGGAACAAAGAAAAATCGGGAGGGTATTCGGATGAACCGTGAGAATAAGAGGAAGACTTATCAAAAGGGTTATTATAAAACACATGCCTGCAATGAGACATTTCTTTGTAAAGTATGCGGGCGGGAGGTAGTGCCGGACGGTGCAGGTACCGGCCATCGAAACCAGTGTCCAAACTGCCTGACAAGTCTTCATGTGGATGAGCAACCAGGCGATAGGCAAAGTGATTGTGGCGGATATATGGAACCCGTCGCTGTGTGGGTGAAAAAGAATGGCGAGTGGGCGATCATCCATCGGTGCAGGCAATGCGGGAAGCTGAGCGCGAATCGGATTGCTGCAGATGATAATCCCATGAAGCTGATGTCCATAGCGATGAAACCATTAACAACGCCGCCGTTTCCGATCGAGCGGATAGAGGAAATGACAAGACTTATGGGCGGCGAAGGCAGCATGGATGAAACAAATTGAAAATCGGAATCGCCGTGAACAGGAGCTCGGTCGGTTGGCAAAGGAGATTGTATTCATTGAAAATTATAATGTCACAGCTACGGAAAAATGATTCCGGCATGTGATCGTTCCGGGCAGATCAGCCTCGCATTCTGGGAGGCATCCTGAAGGATAAGGGGTAGTTTAGACTGTCAATCTCTGCACGCTTATGGTATACTTGCCAGTATAAGGATACCATGAGCGTGTTTTTGTATGAGGGAGGGACTATGGAATTACTGACGATGATCCTGGTGGACGATGAGCCGATTATTCTGAAGGGACTGCTGGAAACGTATAATTGGGCAGGCATGGGGTTTTCCGTGGTAGGTACGGCGAAGAATGGTGCGGATGCACTCCGGCTGATTGAGGAAAAGCAGCCGGACGTGGCGCTGACCGATGTGCGGATGAAAAAGATGGATGGCCTGACACTGATTGAAAGGGTGAAAGAGGCCGGCTGGAAAACAAGCTTTGTCGTGCTCAGTGCGTATCGTGATTTTGAGTATGCACAGAAGGCGTGCAGGCACGGTGCACTGTCCTATCTGGTCAAGCCGATCGAGGAGGCTGAGCTGGAGCGGACGATGGCTGAGGTCTACGAGCTATGCACGGAAAAGAAATTCAAGGAAAAAAACTACACCATTTGGGAGCGGATTCTCCTGGAGGATAAGGATAATTTCCTGAATCAGATGCTGGAGAGCTATCTGGAGGACGGCATTTCAGAGGAGGAGCTTGCCGATTTTTTCAGGAGCCTGCACCGGCAGGAGGAGCTGGAACATTATTTTGCGGTGGTGGCGGTCGGGATTGATCTGGCATGCCGTGTGGCCAATCAAAAGGAATATGAGATGAAGCAGTACTTGCTGGAGACGCAGCTGCAGAAGAAGCTAAAGGAGAACTACCGGATCTGGACGCAGAAGGGTTCTAGCCAGACCACCTGCTACGTAGTGGATCTCGGATCCTCACCGGAACTGGAAGGGGTGAAGGAGACACTGCTTGGACAGCGGCAGGAGCTGAAAAACGAGCTTATTTCCGCCTTATCCGCGCCGAGACGCGGAATTGCAGGAATGAAGGAGGCCTATCGCACGGCACTGCGGCTGTATGAGGCAGCGAGTGAGGCTGGAGCGACGTTTCTGTCGGCGAGAGAGCATCAGGATATCGGGCGCGGGGCGCAGTATTCCCTGGATGTAGAGGCGCAGATTCTGACAGCAATCCGCAAAAATGATACGCAGCAGGTGAAAAAGGTGTACGAAAAATTCATCTATACACTGCCGGAGAAGGAGGAGGTAGCGAAGGTCTATCTTCACAGGCTGGCGGTCCGGATCGAATTTGCCCTGGAGGACAGCAGCATGCTGACGGAGGAGATGAGAATGGGATTTCAGAATTTTTATCAGATTCTGAAACAGATTTCCCTTTTGAAGCTGGTGGATGTTCTGTATCAGCTGTTTCTTTCCATTGTGAGGCTGAGGATTGAAACGGATATGCTGCCTTCAGAGGAATATTTTAAGGACTACCTATCCTCCGCGGTCTTATATATTCAGGAGCATCTGCAGGAAGAGACGCTGTCCATTACAGAGGTTTCCGAGTCTGTGTATCTGAATTCCGTGTATTTTGGGCGGATCTTTAAAAAGGTCATGCATGTGTCCTTCAAGCGCTATGTTCAGAATATGCGGATGGAGCTGGCGAAGGAGCTGTTGCTGGAGGAAAATGAGAGCATAGCGGGAATCTGCCTGAAGGTGGGAATCCCGAACCAGTCTTATTTTACCCAGCTGTTCAAACAGAATACCGGTGTGCTGCCGAGCGAATATAAAAGGAGCCTGCAATGAAACAAGAACAGCGAAAGTCCTGGTTTGGCCATTTTTTATACAGTACGAGAAGAAAACTGATCCTGATTGTCACACTGATCCTGAGCCTTCTCTGCTTTGGGACGTTTCTTGGCGTCAATCAGATCATGAAGCAGGATCGATATGAGACGCTGACAAAGCAGTACTATTATGTAAACCGGCAGATGATCTCTGCATTTGAGAAGATCAGCGAGGAACTGGATCAGCTGACAGAAAAGTATATCCTGAACGAGTACGTGCAGAAAACGCTGACGAATCAGGAGATTACTGCGTCGGATCTGGAAATGATGAAGAAAAGCCTTGCATTTTATAACCGCAGCTATCTGGATTATTATCTGGTGATCGACAATAAGGAAAATCTGTACTCACAGAGGAAGGTGACGCTTGATTTTGAGAAGTTTCGGAAAAGCCAGATTTACAAAGGCTTCGGGGATCACTATTCGAAAACGGTTCTGATGTGGACGAGGGATGTGATTTTTGGGACAAACGAGATGAGTTTTTTTGTCGTCCGCCATATTCGAAGTCTCAATGTGAATCATGAGCCGGGAATGCTGATTCTGAAGCTGAATGAGAATCTGCTCGATCCGGTAAAGGACAGCATTACAGATGACCAGCTCTCCTACTTTATATTGAATGAAAATCAGGAGGTCTGCTTCAGCCGGATGCCGGGCGGAGCCAGGTGGAATCCGGAAGAAGCGGGAAACAGAGAAATTTTGCAGAATGTCATCAGCAGGCAGGACGGAGTGACAGAAAATACGGACTGGAGTAATGGGATTGTCAGCTGGGATCATGAGGAAAATTCCTGTTTTACCGTAGTGACCTATGCGTCGAAGGAGGTGACGGATGCGGTCATTTCCAAGATTCAGGGCATGATGCTCGCGGTGTTTTTCATCACATATGGCGTTGCTGTTGTGGGAATTATTCTGTTTTCCAGCTGGTTTACAAAACCAATCCAGTATATCAGTGAGACCATGCGCAGCTTTGATGAACACAGTATGGGAAACAGAATTGATTTGAATACAAACACTGAGCTGGATGAAATCGGACGGGCGTATAACAAGATGGTGGTGCGCGTAAAGGAACTGATGGAGGACGTGAAACAGAAGGAAGGGGAGCTTCGTGAGAGTGAGCTGGCCTCTCTGATGTATCAGATCCGTCCGCATTTTCTCTACAATACACTGGACACCATTTATATGCTGGCGCGCATCCAGAAGGAAGAGACGATCATGCGGATGATTCAATCTCTCTCCAGATTCCTGAGGATCAATTTGAGCAATGGAAACGAACAGATCGAGACAGCGAAGGAGTTGGAGCATGTCAGCTCGTACCTGGAGATTCAGAAGATTCGCAATGCAGACCTGTTCGAGTACGAGACGCATATGGACGAATCGGTAGCCTCCTGGCGCGTGATCAAAATGATTCTGCAGCCGGTTGCGGAAAACTGTATTAAATATGGCTTTTGTGATATAGAGGAGGGCGGAAGAATCCTTATTTCAGCCGGAAGAGAGGGCGATTTTCTTGTATTTACAGTAGAAAATAACGGGACACCGATCGAAGCGGAGCAGATGGAAAAGCTGAACCGGCTGGAGTCGGCGCCTCTGGGGGAGATGGATGAGATCCTTCCGTACCGGCAGGGCGGATACGGAATCCGAAATGTGGTGAAGCGGCTGCGGCTGCGCTATGGAGACCGGGTGCGGTTTTATTACCGTGCGCTGGAGAGCGGTACGGTATGTGCGATCAAGATACCAGTGAAGGGAGAAGGCGGAGATGGCAATGAATAAAGGCAAAAGGGCCAAAATACTTGCAATGGGGGGGTTGTTTTTTTGCTGCGGATGCAGTCACAGCCCGGAGCCGGAGCTGATCCCGCAGACGGAGACAGAGGTGGTGATCCCGGTCACATTCCGTGTGGAGCCGCTGACGAACCAGAGTGACAATGAGCAGTTTGTGAAGGACTTCAACCAGGAATTTGCCGGGGAGTACCGGATGGAGCCGAACTGGCTGATTGAGAGCACCAGTGGGTACCGCAATAAGCTGAAGCAGTGGAATGTACTGGATCAGCTTCCGGTTCTGATTACGGACGCGGGGTTTGATTATGATTTTTACCGGGTACTGGCGGAGAATGACCGTCTGGTGGATTTAAAGCCGTGGATGGAAGCGTCAGATTTCTGGCTGGATGCGATGAATCCGGATATTCTGGCGGGCTGCACGGAGCCTGACGGCAGGGTGTACCTGTCTCCTTTGGGCAACAACGTCCACACGTATGCAGGGATCATTTACCGGGAGGATCTGCTTGCAAGTGCCGGGTATGAGGAGTTTCCGCAGACCTGGGAGGAATTCTGGGACTGTCTGGATGCATTGAAGCAGGACGGGATTACGCCGCTTGCTCTGCACGGCTCGGGATCTTACTGGGTGCCGATGCTTTTGGCGACGGCTTATATTTACGGGGATGCGGAAGGAAAGGAGTTTTTGGATAAGAGACTGCCGGACAGCTATCAAAATGAGGAGATGAGGGAGCTGATGGAATTCCTGCGGCGGCTGTACGGCTATACGTTTCCCGATGCGCTGGAGCTGGACTACGATCAGACGGCAGCCAGACTGATCGATGGGCAGGCAGCTCTGATTGCGAATGGGAGATGGATGTTTGAGACAATCGGGGAGGAAAATTACGAGAAGTACAGGTTTGCCCCGTTCCCGGGCGGGATTCTGATGAATTCTCCGCAGATGAGCGCATGGGCGGTGACAAGCGGATACTCCGATGAGGTTACAGAGGGAGCGGTGAGGGCTCTGGAATTTCGGATCCGGTGCGCACAGGACACGAAAGATGTATCGGATGGCAGCGCACTGATGGATTCCTACATAGCGGCCACAGAGATGGACTACCGTGTGATGCCGAATTTTCAGCTTCAATGGGAACAGGAAATTCAGAATGAATTTTTCACAGAATATATGCCCGGATTCCTGGCGGGGGAGATTCAGACGGATGAATTTTTGAAAATGATGGACGAGCGGGTGGAGGAGATCCAAAGTAAGAAATAGGCGCGTGATGGTTCGTGGTCAGGATGACCGTGAACCATAATAAAAACAGGGAAGGATTTACAATAAGTATAAAAATTTATAAATCGGGTTTAGTATTTTGTACTGGTAAAACGGTTCTCAGTGCTAGAATTTTTTCATCAAAAGAGCAGCCGCCGGGGGGCGGAAACAGGAAAGGAGAACAGTTTTATGAGAAACAAAATGAGAGCAGCCATGTTTGCAGCAGTGATGGCAGCGGCAATGGCGACAGGATGTGTGTCAGCAGCGGAGTATGCGTCCGACGCAGAAATCAAGGTGTGGGGATCACAGGAAGATCAGGAGATGCTTCAGACCATCATCGAGAATTTCAAGGAGGACCATCCGGAGGCAGCAGACTGGACGATTAACACAGCGGTCGTCAGCTCGGCAGATGCAAAGACGGAGGTTCTGAAGGACCCGTCGGTGGCAGCGGATGTTTTCGAGTTTGCATCGGATCAGCTCGCAGAGCTTCAGGCGGCAGGCGTGCTGTACCGCGTAACAAAGAATAAAGAAGAAATCATCGCAAACAATCTTCCGAATTCCGTAGATGCGGCTACCATCAATGGAGAGATGTATGGATACCCGAATACGTCCAATTCCTTCTTTATGTACTATGACAAGAGCAAGTACACAGAGGATGAGGTGAAAAACCTGGATACGATGCTGGCGAAGGACCTTGGGGACGATGTGACGAATTTCTCTATGGATCTTGATAACGGCTGGTATACCTCTTCCTTCTTCTTCGGAGCAGGCTGCACGCTGTTTGGCGAGGATGGCTCAGACCCGACGCAGTGTGACTTCAACAATGAGAACGGCGTTCTGGTCGGCGACTACCTTCTTGGACTTGCAACGAATCCGAAGGTGAAAAATCATGACGATGCGCTGCTCCTTGCAGCCTTCAAGGATGGCACGCTGGCGGCAACGCTGACTGGTACCTGGAACGCGTCAGCGATTCAGGAGAGCCTGGGTGAGAACTTTGGCGTAACGACTGTGCCGACGGTCACGCTTGAGGATGGAACGGAGATGAGTCCGAGCACAATCGTAAACTTCAACCTGTACGGTGTAAATGCGCAGACAAAATATCCGCTGGAGTCTATGCTGTTTGCGGAGTACCTTTCCAGTGAGAAGTGTCAGAAGATCCGCTTCGAGGTGCGTAATTCTTCCCCGACGAATCTGAACCTTGTAAATGACACTGATCTCCTTGCTACAAGCCCGGCGGTCGCAGTGCTTTCTGAGCAGGTAAAGACCTCTACGGTACAGCCGTCTATTCCGCAGATTGCAAATTTCTGGTCACCGATGGAAGCATTCGGACAGGACTGTATTGCAAAAGCAGTGACGAAAGATAACATGCAGGAAAAGCTGGATACCATGGTGACAGGAATTCTGTCAAGGATCGGAGAATAATCATGCAGTTACTGTTCGCAACCAGGATGGCCGTGAACAGTAATATCAGGCAGGAGATGTTGGCGGGGCTGTCCGGGTTTGCGGCAGCTCCGCTTCTGTCAGAAGGAGAATCGTATGGGTAAAACAGGAAAAAAGAGAGTGCTGCCGGAGTCAGTTGTGGCCGGGGTGGTATCGAAGGGGGATATCTGGGCAAAATTATCTCTCGTAATCATGGGAATCGCGAATCTGAGAAGAAAGCAGATCGTGAAAGGATGTATTTTTCTGTTTCTGGAAGTGTCCTTTCTTCTGTATATGGCAAAGAGCGGGATCGAGGCTCTGAAGGGAATGATCACGCTGGGCACACAGACACAGGGATGGGTATTTGATGAGACGCTTGGAATTGATGTGCTGGCAGAGGGAGATAATTCCATGCTGCTTCTGCTCTGGGGCGTGCTGTGCCTGTTTGTGATCGTCGCGTTTGTGATGACCTGGAGGGCAAATCTGAAGTCGGCTCTGGAGGTGCAGGAGCTTGAGGCAAAGGGAAAGCATATCCCGGGCTTTATCGATGATGTGAAGACGTACCTTGATGCAAAATTTCACCGCACCATGCTGGCGCTTCCGATGCTCGGTGTTCTGGCCTTCACGGTGATGCCTCTGGTATATATGATTCTGGTTGCGTTCACCAACTACGACAATACGCATCAGCCGCCGGGAAATCTGTTCGACTGGATCGGGCTGGATAACTTCGGGACGATCCTTGGCTCGGGCGGCCTGATTTCGCAGACCTTCTGGCCGGTGCTCGGCTGGACGATTACATGGGCAGTTTTTGCCACACTGCTGAACTATATTGGCGGAATCCTTCTTGCTCTGCTGATCAACCGGAAGAGTGTAAAATTTAAACCGTTCTGGAGAACCATGTTCGTTATGTCGATCGCAATCCCGTCCTTCGTGTCGCTTCTGGTCATGAAGACGATGCTTCAGCCGGATGGCGCGGTGAATGTTCTTTTGAAGAGCATGGGCTGGATCAAAGAAAGTATTCCCTTCCTCACGGATGCCACGATGGCAAAGGTGACGATTATCGTCGTGAACCTGTGGATTGGTATTCCGTATACGATGCTGATCACGTCAGGTATTCTGATGAATATCCCGGAATCGCTGTATGAGGCGGCACGCGTGGACGGTGCAAATGCAAGCGTGATGTTCCGGAAGATTACGATGCCGTATGTTATTTTCGTGACAACCCCGTATCTGATCACACAGTTTATTGGAAATATCAATAATTTCAATGTGATCTATCTGCTTTCCGGAGGAGGCCCGAGTACGCTCGACTATTATCAGGCGGGAAAGACAGACCTGCTGGTTACCTGGCTGTATAAGCTGACGGTAAGCAGTAAGGATTACAGCTACGCGTCAACGATTGGTATTCTTGTGTTTGTGATATCAGCGGTATTTTCACTGCTGACTTACCGCAGGACATCCGCATACAATAATGAGGAGGCGTTCCAGTAATGTTTAATTCAGGGTCTATGTCAAGAAATAAAAAAATGAAGGATGTGGCATCCTATATCACACTGTCTGTCCTGTCCTTCATCTGGATGATTCCGATTATGTGGGTAGTTATGACGTCTTTTCGGAAAGAATCGGGTTCGTATACCTCCTACTTTTTTCCAAAGGGCTACACGATTGACAACTACGTAAGGCTTTTGACGGATAACACGCAGTTCCACTTCACCAGGTGGTTTACCAATACGTTGTTCGTAGCGGTCTGCAGCTGTGTGATCTCGACGTTTTTTGTGCTTGCTGTTTCCTATGTCATGTCGAGAATGCGCTTTCGGATGAGAAAGCCCTTGATGAATATCGCGATGATTCTTGGAATGTTCCCTGGCTTTATGTCTATGATTGCCATATATTACATACTGAAGGGAATCGGCATCACACAGTCACTCGCAGCTCTGATTATGGTGTACTCCGGCGGCGCAGGACTTGGCTTCTTCATCGCAAAAGGCTTTTTTGACACACTTCCGCGTGCGCTGGACGAGGCGGCCTATCTGGACGGTGCGACCAGAATGCAGACCTTTTTCAAGATCACGGTACCGCTGTCGAAGCCAATCATCGTCTACACGGTGCTCACATCGTTCCTTTCTCCGTGGATGGACTTCATTTTTGCAAGTGTCATTATGGGAGATAACTATGACAACTATACCGTGGCGCTGGGACTGTTCAAAATGCTGGAGCGGGAATTTATCAATGACTATTATACGCAGTTTGCGGCGGGCTGTGTGCTGATTTCCATACCGATTGCAGCACTGTTCATCAGTATGCAGAAGTATTATGTGGAGGGAGTATCCGGCGGAGCTGTAAAAGGCTGACAAGAAGGGGCTGTGAAAAAAGTCCTTCCTGCGATTTGGAAAACAACGGTTTTCTTCGGTATTTCGCTGTTTTCACGCAGAAAGAGGCGGCTTTATCACAGCCCCTGCTCTTTTAGACAGGGAGGAATGACAGGATGAGAAAAACACCTGCAGAGTGGAAACATTATTTTGAGTCGGAGCTGTTTGAGCAGACCTATTATTATGGCGGCGAGGATCTGGGCTGTACCTGGAGCGATGAGGGAGCGGCGTTCCGGCTCTGGGCGCCGACCGCAGAGGCAGTGAGCCTGAATCTGTACCGGAGCGGAGATCCGGGGAAGGATGACCTTCTGAGGACCATTGCGATGGAACGCGCGGAACAGGGAACGTGGGTGCTCCATCTGGCGCCGGACGTGAAAAATCTGTATTACACGTACACCGTTTGCACGGAGGAGGGAGTGCAGGAGACACAGGATCCCTATGCGAGGGCCTGCGGGGGCAATGGAAAGCGGAGTATGGTCGTGGATCTGGAGGATACCTGCCCAGAGCACTGGCACGAGGATACCTGGCGGTATGATGCGCAGTTCCTGCCGGTGATCTACGAGCTTCATATCAAAGACTTTTCCTTTGCAAAAAGCTCCGGCATCCCGGAAGCGTACCGGGGAAAGTATAAGGCTTTTGCCGTTGCAGATGCCACTTTAAATGGAGAAGGGGAGAAGCCCACCGGGCTTGCCTATCTGAAAACATTGGGAATTACACATGTGCATCTGCTTCCGTGTTTTGACTTTGGCTCCGTGGATGAGGCAGGAGACTTCCGGACGCAGTTTAACTGGGGATATGATCCGGTCAATTACAATGTCCCGGAGGGAAGCTACGCGACCGATGCTGAGGATGGGAGAGTGCGTATCCGGGAATTTAAGGAGATGGTGCTGGCCCTTCACGAAGCTGGGATCGGGGTGATCATGGATATGGTCTATAATCATACGTATTCTTCCGATTCCTGTTTCCAGAGGACGGTGCCGTACTATTATTACCGTTTCCGGGAGGACGGGACATGGTCGGACGGTTCCATCTGTGGAAATGATACGGCAAGCGAGCATCTCATGTACCGGAAGTACATGGCAGACTCGGTCTGCTACTGGGCGAAGGAATACCATATTGACGGATTCCGGTTTGACCTGATGGGGCTGCATGATGTAGAGACGATGAATGAAATCCGCAGACGGCTGCGGGAGCTGCCGGGAGGAAGCCGCATGTTCCTGTATGGGGAACCGTGGTCCGGCACCGAGACAGCGATGAAGGATGGAGCCGTGGCTGCGGTGAAAAAGAATGTGGCACAGCTGGAAGAAACAATCGCCATATTCAATGATGATACGAGGGATGCGATAAAGGGGAGCGTGACAGAGGCAAAGGTCCCGGGCTTTGTAAACGGAAGACAGGGGATGGAATCAGCGATCCGGTCCTGCGTACTTGCATGGTGCGACGGAGCAGGCGGCTATCAGCCTCATGGACCGGGACAGACGATCACCTATGTGTCTGCGCATGACAACTGGACGCTGTGGGACAAGCTGAATATTACGATGCTGGAAAAGCCGGATTTTGCAGGCAGAGATGAAGAAGTCCTGAAGGCAAACCGCTTTGCGGCGGGGATTGTGATGACGAGTCTGGGGACCGTCTTTTTCCAGGCGGGGGAAGAGGCGGCGAGGACGAAACTGGGGGATGGAAACAGCTATGCCTCTTCGCCGGAGCTGAATGCACTGGACTGGGAGCGGATGTATCAGTTTGAGGATCTGATGCAGTATTACAGAGAGATGCTGAAGCTGCGCCGGACGATGGCGGTTTACCGGAAACGCGGGCGGGAAGCACTGGAAAAGATCCGGTTTTATGAGACAGACGCGGGAATTGTGGCATTTTCTGTTGACGCGGACAGCAGGACGGATGCGTATCGCAGACTGTGGGTGATTTATAATGCGAAAAAGGTGGACGGAGCAGAGTCTGATGAGATCCGGCTTCCGGAGGCGGACCGCAGGCTGATCTCGGATGGAAACCAGGTGTATCTCGGGAAGGAACAGCGCGTGACGCGGACGGAGCTGGTACGGTCCTGGCGCGGACAGGTGACGGTATACGGAGAAGCGTGGGAGGTGTGAGACGAATGAGATTTGGGCCGAATGACTGGAGGAATGAAGAGGACAGAGAAACGCGTTGCTTTCTTCTTACCAACGGACTGGGAGGGTACTGTTCTCTGACTGTGACCGGAGCGGTATCCAGAGGAGATCATGCGTTGCTGATGGCGGCGGAGAAGGCGCCGAATTTCCGGTATCACTATATCACCGCTTTGCAGGAGACTGTGGAGCTTACAGGGGAGGGGAGCACGGAACCGGTATCGTATGAGCTGTCAGGGCAATCCTATGTGACATCTACGAAAAATCAGCAGGGACATGAGCTGCTTCAGATGTTTGAGTGGGAGGGGCTTCCGGTGTGGGTTTACCAGGCCGGTCCGGTCACGGTTTACAAACAGCTCGTCATGGTGCATGAGGAGAATACGATCGGGATCTCCTGGAAGGTCCGGGCGCCGCGAGGGATCCGGGTCCGGCTTCTGGTGCGTCCGCTGCTTCAGTTTGCGGCAAAAAACAGCCGGCCGGGTGAGAACCAGGCGTTTGCGGTGGGGGAGCATACGATTCAGAGTAATGGCAGGACCTTGTATTACCGGACGAACGGCAGCATACGCCCGGTGGAAGAAGAGCGGATCCGTGATCTGTATTTTTTCTGTGATGCACGGGACGGAAGGGATGCGGTGGGCAGTGCAGTGATCAATCATGAAGTGGCCTTTGAGGCGAAGGACGATGATACAGAATTGGAGCTGCTCTACAGCGATCATCTGGTTGAACAGGGGCTGCACACAGAAGACTGTATTCAGGCGGAGCTGCGCAGACTTTCGGCGCTGCAGGAGGGTGCCGGGCTGCAGCATCCTGCAGCGAGGAAGCTGGTGCGGTGTGCGGATCAGTTTCTGGTGAAGCGGGAGTCGACAGGCGGAGATTCGATCATTGCCGGGTATCCATTTTTCGGTGACTGGGGACGTGATACGATGATCGCGGTAACTGGGTGTGCTGTTCTGACGGGGCAGTTTGAGAGAGCAAGGAGCATTCTCGGCACATTTGCCGCCTACTGCCAGAGGGGCCTGATGCCGAATCTGTTTCCGGAGGGGGAGGACGCGCCGATGTACAATACGGCGGATGCCTCCCTGTGGTTCATAGAAGCCGTATATGAATATAGACGGGTGTCCGGTGATCAGCAATTTTTTGCGGATCTGCTTCCTGTGATGGAGGAGATCGTTTCCTGGTACCGGAGAGGGACCGATTACCATATTTTTATGGATGCGGACGGTCTGGTCAGTGCCGGGGCGGGCGATGAGCAGGTGACCTGGATGGACGTCCGCTTCGGCGATATCCTTCCGACACCGAGACACGGAAAGACCGTGGAGATCAATGCGCTGTGGTATAATGCACTCTGCATTCTGGCGGAGGCCGGGACAAAGGAGCAGCAGACCTACCGGGCGCTGGCTGCAAAGGCAAGGCAAAGCTTTGTGGAAAAGTTCTGGATGGAGGAGAGGGGCTATCTGCGGGATGTCCTTTCTCTGGAGGAGGAACGCCGGTATGCAGAGGAGCAGCTGCGCTGCAATCAGGTGTGGGCGCTGTCATTGCCGTATTCTATGGTGGATGCGCGGCAGGCTTGCCGGATTCTGGATAAGATCGAAGAGAAGCTCTATACCGCATACGGGCTTCGGACACTTGCGCCGGAGGACCCTGAGTTTCATCCGTTCTGCACGGGAAGCCAGTATGAAAGAGATATGGCCTATCACCAGGGAACCGTCTGGGTCTATCCGCTCGGTGCGTATCTGAGGGCAAAGCTTCGCTGGGAAGCGCCGCAAGGGAGCCGGAGGGACGTCATGGAAAAGCTGCGGATCTTTGAGACCTGCTTCCGAGAGGGCTGTATCGGCCAGGCAGCGGAAATCTATGACGGGAAGAGACCGGTACAATCGCGCGGCTGCTACGCACAGGCGTGGAGCGTGGGAGAGATGCTGGCGGTTTACTATGAATTGGAGAAATGAACAAAGCTCGTAACGGTTGCAGTCACTCTTCCCCGAGGGCGCGAATCGAACGTCCACGGGACGTTC
>DKWE01000033.1:43307-47842 GCA_002491565.1 Lachnospiraceae bacterium UBA7160 | reverse complement strand
AACCCATACGCCTTACGGGCGCACCGCATCCACCATAATCACTGTGGCGGCATCATCATCCAGATTACGGATAATCACCGGCATTTCCTCTATGCCCGCCAGCTCGCAGGCTCTCCGTCTGCGGTGTCCCGATATGATCTCATATCCTCCATCCGGATACGGGCGGACAATTCCCGGCACCAATACGCCGTGCTGCTTCACACTCTCCACCGTCTCCTGCATCTTCGCATCATCGGCCACCCGGAACGGATGGCCTTTGAACGGATGCAACTGGCTGACCAGTACAGAAGTAACCGCTTCGCCAGACACGAGTTCACTGGTTCCAAACAAATCATCATAAGAAGCCAACTTGACTTTCTGTGCGCTCTTACTCTTCATGTTCCAGCACCTCCCCTGTCAGACACCGATACCCATTCGCTACAATCCCTTTGGGATCATGGAGATAAATACTCTTGCCCTCCGCTGTTGTCTCCGCCGCCCTCACAGACATCGGAATACAATTCTCAAAGATATGGATTTTGTCTCCATAAACCTCCCGGATCTGTGCGGAAATATCCCTTGCAAAATTCGTTCTCCGGTCTACTTTCGTAAGCAAAATCCCCATAATGGAAAGTGCCGGATTCAATTTCCGGTGTACCCGTCCAATGGTCTTAATGAGTTGCTGCAGCCCTTTTACCGGAAGATAAGCCGCTTCCACCGGGATCAGCACACTGTCCGCCGCTACAAGGGCATTTATGGTAATCATCCCTAACGAGGGCATACAGTCAATCAGGATGTACTCGTACTGGCTTTTCAAGCCGTTCAGGTACTGCCGCATGATCGTCTCCCGGCTCATAACATTCACAAGTGATGTCTCCAAGCCTGCCAGCTCGATATTCGCCGGGATAAAATCAATCCCCTCCTCATGGTGGATAATCCCCTCCCTCAGCTTCAAATCCTCGTCATTAATCAGCTTCTCCATGATATTTACAAGCGTCACATCCAGCTCGTCCGGCTCTGCGATTCCCAAACTCACCGCCATGCTGCCCTGTGCGTCTGCCTCCACCAGAAGCACCTTCTTCCCTTCTCTTGCCAGCCCGATTCCTAAATTCACACAGGTAGTAGTCTTGCCCACTCCGCCTTTCTGGTTTGCGATTGCGATTACTCTGCACATATACTTTCCTCCTGCTCTACTTTTCTTCTTTTTCTACTTCTGCATAAACACGAAAATACTTGTTTGTTCCCTTATTCGTAAAGTGCTTTGAGACTTCCTTCACCTTCACTTCCTCATGTCGTTCCAGAAGCCTCCTAAACCACTGAATATCCTTGATTGTCCCCTGCAGTCTAATTTTCAACATACATATCCTCCCAATCCACGTAGTAGCAATACTCCGGATACCGGATCTTGACTGCTTCCCAAAAGTAACGGGCATAGCCACAGCAGAACAAATCACTCACTGTATAGCGCTGGACTTCTTCTAACTGTCCTCTCAGATCCGAATCGTCATAGTTATAAATAGACGGTGTGCCGTCGCAGTACAGATTGAACGCCATCCGGACGATCTTCACACTGCCGCTGGTCTGCCACCCTTCATGCAGGCATTCCGGGTTTATATTGCCTGTTCTGAAATCATATATCTGATCCACATGCTCCCTTGTGTCCCGGTCAATTCCAAGACAGTAAACCAGTGCCTTGTGGTACTCATCCTGATACCTGCACCGTGGCAGATATTTCTGATAAAACTTTTCGTGTTCCTTGCTCTTGAAAGTAACTGTGCGGGTATTCTTTTCTTTGTTTGCTCTTGTCGCTGTGTTCGCCATTTCATTTTCCTCCTAAATTTTTATAAAAAAATAGGGACACTCTCATTCAAGCATCCCTATAATCTACCAAATATTTGATAGTTCACTATTCACTTTCATATTCAGGACTTTTTGTGTTCCCCGTACCGAGGTCTAAGGCAACCACAACGGTAACTTTCTGCACAAGCAGTTTTTCCTTGTGATTTTCACCGATTTTATTGAAACTGAAAATCTCTACAAAGTGCGTAAATTCAAGGATTTCTAGATATCTTTCCTTTGTAGTCCCACCACAGTCTCCACATGCACAGTCGAACAAAATAAATCCACACAGCATGCCTTCTCCACGCGATACCCTCCCGGAATCAATACCTGCAGGTCTCTTGCGAGGCTGGTGGGCTTGCAGGAAATGTAGACGATGCGGTCGGCGCCATAGTGGATGATCTTTGGCAGGGCCTTTGGATGAATGCCGTCGCGCGGCGGATCGAGGACGATCATGTCGGGCGGATTGGGCAGGTCGTCCAGAACCTTCAGGACGTCTCCTGCGATAAAATGACAGTTGGTAAGACCGTTCTGGCGGGCATTTTCGCGGGCTGCCTCGACTGCTTCCCCGACGATTTCTACTCCTGTGACTTCTTTAGCGACGGCGGCGAGGAGCTGCGCGATGGTGCCAGTACCGGAATAGAGGTCGAACACGGTTTTGTCACGCGTGTCAGCGATGTAGTCGCGAGCAGTGCTGTAGAGAATTTCCGCGCCCAGCGTGTTCGTCTGGAAAAATGAAAATGGCGTAATCTTGAAACGCAGGCCAAGGACTGTCTCATAAAAGTAATCTTTGCCGCAGAGGATCCGTGTCTCGTCGGCACGGACGATATCTGCAACGGAATCATTGATATGATGCAGAATTCCGACAATGGTACCGTCAAGTGACAAGGACATCAGGCGCGTGACCAATGAGGTCAGATCATAATCCTTCTGACTTGTTGTCACAAGATTCACAAGAATTTCGCCGGTTGTCTCTGCACGGCGAAGCAAGAGATGACGCAGATATCCCTTATGAGACATCTTATGATAGTACAGTGGGATTCTGTCAGCACACTCTTCCATTTCAGCCGTCCTGCTATTCCTGATATCTTTCTGGTCAGAATTGTCGCATTGTGTACCGACTCCTGACTCCCCGGTGCCTACCACACCATCCGCCTTGCTGCCACTCATATCTTTCTGGTCAGAATTGTCATATTGTGCACCGACTCCTGACTCCACAGTGCCAGCCACACCATCCGCCTTGCTGCCGCTCATATCTTTCTGGTCAGAATTGTCACATTGTGCATCGACTCCTGACTCCACAGTGCCGACCACACTATCCGCCTTGCTGCCACTCATATCTTTCTGGGCAGAATTGTCACATTGTGCACCGACTCCTGACTCCACAGTGCCGACCACACTATCCGCCCTGCTGCCACTCATATCTTTCTGGGCAGAATTGTCGCATTGTGCACCGACTCCTGACACCGTAGTCCCGCTCACACTATCCGCCTTGCTGCCGCTGACATCTTTCCGGCTAAATTCAACATCCTGTTCGCTGGCTCTCGACAACACCGTATTTTCTACGCCATCGTTCTTGCTGTTGAGAGTATCTTTCCGATTCGTTTCAGCAATCTGTCCAACAATTCCTGACGACATAACGTTATCTGAACCACCAGTTTCACTGCTAACAGGAGGGTACGCACGGAAATACTCCAGCACGCAAGTCAGAATCGCAGTCATATCCGGGTGGACGATTTGGCAGTCTGAAACAGTCAGAACATCATAGGTGCTGCCTTTTTTGTGCAGTCCAAGGGAGAGCGGGCCGTCTTTATATTCATCTCCAAAGGAGAACTCCATCTTGTTGCGGTAGGCAAACTCATGCGGGCTCCCTTTGATTCCCTCAAATACGTAATCAGGCGCGCCGGACGCATCAACCTGACCTGCCTGGGTGATCGCAGCATCCAGAATTGTCTTTACCTGCTGCTCTTTCATGCGCAGCTGGTCCTCGTATGCCATAGTCTGATACATGCAGCCGCCACAGGCCGGGAAACTGCTGCACTGCGGTGCACGCGTCTCCAGAGGAGACGGTTCCAGCACTTCCAGGAGCCTGCCTTCCGCCTGATTTTTCCGCTTCTTATTGATCTGGAAACGGATCCGCTGGCCGGGAATGCCGTTCTTCACTGTCACGGTTCCTTCCGGGGTCATAACTCTCCCCTTATTCGGGAAATCAACGTGTTCAATCATTCCTTCTAAAATGTCACCTTTTTTCATGCTGTCTCTCCTGTACCTGTGCCTTTCATACTACAATTTAATTTCGAATAAAACTTTCCCAAAACACCGGACTATATGAACCCAAAGCATGATGAAACCGCATAAATGCTTCATTTTCAGATACAAAGTTGCAAAGCATATAGTTCCGCAAGTGAAATGATCGGACTATATGCTTGTACCAAAAGACAAAGAACTTAACATATTGTATGCTTCTCAAAATACCCAAACAAGCAGTTCCTTGTATTTTAGAACAAACTTATAACTGTATGATAAGGCAAAAGTGTCGCATTTCTATAGTACGGTAAATTGGGAAACTTTTCCCTCTAATAATTTTTCAACAGTCAATGCAGCCAGATGTATGCTTTACAATATCCCTGCAGAATAGCACACTCAGCCTGAACCATGCTCTTGCTGCATCAATAAAGTTTCTTCCTGTTTCAATATACATCTACGCAGAATAAGTG
>DKWE01000033.1:42054-42928 GCA_002491565.1 Lachnospiraceae bacterium UBA7160 | reverse complement strand
CTTCCTGTTTCAATATACATCTACACAGAATAAGGGGATTGCAAAACACCGAAATCCACATTCTATGGTATAGAACCACTCGACCAACTACCAGTGTTTATGGTTTTGCTTCATTTCGCAACACCCTCTGCCCCTGACAAATGAAAATATCCTGAGATATTCATAAGGACCTGACCAGGATAAACCGGAGCCAAAGTTTTCCCATTTTACGCAGGATTTCATTTGCATGTGTCTAAATCGCAAATTAGTGCCATCTGCAATGGCCCGTTCGCAACACTATAAAACAAATGCCGGAGGGAAAAACAGGCAGATGCCGCATAGCATCTGCCCTGTTTATTTCCGACATCTCTTTGTCCCCTTCCGGGGGCAATCTCAATTAAGTGCAGCCCTCGTCAGTAATTGCTCTTAAGCTTCCTCTTTTGCTTCCTCAGCGGTCTCTTCTGCTGCTTCTTCCGTCTTCTCTTCTGCTGCCGGCTCTTCTTTTACTTCTTCCTCTGCCTTCGCCTCGGCTTCTTCCTTTTCCTCAGCTTTTGCTTCGCTCTTCTTCTCTTCGTCCATCTCCGGGAAATCGTCATCCTCAAAGAAATCGTCGAAGTCATCTTCGAAGTCGTCGTCCAGATCCTCCAGATAATCCGGAGAGAAGTAACGGTATACCGCATATGCGATGCCCGCTACCGCTGCTACTGCGCCGATAACCGCGAGAATCCAGAGTACGGTATTCTTATTCTTGTCCTCATCTCTTCTCTTCAGAGCCTCAAGCAATTCGTCCAGCTTTACCATAATAAACACGTCCTTTCCGGTGCGGGTCGTACCGCCCTGTCATTTTACGGCCGCAAAATCCCGCAGCCTAGTTTTCATATAGTATATCACAGTC
>DKWE01000033.1:41639-41785 GCA_002491565.1 Lachnospiraceae bacterium UBA7160 | reverse complement strand
ATATAGTATATCACAGTCCGTGGAAATTTACTATATATTTTTTTAAAAACATTATATTTCAAACTTATTTGCGTTACTATTCATGCATCCCGGACGCGAAGTATGGCTCCAGGCTTTGCAGACTCTTATCGTTCGTCTACAGGTTC
>DKWE01000033.1:0-41321 GCA_002491565.1 Lachnospiraceae bacterium UBA7160 | reverse complement strand
CTCTTATCGTTCGTCTACAGGTTCTAAGGCTTCCGAAGACCTCCGCAACTGCCACCGACAACTCGCAGTCTGTGCCGATGCACAGTCTGCTCATACAATGTCGGCGAAAAGGGGTTGTGAAAAAAGACCTTTCTGTATTTTGAACGATAGCGGTTTTCTATAGTATTCCGTTGGCGTCGTACAGGAAATGGCGACTTGTTTCACAGCTCCTTTTCGCCGAGCTACAGACCAACTGCTTCGCGTCTGTCGCGGCCATAATTGTCTGCTTCTGTCTGTGGCTGTGTAGAGGTTGCTGTTTCACAGCCAATCTGTGGCAGCTATTCTGTCTCATACGTACGAACACGACGCTCCAGCATTCTGCTCACAGATAGCCATAAACAGTAACACCCGCTTCAAAGTCCGTTCCTGCGCCTCCAGTCAGTTTTCTGGAACCTGTCAGTACACGCAGACAACTGATTCCCCCCCGCTGACATCCTTCTCAATCGGCTCCGCTGCACGCTGCCTTGGTTAGCTATCGTTCCACTAAGCCGGAACATTTGTAATATCTACAGAGTTCGCCCTATCCTTGCTCAGAGCAGCCAACTTTGACTCTGAATGATGGCCGCTGCTATCCTTCCACCTTCACTAGCTTTGCGAAAGCGGCAAACATTTTTTTGACGCCGACGCGGTCAAAGTTCACGGTCACTTCGTAGTCCCGGCCGCCCTCGGTGATGGCCTGCACGGTGCCGATGCCATACTTGATGTGGCGCACGCGGTCCCCGACGCCATAGCTCAGATGCTCAGATTTCCTGACTTCAAACTGCTGCTGCGCCATGACCTTGGTTTTGAAGGTCTCGCGCATCTGCCGGTAGGCAGCGCGTGCCTTCGTCTCCCCGCGCTCCCGCTTTTCCGGTGCAGAGACATCTGCAGGCTTCGCACGCTCGCGTTCCGCGAGCAATTCCTTCGGGATGTCCTCTATAAAACGCGAGACGCGGCTGTAATGCACCTCTCCGCGCACCATGCGCTGCTTGGCGCTTGTCAGGAACAGATGGCGCATTGCCCGCGTGATTCCGACATAGCAGAGTCTGCGCTCCTCCTCCAGGTCCGCCGAGTCCTCGGAGGAAATGCTCATGTAGCTTGGGAAAGTACCGTCTTCCATCCCGACCAGGAAAACCGCAGGAAACTCCAGCCCCTTCGCCGCATGCAGCGTCATCAGCACAACATGATCTGAGTCCCCCTCCAGATTGTCGATATCTGCGACGAGCGCTACCTCCTCTAAGAAGCCGTCCAGTGTCGGCTGTGCATTGCTCTCGTCATAAGAGGCAGCCTTATTCAGCAGCTCATCAATATTCGCCATGCGGTCCAGCGCCTCATCGGTGCCCTCCGCGCGAAGTTCTTCCATATATCCTGTCTGCTCCAGCACGTCCTCAATCAGCTGCTTCACGGAATCGAATTCCTGTTTGCTGCGCAGGACCTGAATCATCTGGACAAAGGCCCGCAGCTTTGACACCCCCTTGCCAATCCCAGGAATCGTCTCCGCCGTTCGCAGTGCGTCATAGAAGCTGATCTCATGCTGTTCGGCATACTCCTGCACCCGGAGAATCGTGGTGGCGCCGATGCCGCGCTTCGGCACATTGATAATCCGGCGCACAGCGAGATCGTCGCGGCCGTTCGCAACCGTCTTCAGGTAAGCAAGAACGTCCTTGATTTCCTTACGCCCATAGAAATTCACACCGCCGACAATCTTGTACGGTACATTCGCATAAAGGAACTTTTCCTCGAACATCCGGGACTGCGCGTTCGTGCGGTAGAGCACCGCGCAGTCTCCGTACTTCCATTCGCCGGAGCACACCTTCTGGCTGATGACTCCCGCCACATACTCTGCCTCCTCGAAACCATTCAGGAACTGGCGGAACCGTACCTTTTCTCCTTCGCCATTCGACGTCCACAGCGTTTTCTCCTTCCGCCCCTCATTCTGGCGGATGACGGCATTCGCTGCATCCAGAATATTCTGCGTAGAGCGGTAATTCTGCTCCAGGCGGATGACTTTGGTATCCGGGAAAATCTGCTCAAAATTCAAAATATTCATAATATTCGCGCCCCGGAACCGGTAAATGGACTGGTCGTCATCCCCGACGACGCAGAGATTCCGGTATTTCGCTGCGAGCAGACTGATCAGCCGGAACTGCGCCGTATTTGTATCCTGATACTCATCGACCATGATGAAACGGAACCGCTCCTGATACTGTTCCAGCACCTCCGGACAGCTCTCAAACAGCTCTACCGTCCGGTAAATCAGGTCATCAAAATCCAGCGCATTGCTGTCGTAAAGCTCTCGCTGATATGCTTTGTAGACCTCCGCCACCTTCTGCTGCCGGAGATCTCCCTGCGCCTGCAGCGCGAAGTCCTCCGGTGAGAGCATCTCGTCCTTCGCCGCAGAGATTGCGGACATAAAAAAGCGTTCCCGGTACAGCTTGGGGTCCAATTGCATCCGCTTGCAGATATCCTTAATAATGGATTTCTGGTCATCTGCATCATAAATTGTAAAATTATTTTCAAACCCAATCCGGTCTATGTAGCGCCGGAGAATCCGCACGCATGTGCTGTGAAACGTTGCCACCCAGACACCGCCAAGCGCTCCGTCCAGCATCGCCTCGACGCGGTCACGCATCTCCCCTGCCGCTTTATTGGTAAACGTAATCGCCATGATATTCCATGGATTCACGCCCTTTTCTTCAATCAGCCACGCTACCCGATTCGTCAGTACCCTTGTTTTTCCGGACCCGGCTCCTGCCAAAATCAAAAGCGGTCCCTCATAATGGCAGACCGCCTCGTACTGCTGCGGATTTAATGTATCAAATTTACCCATTTTTATCCCCTCGATGATGGAGTTGTAAAAAGCTTTCCTGCACCTTAGAAAACAACAGTTTTCTGTGATATTCCTCTGCTTTCACGCAGATCGAGTGACCTTTTGCAACTCCATAGTATATGCGATTGTCAAAACTGTAACGGAGCAAATATCAAATAATACACAAAAACAGAACGAATTGTCTTTGTATCAAAGATTATGCTCTGCATTCCCGCGATGCACTCCGTACAACGCGGAATTGATCGTGCACTATTGTGTACTTGCTCATTTATAAATGAAATCCTAAAAATCTATTCGTATAGGTCAGAAAGCCTCTAAAGCAAAGCTTCCGCAGCAAACAGCAGAGTATCGGACCACAGCAATGCAGTCTACAGGATATCAGACTTACCGGGCTACAGAGCAGCATGGTAATATCTGCTATGTCAGGTCTGTATGCCTCACTCATCAAACTCAGCTACTACCGTAAAGCCGCTCTCGTCTGTCCGCACTTCGGCCACAACCCCGTCAAACACCTTCAGGCGTTCCCGGTTGCCAAAATTCGCTGACATCGCCACTGCCGGCTCAATCGTATAGTACCAACTCGACGGAAGTACTCCCTCTGTCACATGCACCTGGTCCCCCGGCTTCACCAGTCCCTCGCGCTCCATCTTGAATTCCATCCTGCGCATTTCCAGTCCCTTCCTTTCACTCCTCCCATTCTACCCGATTCTCCCCACATCTTCAAGCTAATTTTGCATCAATCTGCAGGCACAGAAGTCTGTTCAAAGATTTGCAGGCTTATAAAATGAGAGCCGCTTCGCGTCTGCCGCGGCCATACATGTCCGCTTTTATCTGTGCCTGTGTGGGGGGTGCTGTTTCGCAGACAGTAACTTTCTCATCTTTTGAATTCCTCCTTGTCTTTCCCCCCGGAAACCTTTATAATGATATGTAAATGGCATGACGGAATTGTTACCCTAAGAAAGACCAGGTGAATCCATTTATGAAACAGGAATACACAAAAATGCTCTCTGACATCCTCGGCAGCCTCGCGCATCTGAATCATATCCGGCCCTCTGAGATCCCGCACATCGATCTCTATATGGACCAGGTCACAAGCTTCATGAACGAGCACCTGCAGAACTCGCGGCGCTTCGAGGATGACAAGATACTGACCAAAACCATGATCAACAACTATGCAAAAAATAAGCTCCTACCGCCGCCTCAGAAAAAGCGCTACTCCAAAGAGCACATGTTTCTGTTGATTTTCATCTACTATATGAAAAGCTTCCTGCCGCTGACTGACATTCAGTCGATCCTCGATCCGATCTGCACAGCGCACTTCGGCTGCAAGGATGGCTGGTGTGTTGAGGAGGTTTATCAGGAAATTTTCACGCTCGGAGAGGAGCGTATCAAGCAGATTGGCCATGATATTCTGGATAACTTTCACACTGCAGCGAATTCTTTTTCCGACTATGAGGGAGACGACCGCGACGAACTGCAGCTCTTTGCGTTTATCTGCCTGCTCAGCTTTGATATCTACCTGAAAAAAGAGGTCATCGAAAAGCTGATCGATGGCCTCAACAAACCAAACCAGTAACACAGGGAAGAGCGGAGAGCTATCCCCTGTCCTTACAAATACAATCGTGCATCTGTCACGCAGCCGCCTGCACCGCTGATCATGTCAGGAGATCGCGCAGCTGCCTGCACCGCTGATCATGTCAGGAAATCGCGCAATCGCCTGCACCGCTGATCATGTCAGGAAGTCTCGAAGCCGCCTGCTCCGCTGATCATGTCAGGAAATCACGCAGCCGCCTGCACCGCCGATCATGTCAGGAAATCTCGCAGCTGCCTGCACAGCTGATCATGTCAGGAAATCTCGCAGCCGCCTGCACCGCTGATCACGTCAGAAAGTCACGAAGCCGCTTGCTCCTCGTCGGATGGCGCAGCTTACGCAGCGCCTTCGCTTCGATCTGACGAATACGTTCTCTCGTAACATTGAACTCCTTGCCGACCTCCTCCAGCGTGCGGGCGCGGCCGTCAATCAGCCCAAACCGGAGCTGGATCACCTGCCGTTCCCGGTCAGTCAATGACTCCAGCGCCGCATTCAACTCCTCGCGCAGCATGGAGAATGCCGCTGAATCGGACGGAGACAGCGCTGTGTCATCCTCGATAAAGTCACCGAGATGGGAGTCATCCTCCTCACCGATCGGTGTGTCAAGAGACACCGGGTCACGGGAAATCTTGAGCACCTCACGCACGCGGCTGACCGGCACTCCAAGCCGATGCGCTACCTCCTCCGGGGTTGGCTCCCGGCCAAACTCCTGCAGAAGCGTTCGCGTCATGCGCAGTGTCTTATTGATTGTCTCTACCATATGTACCGGGACACGGATGGTCCGCCCTGTATCTGCAATGCCGCGCGTGATTGCCTGACGGATCCACCACGTCGCATAGGTGCTGAATTTGTAGCCCTTTGTGTAGTCGAACTTGTCCACAGCTTTCATCAGCCCCATGTTTCCTTCCTGAATCAGATCCAGGAACGGCATGCCTCTTCCTACGTATTTTTTCGCAATGCTTACGACCAGACGAAGATTCGCTTCGGTCAGTTTTTTCTTCGCTTCCTCATCGCCCTGCTCGACCCTTTTGGCCAGCTCGACTTCCTCGTCGCCGGACAAAAGAGGTACATTTCCGATCTCTTTCAGGTACATTCTGACCGGATCCTCGGTGCTGACGCCCTCCAACACATCAACGTCGCTGATCAGCTCGATCTCCTCGTTGTCGGAAAGCAGAATATCGTCCTCGGACTCCAGCAGCAGATCATCCGGCATATCATCCGGAGACTTCCCCTGCAGAACATCAATATGATTCTTCTCCATGTACTCAAGAATCATATCCATCTTGTCCTCTGTCAGCTCAAGCCCGGTAAACGCATTCAGAATCTCATCGTATTCCAAAATGTTCTTTTTCGACTTTGCCAACGACTTCAGGCTTTCCAAAGTCTTTAAAAACTGCTCCTGTACTTCATTCATGAATGCACTCTCTCCTCATTTTTTGCTACAAACCATTACACTTCAGCATAACATTTTTGTCAAACGATGTCAAGAGTTATCTTCTCGTTACTGTTCACCCATCGTTACTGCTCATGCATCCACTGTCCCGTGAGGGGGCTGAACGTCCAGTGGACGTTCGGTTAGCGCCGACCGGAGTGGAACGTAGAAGTTTTCTTCAGAATGCACGAAAATCCCGAGGGCAGCAGCGCCAAAATGCGTTGAAAACGCATTTTGTGTGCATCGCGAAACTAGTGATTGTTCGCGGCGCCCGGCTGTAAACAAGTACCGCTTCACGCCTGCGGCAGTGCGCTGCGCAGCGCGATACCGGGACCTCCGGTGTGCTCAATATACTCCCTCGTGATGCACACGCTTCCAATGCTGTCATCCTTTGGAATCTCATACATGATATCCAGCATAAATTCCTCCAGGATCGCACGCAGCGCTCTGGCTCCTGTTTTCTTCTCCAGCGCGCGCTCAGCAATTGCTTCCAGCGCCGCGTCATCAAAGGTCAGCTCAACTTCATCGAGCGCCAGCAGCTTCTGGTACTGGCGGATGATTGCGTTCTTTGGCTCTCTGAGGATCTTGACCAGGGCATCCTTGTCGAGCCCGTCCAAGGTAAAGATAATCGGCATCCTTCCGATGAACTCCGGAATCATCCCATACGCGCGGATGTCTTCCACCGTTACCTTCGACAGCAGCTTCGGGTCATTGTCATATTTATCCTTCAGATCCGACAAAAAGCCGATTGACGCCTGTTTGTTCAGCCGTTCCTTGATGATGTCCTCCAGCCCCGGGAAAGCGCCGCCGCAGATAAACAAAATGTTTTTGGTATTTACGGTTGTCATCGGCACCATCGCATTTTTATTCGTCGCTCCGACCGGCACCTCAACCTCGCTGCCCTCCAGCAGCTTGAGCAGTCCCTGCTGTACAGATTCCCCGCTGACATCACGCTGGTTCGCATTTTTCTTTTTTGCAATTTTATCAATCTCATCGATAAAAACAATTCCCTGTTCCGCGCGCTCGACGTCGTTGTCCGCCGCGGCAAGCAGGCGGGAGATCACGCTTTCAATATCATCACCGATATAGCCTGCCTCCGTCAGAGAAGTCGCATCTGCGATAGCGAGCGGCACATCCAGAAGTTTCGCCAGAGTCTTGACCAGATAGGTCTTCCCACAGCCAGTCGGCCCGATCATCAGCATGTTTGACTTCTCGATCTCCACATCGTCCGAGCTGCCGGACGCGATACGTTTATAATGATTGTAAACGCCGACTGAAATTACTTTTTTTGCGTGATCCTGTCCGATTACATAGTCATCCAGGCTCGCCTTGATCTTGTGCGGCGCCGGGACGGTACGCAGATCCAGCTCCTTTTTCGGCTCCTGCTCTTCCTTCGGCTTCTTTTTCCGGACACGCTGCTGATTCATCATGGTTCCCATCAGATCACTCAAATTGATCAGGCTGATATTCGGAATACGGAAGCCGCTTCCCGAGCGGTCCGCACGGTGCGAACCCAGACGGTGGCTCTCGCCCTCTGTCTGTTCTGGCTGACCTGGCTCTGCATCCGCATCCTCTGCCGGAGCAACCGGATGCTGTACCTTTTTCTTTCCGGGAGCAGCCTGAGTATTCTCAGGAACTGTACGGCAATTTCCAGAATCCGTCTCATCCTGTCCAGCCCCTGAGCCACTGGTTCCGGCTCCCCGTCTGTCACCTCCGAAATCCGCCCCGCTATGGCTCAAATCTGCTCTGCCATCTCTGGAATTCACCCCGCTATGGCTCGAATCTGCTTTGCCATCTCCGGAATCCACCCTGCTATGGCTCGAATCCGCTCTGCTATCCCCAGAATCCGCTCCGGCCTGGCAAAAACCGGAATCACGATCTCCGGAATTCCGCTCTTCATGTCCAAAATCCGCTCCGCTATGCCCGGAACCCGGCACACCCTCCGCATCCGGCTCCGCTGAAGCACTTTCCCCGAAATGCGCCGGGGTGGCATGCTCCGTCCGGCCCTGCCCACTCCCCGACTCAAAAAAGTCCGGCTGCAAAAACGGCATGCTAAGGTTCATCTTATCCAGCAGCTTCATCATATCTTCCATGCTGGACACCTGCATCAGATCACTGTAACTGATGCCTGCATTCTGCATCATCTGGAACGACTTCTGCATACAGTCCGGGCAGACATGCATGCCATTTGGCATCTCAATCATCCGGCCCGTCCGGCTCTCCGGGCGGCGGCACAGGATGCAGTATTTTTCATAGTCGTCCTCGTTATGTTCCTTTCTGATTTCTTCCATTCCAGTTCCTCACTTGCTATAGTAACGTGCCAGAGATAACAGTTCTGAACCCCGTCGCACTTGCCCGGTTCGTTCCTGGTACTCTGATGATTCTCTTATGTATAGGCGCTGCAAGCAGCGCCATAGACAACAAAGGTATTATTTACTCCACCGTCACAGACTTTGCCAGGTTGCGCGGCTTGTCGACATCACAGCCCTTGCCAAGCGCCACGTAGTAGCTGAAAATCTGCAGCGGAATGACCGCCAGTGAATTGGTAAAATATTTATTTGTCTCCGGAATGTAGACCACGTAGTCCGCCGCTTTCTCTACTTCCGTATTTCCCTCATTTGTGACCGCGAGCAGGAACGCGCCGCGCGTCTTCACCTCTACCATATTACTGATCGTCTTCTTATACAGGTCTTTCTGCGTCACGACTGCAGCGACCAGCGTCCCTTCTTCGATCAGGGAAATCGTCCCATGCTTCAGCTCGCCTGCAGCATACGCCTCGGAGTGAATGTAGGAAATCTCCTTCAGCTTCAGCGACCCTTCCAGGGAAATCGCGTAGTCAATCCCTCTTCCAATGAAAAAGACATCCCGCGCTGCGACATAGCGGTTTGCGAACCGCTGCAGCTTCTCCTTGTGGTCCAGCAGCAATTCAATCTGCTGCGGCAAACGCCTCAGATCCAGCAGCATGTCGTCGATCTCCTGCTGTGTCACCGTACCGCGTGCCTCCGCGAATTTCATTGCCAGCAGATACTCCGCAACCAGCTGCGTACTGTACGCCTTTGTGGTAGCGACGGCGATTTCGGGACCTGCCCACGTATACATAACATTGTCCGCCTCCCGCGCGATCGAGCTTCCCACAACATTGACGATGCCGAGGACGCGTACCCCGCGCTGCTTCGCCTCGCGCAGCGCTGCCAGCGTATCCGCTGTCTCGCCGGACTGACTGACCACAATCAGCAGGGTCCCTTCATCCAGAATCGGATCGCGGTAGCGGAATTCCGATGCCAGGTCCGTCTCCACCGGGATCCGTGCCAGCCCCTCAAAGACGTATTTTGCTGTGACAGCTGTGTGATAAGCAGAGCCGCACGCCACCATATAGATCTTGTGAATCGCCCGGATTTCCTCATCCGTCATTCCAAGCTCCTCGATCTCAATTTTCCCGTTCCGGATGCGCGGATTTAGCGTATCCAGCACCGCCTTCGGCTGTTCGTAAATCTCCTTCAGCATAAAATGCTCATAGCCCGCTTTTTCCGCCGCTGAGACATCCCACTCAATCGTCGTCGCCGTCTTCTCAATCGGGTCTTTATCTATATTAAAGAAATTGATCTGCCCTGCCTCCATGCAGACGATCTCTTCATTTTGCAGAAAATAGACGTCGCGCGTATACTTGAGGATCGCCGGAACATCCGACGCAATCAGACAGCCGTCCTCCGCTTTTCCAGCAATCAGAGGGCTGTCCTTCCGGACTGCATACAGCCGTCCAGGATGATCCATAAAAATAATCCCAAGTGCGTAGGATCCCTCCATACGCTGCATTGCCTTGCAAATGGCATCCATCGGATCTCCCTCATAATAGTAATCAAGAAGATGCGCGACGACCTCCGTATCCGTCTCTGAGACAAACCGGTATCCTTTTCCCACCAGCATCTTTTTCAGACGCGCATAGTTCTCGATGATGCCATTGTGCACGACGGCAATTGTCTCAGCCTCATTGAAATGCGGATGCGCATTTGTATTGGACGGAACCCCGTGTGTCGCCCAGCGCGTATGCCCGATACCGAGACAGCCCGGCAGCTTCGCGCCGTCATGTGTCAGCTCGCGCAGAATCTTCAGACGTCCTCTGGCCTTTGCAAACTGTATTTTTTTCCCGTCGTAGACAGCCATACCGGCGGAATCATAACCACGGTACTCCAGCTTGTCAAGGCCATCCAGAAGGATCGGCGCCGCCTGCTTCGCTCCAATGTATCCGACAATTCCACACATATCTGATTCCATCCTTTCTTTAAATCCATGCCCTCCGGCTTGCGACCGCGCCCGCAAAATGGCTCCGCCAAGCTTATAGAACCTTATCCGGCGCGCTATCTGCGCACCGTACTGCCCTGCCGCTCCCAGTAGCCGGGGTTCATGGTACAGCGCCGGATCAGCCAGCGCGGGAGCCTCTGGTATCCTTTGCCAAGTCGGTAGCCCAGGAATTTGCACCCGCTTTGCCATACCAGCTTGGGCAGCAGATACGGCTTCCCGGTCCTGCACAGATACCCCGCCGTCTGCTTCACCATCCGGACGCCCTCACTCTCTGATTTTACTCTGGTGAAAACCTCCGGATGCTCCGCCTGTGAAACGCCGAGATCAAAATTCCGGCGCAGCTGCTGCCAGCCACTATAGTTATGCGAATGCACGACCCGCGCGTCTGCGCAGTAAGCGACCGCATACCCCGCTGCCACCAGCTTTCCTGCAAAAATCATATCTTCATTAAATATTGTATGCCGTTCGAAGCCTCCCAGCTCCTCGTATGTGCTGCGGCGGTACATCGCACAGACATTCGAGCAGAAGAACGTCTTGATGCCAAGCCTGGGCAAATCCTCCGCCTGCTTTATACGGCTCTCATCCCCGTAATTAAAGCCCCTGGTATACTGCTCCAGCACACTGCAGTCTGCAGCCGGAAGCTGCCGCGCATACGATGCCCCGACACGCGCATGCTCTGCGAACGGACGATACAGCGCCTCAAGCAAATGTTCATCCTCCGGCACAGCGTCCTGCGTCAGAAACAGCACGAATGCATGCTCCAGCTGCATCGCCGCCCAATGCCGTGTTCCCCCGTGATCGAACTCCTCTTTCCGGATATGGACTACTTCGACACCAGAAGTCCCTGCAAGGCACGCCTCGTCAAACAAAGATGCCTCGGTGTTCACCACAAGGATCCGCGCGGGCCTCCTGGTCTGCCGCATCAGCATCAGCAAAAGCCGGTGCAGCTTCTCATCCGGACGGTACGCCGGTATCACTACATCTATCAGAATCTGTTCTTCCATCCATCACTCCTCCGGCAAAGCAAATCCGCAGTCAGCCACTTACAACCGAAATTTCATGCAAAACAGCAAAATTGGGAAATCTTCCTGAAGCAATTTGTGCAGCTGCAGCTCCTTACTGGATTCCCGTATCGTTGATGATCTTGTTGCTGATTTCCTGCACGGTCTGGGACGGCGTATAGGAGGTATCTCCAAACAGATCCGCGTGCAGCTGCGATACATTCGCCGCAAGATTCACCGGCACCACGCAGTCACCCGCCGCGATGTTGGCCCCCTGCTTTTCGTATGGGAAACCGATCGTATCCCCGATCTCGTAACGACCAATATTCGCCGCAAGGCTCAGGATCTCTGCTGTGCTCAGGCTGGTTTTGATATAGTCAAACATGGTTGTAATCATCCCTGCCAGCCCCGTTACTCCCTGCTGCTGCGCCTTCTCAAAAATCTTTTCCAGCACCAGGCGCTGACGCTCGGTGCGCTTGTAATCCCATCCCGTTGTGTACCGGATCCGGCAGTATGCCATCGCCTGAATACCGCTCAAATGCTGCATACCTGGCCCGGCAACATTTTCATAAGACTTTCCTGTCACCTGAGACGTCTCTACCAGATAAGCATTCAGCCAGGTGACTTCCTCATCCGTCAGCTCAATGTCAATCCCTCCGAGCAAATCGACTGCTTCAATGACAGCATTAAAATCAACGGTCACAAAATCTGTGATATCAAGGTCCAGATTTTTATTCAGCATATTGACTGCACGTTCCGCACCGCCGCCTGCGTAGGCGGAATTCGCCTTGCTGTAGGTTCCGTTCGTGATATCCAGATAGGTGTCGCGGTACACGCTCGCCAGCGTGATTTTCCCCGTCTTATTGTTGATACTGCACACCATAATCGTATCGCTGTTCGTCCCGCTCTCCAGCTCTCCTGTGCGGGAGTCCACACCGAACAGCGCAATATTGCGGTAGCCTTCCACACCAATCCCGGTATTTACCAGAATATCATGCAGCTTCTCCCGGTCGATCCGCCCGATCTGGGAAAACACAAAGATGCCAAGCGCGATCACCAGCAGAAGAATAATCTCCAGTGCGAGCACCCACTTCCGGTGTTTTTTCTTACGCCCCCGTCCGCTTCTTTCCTCGTAATATCCCTGGCTGCCATTTCCATAGTCGCGCGCATAGGAGCCCCGACGCGTATCCCGGTAGCCGCCCTCTTCATAATATTCCTGGCGGCCATAGCCGTCTCCCTCGTCGTAATACCCCTGCTGGCCGTAACCGCCCTCATCGTCATAATACCCCTGCTGGCTGTAACCGCCTTCCTCGTCGTAATAACCCTGGCGGCCATAGCCGTCTCCCTCATTGTAATAGCCGTCTCCGCCGTCATAATAGCCCTGGCGGCTGTTCCTGCTGTCTCCCGGGCTTTTATAAGCCCTCTGCTGTCTGTGCCCGCCAGCCGTTTCCCTTTCCGATCCTGTTCGTCTTCTCCTATTATCCATCTGGCGCTGCTCCTCTCTGCTTGCCTGTCAGGCTTACTGAGTATACTCACCGCATGATATTCCCAGACCACGCCGTCCCACTTCCCAGCTGCCTTTCTGCTGAAAAAACAGGATGCCGTGTCGTTTTATGCGGTCAGTACTCTAGTACGCATTTTTATTTACAAACCCTTTAAATACTGTCAAAAACAAAATTTTCACATCCAGACCGACCGTCCAGTTCTCAATATAGTACAGATCACAATCGATCCGCTTACGGATCGAAGTATTGCCGCGGTATCCATTGACCTGCGCCCAGCCGGTCATGCCGGGGCGTACCTGATGCTTCACCATATACCTTGGAATCTCCTCGCGGAATTTCTCGACAAACTGCGGCCGCTCCGGCCTTGGCCCTACCAGACTCATGTCGCCCTTCAGAACATTGAAAAACTGCGGCATCTCGTCGATACTCAGACGGCGGATTACCTTTCCGACCGTCGTCACGCGCGGATCGTTCCTGGTCGTCCAGCCCGCCTTTTCCTGTGCATTTGTCTGCACCTCCATTGAGCGGAATTTATACATCTTAAATGGGACATTGTGCAGCCCCACGCGCTCCTGCGCAAAGATCAGCGGCCCTTTTGACGTCAGCTTAATCAGAAGTGCTGTCACCAGCATGACTGGCGAAAAGAGAATAATACAGGCAATTGCACCTATGATATCCATCACACGCTTTACCATCATATTAAACGTATTAGACAGCGGAACGTGACGGATATTGATCACCGGAAGCCCCATCAGATCCTCTGTATACGGCTTTGTCGGAATAATTTTGCTGTAGTCCGGAATGAATTTGGTATGAACACCCGATTTTTCGCACATCGCGACAATCCGCTCCAGCTTATAATATTCAGGCAGACCGAGCGTAATCGCGATCTCATCCGGCTGGCTGATCTCTAAAAGTGCGCTTAGGCCCTCCGTCGGACCAAGCACCTCCACACCGCGATATATCGTACCTTCCGGAACCTTGTCATCCAGAAGGCCAAGCACATGATAGCCCCACTGCGGATTCTGTGCAATGCGGTCAATGTACTCCTCCGCGGCCCGGCTGTATCCTACCAGAATAATATGCTTCAGATTCAGCCCCATCGCCCGCATCCGGCGCAGGCAGAGCCGAACCAGATTCCGCTCCACAAACGTCAGCGCGATATTCAGCAACAGAAATACACCGATCTGCAAACGCGAAACATTCGGCAGCTGGATGAAAAAATACACCGCCATCAGCGTCAGTCCGCCGATTATGTTCGCCTTGACAATATTGCTGCCCTCCAGACGCCGCCCCTGCACACGCTTTGGCGTGTACAATCCGCACGCGTAGTATAAAAGAAGGAAAAAAGGCAGCAGCACAATCAGCGCCAGCATATAAAACTCAGGCGGAAGAACACCGATTCCTCTTGCCTGCACCGTGCGCAGCATGACAAACCACGCTGTCAGATAGGAAACAATAATCACCAGGCCATCCAGCACAACCTGCAGCCGATTCAAATATTTCTGATTGTCTTTAATCAAACCATCTCACCTCTTACCGGAAGCCTGCTCTGTCCAGACTCTGCACAGACGTGCCGCCCCATATCCTGTGCCGCCAGACACCGAAAGCCGCACGTCATCCAAAATCAATCACCCTCCTGAACATATTAACCCAGAGTTCCCACTGGATCCTCATATAATGTCCCAGATGTTCCTTTCTGAACTTTACCTTCCGGCCACTCCTGCACATCTGCACTCCTCTCGCCAGCCCGAAAAGGTATTCCTTACCAAAGCCTTTTGCGGTAAAGAACAACAGCTTAATGAAAATCCCTGCCAGCAAAAACGGCAGGTTCAGCAAAATCTGCAGCCACGGCATATTTTTGTAGAACAGGTAGATGCTGTTCTGTGAGGAGTAATGCGTCTTGAACTCATTGTAGGCGGAACCGCTTGTCGCACTCCCCACATGGCGCACCACAGCGCCCGGTATATACCAGTTCGGGTATCCCAGAATCCGCGCACGCCAGCAGATATCCACATCCTCCAGATAAACAAAATGCGCCTCGTCAAACAGGCCGGTCTCATCCAGCAGGCTTCTGCGGTAAATTGCTGCCCCGGCACATGCGGAAAATACCCTGCGCGGCTTTTCGTACTTTGAGGCTGGTTTGCCTTTTGCCGGACTGAATGCCCAGCCAAGCGCACAGTAGAAGTCTCCGCAGCTGTCCATGCAATCCGGAGCGTCCATCTGCACCATCCGGGCGCTCCCGGCAAAGCATCCTCTCTCCTGCTCCATCTCTTTGACCAGCTCCTCTACAAAGCCGGTGTCACAGACCGTATCATTATTCAAAAGTATCACATATTTCGTTTTCGCCATCCGGATGCCCTCATTGACCGCAGCGCTGAAGCCGCGGTTTTCAGGGAAACGCTTCACGCAGACCTCCGGGTAATGTCCCTCCACATAGTCTGCGCTGCCATCCGATGACCCGTTATCTACTAAAATGACCGAAAAATCCTGGCGGCTCTGCTCCATCAGGGAATCGAGACAACCCTTCAGGTATTTTCTGCCGTTCAGATTCGGTATGATCACTGTCGCTATCTGCATCTTACAACCTCTTGCTTTCAGCTCCGCAGCGAGTAATTCCACTTTTTCAGGGAAAGGTTCCGGTTGTAACAGGGATCCCCCTGCTTTAACAGGGTGTTCCAGCGCCCGCGCATATAGTCGATTTCTTTCTGGAACCGGCGCACCTTTTCCTCCGTGTCCTCTGCTCCGCGCGTTTTTGACTCATAGTGGTACAGCTCCACATAGGGATTGTACACTACCTGGTATCCTGCCTCGCGCACGCGCAGGCAGAAATCTACGTCATTAAACGCGACAGCCAGCTTCTCCTCAAAGCCGCCGACCGCCTCAAAGGCTTCCCGTCTGACCATCAGACAGGCCGCTGTCACCGCACAGAGCTCCTGCTGCAGCGACTCCCGGTGCATATACCCGCTGTGAGAACGCTTCATCCCGACAAACACGCTGCCTGCAATACCTCCGATTCCTATAATGATCCCTGCATGCTGAATGGTATCGTCCGGATAGTAAAGCCTTGCGCCGACAATCCCTGTCCCCGGTCGCTGGCAGTGTGACAGCAATTCCGTCAGCCAGTCCCCGCGTATCACTTCCACATCGTTATTCAGACACACGAAATAGGAACCCTTCGCGTGCCTCGCACCAAAATTATTAAGCGCGGAATAATTAAACGCTCTGTCCCAATATACAACATGAACGCCGTTTCGTCCATCGATTTCTTGATAATAATCAAAAATTTCTTTTGTTTTGCTGTTATTCTCGATGATAATGACCTCAAAATTGCGGTATTCCGTTTTCGCAAAGAGGGATTCCAGACATTTTTTCAGAGTTTCCTTCTCGTCCTTGTTCGGGATCAGAATCGACACCAGCGGTTCTCCTTCCACTGGATAATGCACGCGGTAAAAGCCGAAATCCTTTTTTTGCTCCACCTGGCAGCCGGTAAGCCGGCAGCGCGCAAGATGTGCCGCAATTGCGCGCGCCCCCGCCTCATAGGCATACTGCTTGCTCAATGGATTGTCTGCCGTCGAGGCCGCATGAGTGCGCCAGTGGTAAAGCACCTTCGGAATATGACAGATGCCCTGCGCCTGCTCCGTGCACTTCAGAATAAAATCATAATCCTGCGCGCCGTCATACCGATGATCAAACCCACCCACACGCAGAGCAAGCGCCCGCGAAACGATCAGGAAATGACAGATATAATTGTTCGAACGCAGAAGATCTTCATTAAAATCCGGCTTCAGATTCGGCTGGAAATGTTCGCTGCCGTCGGATGTGATCTTGTCCTCATCTGTGTAAATCAGATCCGGGCGGTTCTCTTTTTGCATCCGGCAGGCTGCCTCATACAGCGCGTCCGGCTCAAGCAAATCATCATGGTCCAGCAGCCCGATATAATCTCCCCGCGCCATCGCAAGCGCCGCATTCGTATTTTCTGCAAACCCGCCGTTTTTATCCAGCGTCTGCACCCGGATCCGCGGATCAGCCGCATATTCCGCGAGTACCCTCCCTACCTCCTGGTCCTCCGGACTTCCATTTACCAGACAGAGCTCCCAGTGCGGGTACGTCTGTGCCTGCACCGACGCAACCATCTCCCGCAGATACTGCGGAGGCGTCCGGTACAGAGGCACAGCAATGCTAAAGGTGACAGGCTCGCGAAATCTCTGCGCCCGCTGCCGCGCGAGCTCCTCCTCCTTCGCCCGGTGCGCCTCAAACCATGGTCCGTACGGCACCTCCTCCGGCTCTAGCCGGTCCGAAAGCCGCACAAAAAATTCTTTCACACCGAAATGCTTCAGATAGCGGATGCCCTTCTGAATATTGTAAAAATTCAGTTTCTTCAGAAAATTTATTGCGCGTCTGGCCATTCTAACTCCCCCCATGGACAAAAGCTTCTGTATTATTTCTTCCCACACGGGACTTTTTCTATTACAATTCCGTCGCCAGTGTACTCTCTCCGTCATATCTGGCATAACGCTACAGCATAATTAGCTGTCTATGTCCGGGTGATGCGTTCAGGTATCATGATCCTAGGATGCCTGAGCCGCCACGCTCAATACCCCGTGTATGCTAGAAAGCTGTCCGTAATATACTTCAGCTGCTCTTCGGTCAGCCCATAGTACATCGGCAGGCGTAAAAGCCGCTCACTCTCCTTCGTCGTATAGACATCCTCGCCGGAGAAGCGCCCGTATCGGAGCCCCGCCGGAGAGCTGTGAAGCGGTATGTAATGGAACACGCACTGAATCTGGCGTTCCTTCAGAAGCCATTGGATCAGGCGTGTCCGCGTCTCCAGATCCTTAGTCTTTACATAGTACATGTGACCATTGTGTGTTGCGTACTCCGGTATGTACGGCTGCTCGATCAGCCCGCGCTTCTCAAGTGGCTCCAGATGCGTCTGGTAATACGCATAATTCCAGCACCGTTTTTCATTGATCGCATCGAATGCCTCCAGCTGCGCATACAGATAAGCGGCATTGATATCGCTCGGCAGATAGGAGGAGCCATAATTGACCCAGGTATATTTATCGATCTGGCCCCGGAAAAACTTACTCCGGTTCGTTCCCTTCTCCCGGAGGATCTCCGCGCGTTCCAGGTACGCGTCATCCTGAAACAGCAGTGCGCCGCCCTCTCCCATCGTATAGTTCTTCGTCTCGTGAAAGCTGAAGCAGCCAAAATCCCCGATCGTACCGAGCGCCCGTCCCTTGTACCAAGCATTCACGCCCTGCGCCGCGTCCTCCACCACCTTCAGATGATGGCGGCGCGCGATGTCCATGATGGTATCCATCTCACAGGCAACCCCTGCATAATGCACCGGCACGATGACCCGCGTCCGGTCTGTGATCGCCGCCTCAATCTTCGTCTCATCGATGTTCATAGTCTCCGGATGTACATCGACGAATACGATTTTTGCTCCCTGGAGTACAAATGCATCCGCCGTCGACACAAAGGTGTAGGACGGCATAATCACTTCATCTCCTGGCTGCAGGTCACACAGAAACGCCGCCATCTCCAACGCATGTGTGCACGAGGTCGTCAGCAGAATATGCCGCGTGCCCAGCCGTTCCTTCATCAACTCGGAGCACTTTTTTGTAAACAGGCCGTCGCCGCAGAGCTTTCCGTATTCGATTGCCTGCCTGATATAATCCAGCTCCGTCCCGACGAACGGCGCTCTGTTAAAATGTATCATCTTCTCCTCCTCACGTACCTTTATTCGAAATGTAAGCTGGCACACTTTCCTGCCTGCCTTTCATCCAGATTCCTGTCTGACAAAACCACGCCGCATGATTTCGGACCCCTGCACTCCATTCTGCGCCCGCCGCAGCCCTGCAATCCCTTGCCAGGGGAAGGCAGCCCCGTCACCATTTTATAGAAAAATCTGCCTTATCCAGCGTCAGGTTCGGACTATAATAAGGATCTCCCGCTTCCACCTGTTCGCCCCAGCGGCTGAGGAAGCAGGCCATCTCGCGGTTAAACCGCTCGATTTTCTCCGGCGTATCTTCCAGTCCGCGCGACTTTGATTCATAGTGATACAATTCCGCGCGCGGATTATATACCACCAGCCAGCCGGCCTCCCGCACCTTCATACAGAAATCAATGTCATTAAACGCAACGCGCAGATCCGCAGACATCCCGCCGACCGCATGGTACACGGAAGCCTTCACCATCATGCAGGCTGCCGTCACCGCGCTGTACTCCTGCGCGCAGAGAATCCGCGAAAAGTAACCATTGTCCCCGCGTTTCTGCCCGATAAACGCATGGCCTGCAATTCCGCCGAAGCCGAGCACCACGCCTGCGTGCTGGATGGTGTCATCGCCATAGTAAAGCCGCGCGCCGACGATGCCGACCTCCGGGCGCTGGCAGTAGCCGAGCAGCTGCCGCAGACCGTCCGGGCGGATCATTTCCGTATCATTGTTCAGCAGCAGGTAATATTCTCCGGACGCGTGCTGCACCCCGAAATTATTGATATCCGAAAAGTTGAATGCACCTTCATATGTGACTATCCGGACCTTTGGATTTTCTTTCACAAGCGCTTCATATCCGGCAAATGTCTCCGGCTTCTCACTGTTATTCTCAATGATCACATACTCATAATTCCGGTAATCGGACTGTTCCTCAATGGAACGGATACAATTCCGGAGATCCTCCAGATGATCCTTGTTCGGAATCAGGATGGAGACCAGCGGTTCCCCCTGGATCTCATAGTCGCTCTCGTACAGGCCAGGATACTGCCCCTCCCGCACCCTTGCCGGTATGCCAAGCCGGTCATAATGCGCCTGAATTGCACGGCACCCCGCCTGAAACGCATACCGCTTGCTCTCCGGATTCTCCGCGGTCGACTGCGCATGGGTCCGCCAGTGATAGAGCACCTTCGGGATATGGCAGATCTGCCCCGGCGTAGTTTGTTCTGTACAGCGCAATACAAAATCATAATCCTGCGCCCCGTCGTATGCCGCATTCAAGAGCCCGACGCGCTCCTGCAGGCTGCGCTTCACGACAACCAGGTGGCAGAAATAGTTCATACTGCACAACAAATCCGGATTGTAATCGGGCTTGAAATGCGGCTGAAAATATTTCCTGCCAGCACCGTCCACCTTATCCTCATCGGTATAGATCAGTTCCGCGTCCGGGTGCTCATTCAGCAGCCGGACACACTCATACAGTGCGTCCGGCGCCAGCAGATCGTCGTGATCCACAAAGGCGAGGAACTCCCCGCGCGCCGCATGGATGGCCGCATTCGTATTTTCGGAAAATGCAAGCTGCTTCTGGTGATGCAGCACCAGGATCCTGCCTGCATCCCCCCTCTTACCGGCTACTGTCCATTCTTCCCGTTTCTGATCCGCATGTTTTTTTCTCGCCGGTGCCCCGCACTTTGTGTCTTCCTTTCTCACATGCCCTTCGCAAGCCTGTGCGCCATCCTGTCCGCATTTCTGAGCCGTAAGCTCCCCAAGCAGCTGCTCAAGCGGAGAATCTGCGCCGCTGCCGTCTGAGAGTACCAGCTGCCACCTCGGGTACGTCTGCCGCTGTACCGACGCAATCAGCTCCCGCAGATACTTCTCAGGCGTGCGGTACAGCGGCACCACAATGCTGATTTCCGGCTCCCACGCAAACGTCTGATGCCGCTGCGCCTCCAGTTCTTTCGCTGTCACACCATACTTTTTGCGCCAGTGCTCATAGCTGACCGAGTCCGTTCCGATCACCACATCGGTAACGCGCTTTGCAAACTGCCGGAATCCCTTTCTCTGCAGGTAACGGATACTTTTTTTGCCAATCGTCAGAAGGCCCTCTCTGCCGGAAAGCAGTTTCCTGCAATTGATGACATAGAGTGCCTTTTTTCCGCCGCCCTTCAGCGCAAGACGCAGAAAATTCTCTTCCGGCTTTGCGAAGGTCAGGGAAAATCCATACGTCTCCGAAAGTGCAGCCTCCGGAAATTCCCCGAGCAGATCCACGCGCGGCGAAACCGTGCAGTCGCTCTCCCATTCCTTCCCGCGCGAGGTCAAAAGCGCAAGCTGCACACGGCTGCTGCCCATATACCATCCGCGCAGCTGATACCGTCCATCCGGAAGCAGGGTCAGCGCTTCCACCCACGACTCCAGATGCCCGGACAGTTTTTTCAGTTCCCGGAGGGATGCATGGAAGATGCAGGTGCGCGCTCCTTCCTCTGGTAGCTGGTACACCCGGAGCTGTTCAAATGAGGCCCAGGAATCTTTCTGCCCCAGCGGAATCCGCAGAAAATATTCCTCCTCGACCTGCGTGCGGTATCTGAGGTACTTTTTCGTCACCTCCACACCGCTCTGCGTCTGCAGCTCCAGCCTGGCAGGCGCACCGTCCAGCTCCGCCACAAATACGGCGGGTGCTTTCTTCCCCGCAGAATCTGTATCCAGCCATCCCTGAATTACCAGAGTATGCGGCTGCTTTGTATCAAACCGTACCCGCTCCCGGATAAACTTCTGCCTCATCCTTGATCTCCTCCGCACTCCCGCGTTAATTTCTGACTCGTTCGCAAGGCACCCTGTGCGTCCGCGTCGGTTTCTGACTTATTCACAAAATTTCCGCGCGTCCGCGTCGGTTTCTGACTTATTCGCAAAATTTCCGCGCGTCCGCGCCGGTTTCTGACTCATCCTGAAGTTGTCCTTCGGCCCAGCCTTGGCCCGGTCCCAGGGTTAGCATTCAGATCCTCTTTCTCCGGCAGCAGTTGGCGCCATGCCTCCTGCTCCCACGGCTGCCGCAGGGAGCAGTCCGTGCGCTCCACAGAAAAATTCGGATTGTAGAACGGATCGCCCGCCTCCAGCACACCGCGCCAGCGCCTTGCAAACCAGGCCGCCTCACGCTTCAGCCGTTTCTCTTTTTCCCCTGCAGTATCCGCGCCGCGCGACCGCGACTCATAATGGGTCAGGCACGCATACGGCGTGTACAGGACCTGAAGCCCCAGCTCCCGCATCCGCAGGCAGTAGTCGATATCATTGTAAGCCACCGCAAGTGCTTCCTCCATGCCGCCCGCGCGCAGATAGACCGATTTCTTCGTCATCATGCAGGCTGCCGTCACCGCACTGTAGTCCTGCACGGAGACGAGCCGCCCCGCATACCCATCCTTCGTCCCGTCCGCTCCGGCAAACAGGTGGCTTGCGACGCCGCACAGGCCAAGCGCCACACCCGCATGCTGGATGGTCCCGTCCGGGTAAAACAGCTTCGCGCCCGCCGCGCCGACTTCTGGCTTCTGACAGAGGCCAAGCAGTTCCTCCAGCCACGCAGAGCTCTGCACCTCCGTGTCATTGTTCAGCAAAACGACGTACTCTCCGGACGCCCTGGGAACCGCAAAATTGTGGATCGCCGCGAAATTGAAGCAGCCCTCATAGCGCAGCAGCCGCACCCGCCCTGCAAGGCTCTCGTAATACTGCTCCGTCTCCGCCTCCGTGCTGTTATTTTCCACAATCAAAATTTCATAATTATCATAGGAGGACTTCTCCCAGATCGAATTCAGGCACCTGCGCAGCTCCTCCACATGGTCCTTATTGAGGATCACGATGGAGACCAGCGGATGCTCCGGCAAAGCATACCGTACCCGGTAACGCCCGCGTAGCCGGGTCTGCTCCACCGCCGCATCCAGCCCCATTCTGCGGCAGTGCGCCTCCACCGCGCGCCGCCCTGCCTCAAACGCATACTCCTTGCTCGCCGGGTTTCCTGCTGTCGAATCGGGGTGCGTCCTCCAGTGATAGAGTACCCTGGGGATATGGTGAATCCGCCGGGCCTGCTCCGCGCACCGGAGAACAAAGTCATAATCCTGCGCCCCGTCATACGCCGCATCGAGCGGCCCTGCCTTCTCAAGCAAATCCCGGCGCACAGCGAGCAAATGACAGATGTAATTGTTGCACCGCAGCAGCTCCATGCTGAAATCCGGCTTAAAATGCGGCGCAAAATACGCAGTGCCAGCCCGATTGATCTTATCCTCATCTGTGTAGAGCAGATCGATGTCCGGATCTGCACAGACCGCCGCCGCAAGCTCATATAAAGCATCCGGCGCAAGCAGATCGTCATGGTCGGCAAAGACAAGGAACTCTCCGCGCGCCATCGCAAGCGCCGCGTTCGTATTCTCCGAAATTCCTTTATTTTCCTTCAGCCTCCGGTACCGCAGCCGTCTCTCTCCGGCATAATGCTTTGCAAGGAACTGGCGCACCTGTCCGTCCCTGCTCCCATCCGCAAGGCACAGCTCCAGATGCGGATACGTCTGACGGAGCACAGAATCCACCACCGCCTTCAAAAACGGCAGCGGAGTCTCATAGAGAGGGATCACGACACTGAACAGCGGCATCCGGGGGAATCTGTGCGCCTGCTGCAGACGCCGTGTCCTTGCATCCGGCTCCTGCATCCTCGCCCAGAGATCATAGTCCAGCATGGGAGGGGCTGACAATTGGCCTGCCGTTTTGCTCCGGGCCATCTGCTGATACCGCTTCGCCTGATGCCGGAACTTCTGCAGCTGCCAGAAGCGTCCCGCAGCCGATGCCGTGTGAATATCCACCCGGACGCGCTGCCTGCGCACGCCATTTGTAAAGACGAGGTACACGAACGAAGTGTTCAGCACCGCGCGGTCGATCAAAATATGAAAGCCGCACGCTTCTGTCTCCGGCCGTCCGAACTGCGCGCAGACATCCGGCCGCACCAGCCGCTCTACATACACTTCCAGACGCGCGCCCAGGCCATCTTCCACCGAAAGCTGTGTCCTTCTCCTGGGATCCAGATCAGCCGCCCATCCCCGGATCATGACATTCCCGTACTGGCTCTCCAGACGGTCGATATGGTACAGGACGCATCGTCCGCTTTTTCTCAGTGCCTGCATCATTTCTCCCCTTCTTCCGTTTATTCACTCCCTGTCAATTCGGTAACAGAATCAAAAATTTTTCAAACACGCTCTAACATCCAGGCTTCAGCTTCCGGTACAGCTTCCACGCCTTCGTCTGCTCCATCCACCGGAGCCTCCCGTTCTGTGCGAGGAGCGCTTCCCGGGAAAGCCCGCCGATCGGCTCTGCAAAATATACCAGTTCCACAGCCTCCGTCCCGTGCGGAAGAGAAGCAATAACCAGCTGCGGATCCTCCGTGTCAAACAGGTAATCCCCGTTCGGCAACGGTTCCCCGTTTGCCGCGATGGCAAGCGGCTCCCCGCCCTGGCACAGACGCATGATACGCACGAGGCACCTTGCACTGCATGGATCGATCCGAAGTGCGCGCGTCCCTCCTGGCAGCTCGATCCGCAGAGAAATCTGTCCCTCCGGCTCCACCGGGTACTGCCTCTGGCTCCAGGTGCCGAATCCTCTGCCGTCATCAAAAAACACCTCTGCACACCGCATCGCACGCTCCTGGCCGCTGACCTGCTTCACCAGCGGAAGCACTGGAATCACACCCTCAGAAATCGCACCGTAAAGCTTCCAGATCGGTGTATAATCTCCCAGAATATACTGCTGAAAGCTGCGCTCCATCGCTGCAAACTGCCTCTGCTCCTCCGCGCTGATATCGAACCGCGCAAACAGATCCAGTGTGAGCAGCGCATCCCTTCCGGCAGTTCCATACAAGTAATAATGCAGGCAGCGGTACAGCAGATACCGAACCGGCACCGGAAACTCAAAGGTCCACTCATAGTCAATCAGCTCATACCCGCTGGAAGTCCGAAGCACATTCGCGAATACCAGATCAATATCGGAAACCCGCCTGCTCCTCTGCTCTCTCTGAAAGGAGACGCTCCCGAACACCTCGCGAAACGCTTCCGTCTCCGCAAACTGCTCCGGGGCATCCGAAATCACCGCGAAATAGCGCTCAATTTTCTCCACGAGCTCCTCCGTGCGCTTCTGTGCCAGCAGCTCATCCAGCTCCTCCTCCAGTGTCCGCCCCTCCCGGAACGGAAAGCAGGCGCACACAGAAGCTTCTGTTTTGCAGAGAACACAGGGATTTACCCGGAGCGCGGTCCCCGGCAGATCCTCCTGCAGCCTGCGGCATTTCCATTCGAGACTCCGGATGTGTTCCTCCGCCTCCGGAAACTCCGCAAGCTTGCATACCTGCTTCGCCCCGTCCTCTTCCTGCCGGATCTCGGTTCGGATGCCAAACGCTCTGCGCCGCTCATTGGAATACTTTGTATACAATACCATGCTCTTATCCTTCCTGTGCCACCACCAGAAACGAGTTTGAAAACTGTGCAAAGAGTCCGCTCTCAATCAGCGTGTCATATACCCGCTCCTCCCGGAACAGCTGCATCCGCTGCCTGTCAAAGTTCTGGCGGTTGCGGTTCAGCTCCCCCTTCTTCGGAAGATACTCGTCCGAATAGATCCGCTCCACGAATTTGTAATCCGGATAGGGATAGTAAAACTTCTGCTTCGCAAGCCCCGCCTCACGCATCACCTGCTCCAGCTCTGGCTTTGAGAAGGTCCGCACATAGTCCGTCGTCGGATATCCCTCCAGCCCTTCAAAATACAAACCGGTGTGATCCTCCGTTGCGCCGGCCCAATACTTCAGGCCGAGGCGGTTCTCGATCGCGATCACAATCCGCCCGCCCGGCGCAAGATGGCGCCGGATCCGCGCGAGATAATCCACAAACGGACGCTCCGACTGGATGGAAAACTGTGCGTACTCAAAAACCCCGATCAACGTGATCAGATCATACTGTCCGGTCAGGTTCGGCTCGATATCCTGAAAATTCCCGACAAGAAACTTCAGATTGCCGCACTCCCTGTGACGGTATGCGTTGATCAGGCACCGCTTCCGTGACAGGTCAATGACTGTGACATCTTGCGCTTTCCGGCACAGCGCCCCCGTGATTGCGCCCGGTCCGCCCCCGATCTCCAGCACACGCTCCTGTCCGCTCATCGGAAGCCAGCTGATGATATTCTCCCGCAGATATGAGAAATGATACAGAACCGGCCAGCTGCACCGCTCGCAGATGATCTGCCCATACGCTCCTGGCGCACAGTTCTTTGCAATTTCCAGCATTTCATCCTCGATGTCACCGTCCGTATAATGATCCTCCCCCGGGTAATAGCGGTAATCCAGCGCCACCTTCCCGATCTGTTCTCTCTCCATCGCTCCACCATCCTGTTTCTGCACTATGCTCTCCCGCCATTTCGCGGCTGGCACACGCGGTCGTCTCGTAAACTCCCGTCTTCTTGTCACTGACACTCTCATTTTTCGTTTTTCTGTCTCTGACGCTCACGATTTCCCGTCTTTCTGTCGCTGACACTCACAATTTATTCCGAAAATCTTCATTGCTCTGCAAACGGTATCCTCACGATTTACACCCGCTCAACCGTGATCCGGGAATTCATATCGTAGAACCCTACGGTATTCTTCGACGATACGATGACGAGGGAGCAGGCATCGTACAGCCTGTGGTACACCACAAATTCCCCGCCCTGATAGCCGGTCAGCCCAAAGGAAATCAGATACTCTCCGCCCTGCAGGTCTGCCCTCTGGGTATACGTCACAACCACGGTGTCCCCGTCCTCGCCGGTCGGGGTCTGAATCCGCTCAAACATCGTATTCGTTCCGGTGATCTCCGTTCCGCGCATATCCTTGATTGTAAATGCAAAAATCGGGTCCTCGATCCGCTCATGGAAGCACACGCGCACCTTGATGCAAAATTCCGTCCCCTTTTCAATCGTATTGGTCGCAAGACCGTTCGCGTCCAGCAGCAAAAACCCGGTCATCTGCGCGCGCCCGTCTCCGTACTCCAGCGCACCCGGATTCATCTCAAACGGAGTCAGCCAGTGTTCCGATTTCCCGAACGCCTGCGCTCCCCGCCAGCTCCCATCTTGTGGCTTCCCGGATGCCTGCGACTCCCCGGACGCCCCGTGACGATCTTCCGTCTCCTCCGGCGCCTGTCCGACCAGCAGCCGCTTGTAGAGATCCACCATCTCCTTCGGCGCACCTGTGCCGGCAACCCTGCCGTGATCCAGCAATATCACACGGTCGCAGTACTTGCTGACACTGTTCAGATCATGGCTGACGAACAGAATCGTCTTTCCTTCCTTTTTAAATTCCTCAAACTTCCGGTAGCACTTTGCCTGAAAGAACACATCTCCGACCGAAAGCGCTTCATCCACAATCAAAATCTCCGGATCAATATTAATCGCGACCGCAAACGCCAGACGCACAAACATACCGCTCGAATACGTCTTCACCGGCTGATTGACAAATTCCCCGATATCTGCAAATGCCAGGATATCATCCAGCCTCGCACGGATCTCCTCCTCGGAAAAGCCGGTCATCGTGCCCTGCAGATAGACATTTTCCACCCCGGTATATTCCATATTAAAACCTGCGCCGAGCTCCAGAAGCGCGGAAATCCTGCCGTCCACCGCCACACTTCCGCTCGTCGGGTTCAGCACCCCGGTGATAATCTTGAGGATGGTCGATTTGCCCGCGCCATTTGTCCCGATGATGCCGATTGTCTCACCTTTTGCGACGGCAAAGCTCACGTCCTTCAGCGCATGGTGTTCCCGATAGCATTTTTTTCTTGTAAGCCCGAGGCTGTCCTTCAGACGGTCGGAAGGCTTTTCATAGAGCTTGTACATCTTATTGATATGTTCCACACGGATTGCAGACACGTTTTCCATATAATCCATCCTCTTTGCTCACAACACATCTGCGAAATGTACCCGCAGCCGTTCAAACATCGCGCGCCCGAGCCAGAACATCCCGGCCGTCACACACCAGAAATAGACTGTCCAGAGCGGCCGCTCCCAGAACCAGTGTTTGTAAATAAACGCATCCCGGTATCCAGTCACGATATAATAGACCGGATTCAGCTTCAGTATCTGATGGAGCAACGGATACCTCACCAGACGATCCTGTGCCACCCACATAATCGGAGTCAGCCAGATCCCGATCTGCAGCGCGATCGAAATCATCTGGGACAGATCCCGGAAAAACACCACCACCGCGCTTGTCACATACGACAGCCCCAGCAGCAGCAGACTCAGCCCCGCAAGATAATAAAGCAGCTGCAGGTCATACAAATCCGGTAAATACCCGTAACAGCAAAACAGCAGCAGAATAAAGCATACAAAAAAAATATGCACAAACACTGCTGAAATCAGCTTTACAATGGGAAGCATCCGGATATTGAACACGACCTTCTTCACCAGATAGCTGTATTCGATCAGAGAATTCGTCGCCCCGATGAGTCCGTCCTGGAAGTAAAACCACGGGACGATTCCCGCGACCAGATAAAGCACAAACGGCACCGGAAGCGTGTTGCTTCCGGGCCGGAATCCTACTTCGAATACAAACCAATAGACCAGTACAGTTACAACCGGCTGGATAAATGCCCAGACAATCCCGAGATACGACCCTGCATACCTTGTCCGGAAGTCATTTTTCGCCAGCTTTAAAATCATCTTCCGGCTTTCCCAGATCTCAGCCGGAAGGAACCCTCGTTTCTTCACGCTTTACTCCTTTACTACATCTGCGGTACCGGCGTCGGACGACTGCTGTCCCAGACGGCGTTCGTATCAAAAAGATCACTCAGCATTTCCGGATTGTAGTACATCCGGTAGCCATCCAGATTCCGGCGGCCCTGCCGCATGAAGGTATTCCCAAACTGCACCCAGTTTTTTGAGGAGTCGACGTTACAGAAAATATTAAAGCCTTTTCCCTTCAGATACGTAAAATATTCATTGCTCTCGGTGTATGGCTGCCAGTCTCCGATATCCGCCCCAAACGCAAAGATAATCACATCCGTATCGCCGACTACCGATGCGACATTCCCAAGCCACCGCTCCGTATCCTGCTTCACCTTATCGATGCCGCTTGCCTGCGGAGAAATATGGCCCCAGGTATGGCTGGCAAACTCCCAGCCCTCCTCCTTCATCGCATTGGCAACCGCAGTCGCCTGGTTGACCTCCTCCTGCCATGCCGCCTCGTCAAAGTCCGGATGCGAATCAAAGAACTGCTGCTGGTACATTGTCACACGCGAACTCTCCCTCGTGCGGTATACTTCATCCGTCCGGTAGCCGAGAACCCCCTCATAGCCGGTCAGCGCGATAATTCCCTTGTGTCCGTGGTAGGAAAAATCCGGATGCTCCTTCACAAAGGTATCAATCCACGGCACCATATCGTAATCTCCGACCGAAATGCTCCCATCCGCTTCGATATACGTATTTTTAACGTCTCCGTTCTCATCCACGATCAGCTTCTGCGCAAAACCGTCGCCGTCCATATAGTGATAATAGCTCACGTCGTCTTGCGACAGCACGAATGGCGTCTTGCCCGGCGGCAGCAGAATGTCTCCGCGCGAGACCGTCCCGTCTGCGTTCACCGTACACATATCATGCAGGCTGACCATGACATAGCCCTTCTCATACATAGATTCCATGATCGCGGCAAACTCGCTCATCGTCGTCATGACCTGATTGTATCCGCCTTCCTTCGCATCCCCGTCGAAGGCTTTCGACGTATCCCGGATCATCGTGTGGAAAAACACATGCGTGATCTGGTCAAGCGGATAGGAGACACAAGACTGCCGGGTCGTCTCATAGCGCGCCGCCGCATCCTGCATTTCCTGGCTCCCTGTGAACAGAGAGGAGGCCCGCAGATACTCAATCGCACCGCTGTAATCATACTGCGCTGCCATCCGGTCTGCCGATGCGATCATCTCATCCACCGTGCCGGACGAGGCAGATACCCCCTGAACCGCCGGCTCTTTTCCGTCCGCCTCCTGACCGTCCGCAGGAAGTGCTCCTTCCTGCCCGTCTACGGTCTGCTCTGCCTGCTTTTTCCGCTCTGCCCGGTATTTCGTAAAGCCCGGAACGGCAGCATACCGAACCAGCACAACCATTAAAATTATCACAATCAAAATCAGCAGCGAAATCAAGCATTTCATGATTAGCTCATTTCTGCGTCTCTGCGCTCTGCGCTGCTGAATGCGCCTCTGTCTCTCATCCATCTTTTCGCTTGTCCCTTTCCCGTACAGTTACTCGCCCGGTCTGCCAGAGCCAGGCTTTCTCTCTATATTGTACCCGGTTTTCCGAATTCATGCCCTCTCGCTGACTTCCAGTTTCTGGTCACGCAAGCCTCATGCCCCTGGCCCCTGCCATTCAAATGGGCTTCCTGTTCTGCGCCATTCCATTCTTTCTCTGCTGCTCAGATAGCTTCCTGTTCTGCAATGTCCGGCTCATCCTCCACCATCCAAACAGTCTCTTTTCCGGCACTGCCCTTCTCTTCCCCCGGAAGCTCGCCCCCGAGAACAATTTCATATACAATCGCCGCAACCAGCAGGATCACCAGCACAGCCAGGATGCCGCTTAAAATCTTCATTTTCGTCTCAGGTTCCATCCCTGGCGCCTGCTTCCGGTTCTGCTGCAGCTTTTCTTTCCGTCCGCGTCCCTCATCCATATCCATTTCTGCAGTCCTGCGCCTTTTGCTGTCCGCTTCCTGCTCATAAAACGCTTCCTCCTGCCAGCCCCGCTTTGGCGCATCCTGCCCCGGCAGCAAAATCTTTCTTTGCTCCGTCTGCCGGCCCGCACTGGTCTCCTGTCCGGCTACCCCGGAGGATCGTGCACCCGACGACTCCATCCTCTCTCTGGTCAGCTTTACACTCGCACTTCCTGTCCTTCTTGACTCCTGCAGCGGCTCACGCTCGCTCTGACTCAACCGCCCATGCACAACCGGCCGGTCCTCCGGATCTGTTTTTCTTTTTATATTCTCGGTCTTCCTGATTTCGTCCATCTGTATCTACTCACCTTTCCTTTGCCTGCGATGCCCGCAGACCCAACTTTTACCATAGTGTAAGCATAGTTGATTCCGCAACTTTTGTCAATCATTGGGCCGTGAAACAGCATCGAAATATTTCTTGTCCTTTCCGAAATTGAATGTTATACTAAATCATGTATCACCCACATCACATGGGCGGCAGCCTGTCAGGCCATCCGATCCATACCGCAAATGTACGCAGGAGGTGCTTCTATGCCGGAACCACTCACCTTATATAAACTCATTGTCTTGTATATGCTACAAAAGGTGGACTTTCCACTGACCACCTCCCAGATATCCAGCTTCATACTGGAGCGGGATTATACATCCTACTTCACTCTTCAAACGGTGCTCACGGAGCTTGCGGAGTCTGACATGGTTCGCGTGGAGAAGCTCCGCAATACCTCCTACTACACCATCACAGAACCGGGTGAAAAGGCTCTGCACTATTTCCATAACCGGATTTCCAAGTCCATCCGCGAGGAGATCGACCAGTACATCCAGGACAATAAAATGAAGCTGCGCGATGAGGTGTCGATCGTATCCGATTATTACCGCAACACAGCCGATGAATATTCCGTCCGCTGTTTGGTGCGGGAAAAATATTCGAATCCGATCGAGCTGATCATCACTGTCCCCGATGAAGCGCAGGCAAAAGCTGTCTGTAACCACTGGGACAAAAAATGCCAGAAGATCTACGAATTTGTCATGACAGAACTCCTGTAAACAGCCTGTACAATGAAATAAGGCAAAAGTGTACAGGGAGACAGGTTTTCCGTGCCATAAAGTAAGAGCTGTCCACATTCCGGACAGCTCTTATCTTGTTTTATGCGCTGTAATTTTTCACTGACCTCAGCCAACGATATTCCCGTCCGCGTCATAGTAGTGGCCATCGTCCGCATTGTACCAGATATCCGGGTCTGCTTCAAATGGGTCATCGTCGCCGCCCGACGGGCCTTCTGTAGTCGGCGGAACTGTCTCTGGCGGGTTCGTCTGCGGCGGATCCGTTTCTGGCGGATTCGTCTGCGGCGGATCCGTTTCTGGCGGATTCGTCTGCGGCGGATTCGTCTCTGGCGCTTCCGTCTGCGGCGGATTCGTCTCCGGTGGATTGGTCTGCGGCGGATTCGTCTCTGGCGCTTCCGTCTGCGGCGGATACCAGTTATGTGGCGGATCTGTCTCCGGTACCCAGTTATCCGACGGCTCCGTGTAATCCGGCTCCTGATAATCCTCCTCCGGCTCCTCTGTCTCTGCTTCTGTCTCCAGAATCACGCCTTCTTTCACAATCGCTGTATCAAAGATCCACACATTCTCAACGTCGTCCTCAGAAAGGTAAGCTTCTCCATCCTTCCCGTACCGGACCTTCTGCCAATGTCCCTGATCCTCCAGCAGCTTGAAATAAGTCCTCGCTGAAAGCACGTCCAGAATATCTGCATCGCCATCAGGCTTCTCAAACAGATTCACATCATCCCACATGGTCATCACGCCTCTGATGCCATACTCTTCTGCTACTGCAGCAATATCCTCTTTATAGATCAGATATTCATTTCTCACAAAGCCAGTCAATGGGCCGGAACAAAGCTCTGTCCACTCCTCACCTTTATTGATCACCCATGCGGCAGTACCCGGGTAGAGAAAGCCGATAACCTCTCCATCCTCACTCGCCTTCGTGCGGATATTGATCCCGGTCTCTACTACCTCAGCATTGGTCATCGTGAGCTCGTCCCACGCGCCCTCCTGCTCATACGGAATCTTGATCTTCTCCCGGTTGTCCTCCGTCTCCTCTTCCGTTTCCTCCTCCAGGGCTGTCTCCTGCTCTGTTTCGGCCTCCGGCTCCTCCGCCATCGCCGTACCGCAGAACACCGCTGAGACCCCCATCACAGCGAGCGCACACAAAAGCGCACGTCCATGCTTTCTTATCATAGTTTCTTCCTCCCTAAACCTTCCAAAACATGCCCTTTAAGGTTCCATTTCGAATTGTTACACAATTATTAACATCTATTACGTAGCCATTGTAATATAGTTGGAAGCATTTGTCAAGAGCGAAAGAGCTAGCTTGCCTTGATTTCTCCTGCTTTGGTCAGCGCCAGCTTGGTAATAACCGGTCCGGTGAGCTCATAGATGACTGTTCCGCACAGAATAATCGCGCGGATCTGCTCACCGTATGCGGGAACAACCTGCATGGCAATGCTGGACAACCCGATGGCAACGCCTGCCTGCGGAATCAGTGTAAAACCAAGCCATCTGCGGACAGTCGGCTCTGTTTTGGAAAGCGACGAACCGATGCTGCTGCCGACAATCTTGCCAATCACACGGAAGACTACATAGATAATGCCCACAACTCCGACCGTCGGAATAATGTAGATATCCAGGTTCGCGCCGGAAACGAGGAAAAACAGCATGAAAAGAGGCGGCGTAATGCGGTCCACCTGCTCAAACACCTTGTCATAATCATTGCACAGGTTTACAAACACAGCACTCATAACCATGCAGGCCAGCAGCGAAGAAAACCCGGTCAGGTCGCAGACCCCCTGGCAAAGAAAAATGAATGCGATGGAACCAGACAGGCGATTGCTGCGGCTGTGGAAAATCCGCGTCAGAAACGCGAGCCCAATCCCCAGAATCCCGCCGAAAATAAATGCACCGCCGATTTCATAGACCGGATCCAGCAGCATGGCAAGCAAACTGGAGCCTCCACTGGAGGTCATTCCCTTCGCCACCGCTACCGAGATGCCGAATGCCATCAGAGCCGTCGCATCATCAATCGCAACCACCGGGAGCAGCGTGCGTGTCACCGGGCCGTCCGCCTTATACTGCCGCACCACCATCAGAGTCGCTGCCGGGGCCGTCGCAGCCGCGATTGCCCCAAGACACAGGGAAAACGGCGCACTGTGCCCCGTCGCAATCAGCGCAGCATCTACAAACAATACCGCAGTAAACGATTCAAAAATGGCAATAATAATTGGTGATTTTCCGATTTTTTTCAGGTAATCCAGCTTAAATTCACCGCCAATGGAAAACGCAATGAAGCCGAGCGCCATTTCGGAAATGATGTCAAAGCTGTCTACCACCCCGCGCGGCACGAGCTTCAGGCAGCACGGGCCGATCAGAATTCCGATGATCAGGTATCCTGTCACATTCGGCAGACGGACCTGCTTGACAAGTTTTCCGGCAGCCAGACCTGCAAAAATGCAGATGGCCAGATAGGTAAGCGTATTGAATTCCATGATCACTCACCGAGCCCTTCTACGGAGGTGACTGGCACAGAAAACATGACTGCTGTGTTCGGGCGGCTCAGGTCGCCGATCACGCTGCGGATAATCCGGCGTGCGTTTTCCACCTCACTGTCCTTCAAAAGGAACAGCATTGTCTTACAGCTTTCTTTCGTTCCATTCTCCTGGTTAATAATCTTGCGAAGCATACCGAACATGGGCAGATCATCCAGATTTCCCAGAACATTTGCCATTCCAGTGCTGTCAATAATCGTGCCGCCGTGCACTCCATGCTCAGCAAGCTCGCGGATCAGTTCATCGACCAGGTTTACTTTTTTCAATATGAGAATCAGCAGCTGCATTTTCATTCCTCCTCTTACGATGCTTTCATACCTGCTGCGCAGGCATCTCTATGCATAAAGCACGTGAATTGCTTTCCTGACGCTGCAATTCTGCTTTCACATTAAATCCTGCGCTATTATAGCACCGGCGAATCATCGGTGCAAGTGAAAATATGGATAAATAAACTCAAAAAAGCGAACTCCAATTGGCATCCTGCCTCTTGTACTTCGCCTTTCTGTGAAGATTTTAAGTATTCTGCAAAATCTTAGCTACAGGTTCCTTTCTCGCCGGTTTCCACTCTTCCTCAGGTAATTTCCGATATTCGTCAGGCACAGCAGCGTCGTCACAAGAAACACGCCCGGAATCAGTATCATCCACCACGAGCTTGTCATCAGCGCCTTTTCGGAAAGCGACAGCATGCTCCCCCACGAAATGACCTCGAGCGGAAGTCCGATCCCCATAAAGCTCAAGGTAGATTCCGAAATAATCGCACTTCGAACATTCATGATCACCATAAACAGAATGGAAGACAGAAAGTTGGGCGCAAAATGCTTCCAGAGAATATGGAAAAATCCCCCTCCCATGCACCTTGCGGCAATCACGAACTCGCTGTTCCGGATCTGACGAACCTCCGTGCGCACCACCTTTGCAATGCTGGTCCAGCTGGTAAGTCCAAGCACAACCGACAGACTGAGGACATTCGCTTTTCCCATAATCGCCTGCAGCAGGATCACCAGCAGCAGCGAAGGAATGCTCAGAAAAATCTCGGTAAAGCGCATGATCAGATTATCCAGCCACTCAGGCGCCGCTCCGCTGAACGCTCCGACTACTACGGCAACCAAGGTGGAGATGGCCGTTGACAGGGCGCCGATCAGAAGAGAAATCCTTCCTCCATACCAGATCATGGAAAAGATATCCCGACCCATCGTATCAGTGCCAAACAGGAACTCTCCATCCGGGGCTTTGTTGTAATTGATCAGGTCCATATACGTGGGATCTTTCGTCATCAGCACCTCCGCAAACAGGCAGCCCAGAAGAATGACGGAAAGAATTCCAATGGAAAGGATTGGCTTCCCCTGATACCATTTCTTCTTCACCAGACTCGTTTTTTCCTCTGCTGCGCGCTGTCCTGCGATTTGAAACAATCTGTCTGTTGTGCCATAAACTCTTCCATCGTTTCTATCAGATATTACCTCCGCGCAACCATTACTGTCCGTGTTTGTATCTGCTGCTCCCGTTGTACAAGATCTTTCGGTATCTCTGCCAGTTATTCCTTTCATGCAGCAGTCACCTCCGATGTCTCCGCCACTTCACTGGCCTTGATGCGCGGGTCGATATGCTCGTTGATGATCTGGCTCAGCATGTTGCAGAATATGACGAGAATGCCGGACATCATGCACAGCAGCATCAGAAGATTATAGTCATGATAGCGGGCGCTCTCATACGACAGCGCGCCGATTCCCGGATAGGAAAACACGGTCTCCACCACAAACGTACCGCCAAGAACATGCGGCACAGCAATCGCCATAATGCTGAGATACGCGGGCAGCACATTTCTCAGACAGTGCCAGAAAAGGATCCGGCGCTTGTTCAAGCCTTTTGCTTTTGCCAGAAGCACGTAGTCCGCCCGCACTTCCTCCAGGAGCTTATTTCTTATCATGTATGCATAATACCACAGATGCTCAATCGTCACGATCGCAAGCGGCAGGATCAGATGGCGGACCCGGTCTCCGATGTCATTAGCCCTGCCGGTAGAGTAAGCCCCGCTGCTCGGCAAAACCCGCAGCGTGACAGCAAAGATCAGAATCAGCACAAGCGACAGCCAGAATTCCGGGATACAGCTCGATACCGTCCCAAGCTTACACAGAATCCGGTCAATCCACCGGTCCTCATGCCATGCGCAGAAAACGCCAAGCAGCAGCGAACCCACAAAAATACACAGAAACCCAATGCCGCCAAGCAGCAGCGTGTTTACGATTCTGCCGCGGATGACTTCGACAACATCCCGTTTGTATTTAAAAGAAATGCCAAAGTCCCCGTGAAACGCGTTTTGCATCCACTTCACATACTGTACATGAATTGGCTCGTCCAATCCAAGCTTTTCCATTGCCCACTCACGCTCTTTGGGGCTCATTTTTTCTGTACGATCCCCGTAATAGGAAACGAGCGGATCTCCCGGCGCCAACCGTGCAACATAAAAGACGACAGCAGACAAAACCAGCACGCTGAATAGAAAAATGAGGAGCTTTTTTCCATAATAGAGAGCACGGTTACGCTTTCTCATCTGTACTTCCCCCTTTGTACGGTCTCAACACAAAATGTCCCGGCAAAACCTCCACAAACTCACCGGCTCCAACCTCGTCTTCCTCATAGACCTGCAGCTTCCTTGCCCGCTCCCGGACCGGGTCCGGCACCGGGATTGCCGAAAGCAGCGTTTTCGTGTAGCTGTGCAGCGGATTGGAAAACAATTCCTCTGCGGGCGCAAGCTCGACCAGTCTTCCATGGTACATGACGCCGACCCGGTCACAGAGGTATTCCACCATCGCCAGATCATGCGCTATGAATAAAAATGTAAATCCATGCTCCTGCTGCAGATGCTTGAAAAGATTGATGACCTGCGCCTGTATGGACACATCGAGCGATGCCACCGGTTCATCCGCCACCAGAAATTCCGGTTCCATCGCGAGTGCCCTCGCAATGGAAAGTCTCTGTCTCTGTCCGCCTGACAGCTCCGGCGGGTAACGGTCCAAGAAGCTTTCATCCAGACCTACATATTTCATTTGAAATTTCGCTTCCGCGCGGCAGCTGCCTCTCGGCGGAGTCATATGATGAATTTTCATCGGTTCCGCAATGATATCCGCGGCTTTCATTCTCTGATTCAGGCTGGAGGCAGAATCCTGAAAGATCATCTGGCGTCTCATCTGGAGCATGTTTCTGTTCGCCCGAAACGCTTTTTTCTCACAGATCGGAATCCCGCGGTACAGCACTTCCCCCGCAGACGGCTGATAAATATTCATCAGGCATCTTGCCACCGTCGATTTCCCGGAGCCCGATTCCCCTACTAGGCCGAAGATTTCCCCTTTATAAATCTGAAAGGAAACGCCATCCACCGCACGGATGACTGCCTTTTTAGTCAGATGAAACTGATGCGTCAGATTTCTCACATCAATCAGAACTTCTCTGCTTAATATGTTTTCCTTCTGCCGTGGGAATGCGTTTTGTTCTTCGTTCCCCGATGCTTTTTCCGTAGTCAGTGAACCTGTTTTACGCCCTCCCAGGCTCTTCCTTCCAACAGGCGCTATGATCTTCGGCGCCCGTTCATCCAGGAGCCAGGTGGCCGCATAGTGGGTATCTGTGATCTGGAACATGGGCGGCATTTCTTCGTAATCGATTCCGAGCGCATATTCATTCCGGCAGGCATATGCGTCCCCTTTCGGCGGATCTACCAGCGTAGGCGGCATCCCGGGGATTGTATAGAGGCTGTTCTTTCCCTTCGAAAGTGCAGGCAGGGAGCGCATCAGCCCCCACGTATAGGGATGCCTCGGATCATAATAGACCTCTTCCGCCGTTCCGATCTCCACGATCTTCCCTGCGTACATCACTGCCACGCGGTCAGCCGCCCTTGCCACTACCCCGAGATCATGGGATACCAGAATCGCTGCCGTCCCCAGCTTTTGCTGCACCTCCCTCAGAAGGTCCAGAATCTGCGCCTGAATCGTCACATCGAGCGCCGTCGTCGGCTCATCTGCAAACAGAATATCCGGATTCGACGCCAGCGCAATCGCCATCACACTTCTCTGCCGCATACCGCCCGAAAAGTTATACGGATAAAGCTGATACCGCTCCTTTGGATGTTCGATTCCGACCAGCTCCATCAGCTCGATCACCCTCTGATAGACCTGCTCTCTTGTCTTCTTTTTGTCGTGCACCAGAACTGCCTCCGCAATCTGCTGCCCGACCTTGATCGTGGGATTCAGAGAGGTCATCGGATCCTGAAAAATCATAGAGAAAACCTTGCCCCGAAGCTTCTGCATATCCCGCTCTCTGTAGTTCGTGATATCCGTTCCGGCAATCGAAATGCTCCCGGACTTTATTCTTGCGCTTGCCGGGAGAAGCTTCATGATGCTTTTGCACAGTACGCTCTTTCCGCACCCGGATTCTCCCACGATCGCCAGCACCTCTCCCCGTTTCAGCGAAAACGAGACATTCCGGACCGCCTGCACCTCGCCTGCCGGGCTGTCAAAGCTGACCGACAGATGTTTTACCTCTAAAAGATTCTCCATTTCAGACCTCGCAATCTGTCCTTATCTGAGTATAAACGTTACTGTTCAAATACCAGGACGAGAAGTACATCTGAATGTCTGCAACCTCTTACCGTTCGTCTACAAGTTCTAAGGGTCCAGAATGCCTCCTAAGGACTTGTAAAGACTCACTTTACGAGCTTGCAGACATCCAGACGTACTTCTCTAAATAGCGGCTAGCGATATTAACACGATGAAACGCTCTGCCCGCTACCCAGCTATCGTCCACTCTGCCACATTCCAGAAGATTCCGACGCCATGGTGTCCCATAACCGTATCCGGAGCAATTCCCTGAATCGCCGCATCTGCTACATAGTTTGCGTCGATGTAGCAGATAAATGCATATGCAGGATCCTTTGCCAGCTCCACCTGGAAATTGTCATACGCTTCCGCACGTACCTCCGGGTCATCCGACTCGCGGGCCTCTGTCAGATACTGGTCAACCAGCTCATTGGAATAGCCGGAGTAGTTCGCGCCCTTGTCGGTGCCGAATACCTTGTAGGTATGGTCATCCGCATCAAAGGGGCTTCCCCATCCGATCAGGTATGCCATCTGTCCGCCCCAGTCCACCTGAGCCGGGATCTCGACGGTCACATCCATGCCGATCTCCTGCAGCTCCTGAGCCGCAATCTGTGCGATGTCTATCCGGACCTGATCGCCCGCGCCGACGCTGATCACAAAGCCGACCTTTTCCCCATCCCGGTAATAAAAGCCGTCCTCGCCCATCTCGCAGCCAGCCTCTTCCAGAACTGCCTTTGCCTTCTCCGGGTCGTAATCGTAATGCTCTACATCCTCATTATTGTAAATATTTCTCTGGAGCGGGCCGTATGCCGGCATGCCCTGTCCCAGCAGAACCGCGTTGATAATCGCTTCCCGGTCAATTCCGTAGCACACCGCCGGAATAAGATCTCTGTTCTTCTGCCAGTATTCATTCCAGAAATTAAAGAGAATTCCACGGTAATCGGAAGTCTTCATATCATAACATGTATACGATTCGTCCTCCGTAAATGTCGCAGCATCCTTCGGAGTCAGCAGCGCCAGATCCAGCTCCCCGGATCTCAGCTGCAGCGCTTTCGCGTTGTCATCCGGGACGATCTTAAATACGATGGTGTCAATATTCGGCTCTCCCTGAAAGTAATCCTCATTCTTCGTCAGGGTAATCGCCTGGCCCTCATCCCAGCCGACAAGCTTGTACGGGCCAGTCCCGACCGGATTGCGGAAAAAGTCAGATGTCTGCATGTCCTCACCCTCCAGAAGATGCTTCGGGAGGACCGCCATCGTCATATAGTCCAGGAACGCCACATTCGGAGCCGTCAGCTGAAAAGATACCGTGTGCTCATCTACCACTGTGATCTCTTCTACGTCCTCATAGTTCGGCGCATTCTCTGAGCCATTCTCCGGATCCATGATCGCCTCAATGGTAAACTTAACATCGTCAGCCGTAACCGGCTCTCCGTCATGCCACTTTGCATCCTCCACCAGATGGAACGTATAGGTGCAAGTCGCCTCATCAAACTCCCAGCTTTCAGCCAGACCCGGAACCACCTGGTTCTCTCCGTCATGCGCCGTCAGGCCGTTAAAGATCAGAATATTAATCTCCCCGTGCTCATCCATCGCCGGATTGATCCTGGTATAATCCCCACTGCCGTATATCAGTGTCTCACTGCTTTCCTCTGCAAATACGCCGGACGCCGGAACAGCAGCCAACACACACGCCAGAAGGAGCTCTGCCAATCTTACTCTCTTTTTCATCTCGATATTCTCCTTATCCTTTCCATCCTCAGTATCCTGTCTCATACCCATGAAAAATCAAACAAAGAAGTCAGACCGAATAGGAATGACACAGTGCACCAGTACAACATCCGTTAAAAATCCGGCCGCGAAATGTTGTACCGTCCATTACTTTGCGCATTCAAACATGTTCTGCCTAAGTCTATCAAAGAATCCTTCATCCGACAAGCTCCCCGGGGGGATACAATTTTGCATTTCAGCTTTATGCAGTCCGATTTGCACCGAAGTGCCTACCCAACTCTTATGGCTTCACCTGTACCAGAAAATTTCAGAGAGACTTTATCTGTCTGCGTGTAGCCTTTTTGCATAATCAGATTTCTTTCCTGACATTTTGCCCATCTGAATTAGCTATGTAATAAAAAGAATCCTCATGATTTCTGAATATCTGATTGCCTACATATTTCATCCCTATCTTCTCTAGTACTTTTCTGGATGCTATATTTTCCGGTTGTGCCATCCCGTAAATTCCCTTGATAGCAGTAGAGGCAAATGCCTCCTTAATCATTTTCCTTCCAAGCTCCGTTGCGTAACCCTTGCCCCAATAAGGTACTCCCAACTTAAATTCAATTTCTGGCTCGTCCGTTTTATAAGGGTTTAATCCACATAATCCAATCAGTTGACTTGTTTTTTTCTCTATTACTGCCCCGTGAAAACAATCCAATGTTCTAAAATCCTTATCCATCATATATTTGATGTATGCTTCCGTTCGCTGTTTATCCCAGGGATTATTTCTATCCTTTGTATATGTATGAACTCTACTATCTGACATAATCAGAATCAATCCATCAATATCATTCAGCTTGTACTGACGAACGACTAATCTCTCTGTTTCAAAATATAGATACATCTGCAAATCTGAAGCCTTTGCGCGTGTAAGAGTTAAACCAGTTTTCAAATTTTCACCTCTGCTATTCCGATTTATATCGGACTCCATAATTTCACTATTTCCTGTTTCATAACACCTTTCCGCAACCAATTCTCCAATCAAATCCCATTTACTCTAAAACATTGAGACCTGATATCCAACAAAATCCGATGATAGTACTCCCATTTTTCCGAAATTTCCATATGTGCTATACCTCTAATTCATACAAAGCCATCGATCTTCCGTTTGGATAGTCGATAATATCCACGATTTCGAAACCTGCGTTCAAGTAGATTTTCCCCACTGCCTTTTCATCTAATGCAGTATCCAGGCGAATATATTGGTGTTAATGCTCTCATAAACTGTCA
>DKWE01000129.1:32580-64486 GCA_002491565.1 Lachnospiraceae bacterium UBA7160 | reverse complement strand
TCCCACAAATTGTGACGCACATCTGGCAGAAAGCATTTTTCAAACACGCTCTAGGGAACGTTGAATGGGCAGACGGATGTCTTCAGTTTGCATGTGAAAGGGAGCGGCAGCACCTGGAAAAGGTGAGGCCGCTCTTTTGACGTGCCGTAAGCCAGCCTGTATTTTTCTTGACCAGGCTGCCGGAACTGTAACTGATGAGCAGAAAACGATAGAAATTATGCAAAATTTTTGAATGACAAACCTGCAAAAAGATGGTAAAATATACAAAAAGCGATACGGCGAACAGAATCGAGGGAAAGTTATGAAGAGACAGACAGAATGTAGCTGGTCATCCATTCGAAATTCGAGCCAGTATGCGGGAATACCAGATTCTCTGATCGAAAACAGTTTCTTTTTAGATATTGAAAACAGGCTGCTTTACCTGGCGGATGTACTTGCTATGGAAATTTTTCACCGGGAACTGACTGGGCCGCTGCCGTTAGGAGAATTTCTGCAGTATCTTTCGGAGGAGAGCGCGGGGACGCTGCGGGAGGATATCCGCCGCCTGGAAAAAGAGAAGCTTCCGCGCACGGACTCACAGATTGTGATCTGCTATCAGGATGAAAATGTGCCGGCGCTTGTGATCATGTCGAAGGAAGCGGATTCGCCGATCATACTGGGACTGGTACATCTTTCTTATGAGTTGCTGCATGAATATAAAAGTGACCTGGCTCAGATCGTGGCCGAGTTGGAGCGTGCGCAGAGCATCAACCAGCTTATCCTGGAGGGCTCGACGGATTATATCTATCAGCTGGATCTTGTGAATAATGTCTGTACCTTTTCGCCGAAGGCGCTGGACGTGCTGCCGCTGGAGTCACCGACCTTTCCGAACGCGATGGACCGCGTACTTTCCTTCATCCATCCGGAGGACCGGCATATCTTTCTCGAATCGTTTACCCCGTTTCTGACGGGAAAGTCCCTGTTCCACAATGCAGAGTACCGTGTTTACACGAAGACGGGCGATATCATGTGGATTTCCTGCCATGGGAAGGGGATGCATGACAGCACCGGGAGGCCGCTTTTGATTGCGGGCTCTCTGATGGATGTCACAGAAAAAAAACGGACGCAGGAACGCATGGATCATCTGATCTATACGGATATGCTGACCGGGATGCGAAACCGTTATTGCTATGAGACCGATATGGAGGCCTGTCTGAAGAAGCCTGGCGCGGAGGGCAGCATTCTTTGCATTGATATCCGCAATTTCAAATTATATAATGAGATATTTGGCCATCATTTCGGCAATCAGATCCTGAAGGAGTTCGCGCAGCTGTTGCCGATGTATCTGCCGATCAACCGGGGGATTTACCGGTTGGAGGGGGATGAATTTCTCGTTCATCTCGGCACGAATCAACAGGATGAGATTCTGGAGGCGATTGCGCCGCTGCAGATAGCGCTGTCGAAGGCACGCGTGATAGACGGACACAGCATTTACATCGATGTCACGATTGGCATTGCAATTTATCCGGAGCATGGCAGGACGTCGGACGAGCTGCTGAAAAACGCGGATACGGTACTGTACAAGCTCTCCAAATACTCGAAGGATTCGGTCATGTTCTTTTCGATCGAGAGCAGCCGTGAACTGTCAAAGCAGTATCAGCTGGAAAATGAGCTGCGCTCCGATATCGAGCATCAGTTCCGCAATTTCCGTGTCGTCTTCCAGCCGATTGTCACACTGAATCAGGACGGCCCGCACTGGTGCTCTGCGGAGGCTTTGCTGCGCTACCAGAATTCGCGGCTGCCGGATGTCACGCAGAAGGAGCTGATCGAGACGCTGGAAATGACGGATCTGATCATTCCAGTGGGGCGCTGGGTGCTGACGAGGGCAATTGAGGAGTGCAGCCACTGGCATCTGACCGGTGCTATGGCGAGCGTGCATGTGAATTTTTCCGCACAGCAGATGTCAGATGCCGGGATTATGGAACATATTACAAGAACACTGAAAAAATATGGGCTTTCTGCAAAGCATCTGATCTGTGAGCTGACGGAGACTTCACTGATCAACAATTTTGAGACTGCGAGGCAGCTCTGCCGGGAGCTGATGGAGCTCGGTGCGGGTATTGCGCTGGATGACTTTGGCACTGGATATACAAGCTTTAATTATCTGCGTACACTGCCGATCAGCCAGATCAAGATCGACAAGACTTATGTGGAAAATCTGTCGGAGAATGAGTACAACCAGATCATTATCCGCTGCCTCTATGATTTGTCAAAGAATATGGGGCTGACACTCTGTGTGGAGGGAGTGGAGGATAAGGAGACGCTCGACATGCTCTACGGAATGGGCGCGAGATTGATCCAGGGCTTTTACTTTGAAAGGCCGATGGAGGCTGGGATCGTGCGAAAGGAATTCAAGCAGCATTTTGCAAAACCGGAAGCATAGAGGAAAAGAGGGGCTGTTTTTTCACAGCCCCTTTATAGTTCCTACAGCTTCAAAATCCGGAACTGGTCGCAGATCAGCTTCCAGCGCATCGCGGGACTCATCTTCGGCAGCGGCCACTCGATATAGTTCTGCTTTTTCTGCGTGCTGGTGAGCTTCGGGATCGGATAGATCTTGTTGATGTGCTGCGAGGGACAGTCCACCCATTTGCCGCGCAGGGAGAGAACGGCACGGCACAGCACCATGGAAACCACATGCGAGGCAAAATGGACGACCGAGCGGTTCTTTGTGGAGAGCAGCGGGAACGGGATCTGCATGGCAGCCGTAGCGGCAAGCATGCAAGTGGACGGGCTGCAGCAGCCGGGGGTCTTGTATTTTGCAGCATCCTCAAGGACATGCGCGCAGTTGCCAACAGTCAGAAGCGGCTGCTTCATTGCGCGGATTTCCTGTTCGCTGTAGGGCTTTCCGGTGTAGTCAAACCAGTAGCGCTTGCCGCGGCAGAGGACGCCGCCTCCGATGACAATGGTCAGCGGCAGCTCGTAGTTCTTCTTCGGAGCGTAGACCACGTATTCGAAGCCGGAGCGGAGTGCCGCGAGGCAGCCCCCGTCGCAGGCGATTTCCAGCTGGTGCGCGACTTCGGGCGTGACACGGTTGGGGTCTGTTACCTTTGGCGCGTGCGGGAGATTGTGCCCGGCGAGCACGAGGATGTTCGGAAAACGGTGGCGGAACTCCTCATCCATCAGAGAGGGATTGGCACGGCGGAAGTGGAAATGCGGGATTTCCCCGATGATTTCGGTTTCCTTCGACTGGAAGCCGCGCTTTTTTGCCTCGACGATCAGCGGAATCTGTTCCGGGTCGAGTCCCATGACCTCAGTCCCGACGCTGTCAACCGCGACAGAATTAGTGCCGGAGATCAGGACACCCGTTTCCACCGGATCGACCGGCGCGGGCGTGTTCCCTTCTCCGCCGATCAGGCCATCGATCAGAATCAGGTCCGGCTCAAAGAGGTACAGGAGGTCCGCGAGCTTTTTATTGATATAGTAATTGTGGTTCCGCTCGCGGAGCGAGTAGGGAATTGCGCCCATCGCGTTTTTAAAGCCGAGAGTGACCTGCGTGTAGAGATTGGTCTTCAGCTTCGGAACGGAGATGTAGTAGGCTTTTTTGTCAATGACATCCTTGAAAATCTCCGGTATGTATACTTCCTTCATGACCTCTGCCTTGGGAAGCATGTAGCGCACGACCGGACAGGTCTCCAGTGCGACGAGACCGACCTTGTGATGCTTTGCGATGCGGTCATAGCCGGCAACCTTAAAGCTGGTCCTGGTCGGCATCGGCTTGCCAGAGGATTCTACGATGGTGATATTCTGGTGATATTGCTTCAGGTAGGAAATCAGTGCGTCAAAGACCCGCGGGTCGGTGGACTCCGGATAGTCTGTCTGTTCCATGCCGCTGTTGTGGTAGACGGATACGAGATTCGGCTTCACAAGAATCTGCTCGTAGCGGGAAAGCCTGGAGGTAAAGCCGTTCTTTTCATTTAGCTGGTCCAGGTTGGCATAGACAGCCTGATAGATCGCCTTGATATCCGGGCGGCTGTAGTAAGCATCGGTGCCGTAGTTTTTCGGAAGGGATACGTAATCCTGCAGGTAGTTCCGTGCGGGTGCTTTGGTAATTACGATATAGTCTTTCACGGGGGTTCTCCTTAACGTTTCCGGTGGAATTGCAAAGGTGCGGGACACAAGGCAATTCGCGGATTTTCTATGGTGTGGCTTGCAAAGCAGGCAGGCAATGGAGTATCACAGTTCGCAAATACGGATACGGTCTTGCGAGTCTGACCGGAGTATTTTACATAGATGATACTGCACACTGGTTACAGTTTTTCTGTGACAGATAAATTTAGTATACGTTTTTTACTACGAAACTGCAAGCAGAAAATCAGCGTATTTGGAGGATTGCGCCATCAATTATAATGTGCTATGATCTGGATAAGGGATCAATCGTGTTACAGGGTGGCTGACCTTCATTTATTCCTGCGAGGGTCAAATACCCCGTTGCTTGCAGCGGGGTATTTGATTTGATTAGTCATTAGCAGTACATAGAAAAACCACCCTACAACTTTGGCGAGCGAATAGGGTGGAATTCAGATGAATCAAGTATGTACGGAACGATTTTAGTATTATTTTGAGGCGGTCTAAAAAACAGTCCAAGAGAATAGCGGAGGAAGAGAGTATGGAGGAACAGCTGGCAAGACGTGAAATATCAGACCCGGAGGCGCTGCCGCAGGCAAAGAAGCTGTATGAGCGGCTGTGTGAGGGGGAGGGGAAGTATGTAATGTTCGGGCAGCAGGACGGGTATGTGACCGGAGCTGCCTTTGAGGCGAACCACATGGAACAGATCGGACAGTGTGATACGATGGCAGCAGCGGGGGGATATCCGTCTGTGGCCGGCTTCGATCTGGGGCATCTGGAGGTGTACTTTACGGCGGAGCGGGACCCGGAGTTTGCAGAATTGATCCGGGGAAAGGACCGCACGGGCGGAGATTTTGAGCCGGGGATGAATATTGACAATGTAAATTGGGATTTCATGCGGGAGGCGATCCGCTTTGCGCACAACAGGGGCGCAGTCATTACGATCAGCTGGCATTCTGTGAATCCGCTGACCGGTGCGGAGTATGGCGACGGCAACCGGACCTGGACAGAAAGCGTGATCCGGGATGTGCTTCCGGGCGGAAAACTGCATGCGCGTTTTAATAATTTCCTGGATGCAGTTGCCGCATATAATGCGACGCTGACGGACGAGAACGGGGAGCTGATTCCCTATATTTTCCGGCCGTTCCATGAGCATACCGGCGACTGGTTCTGGTGGGGCATCGACCGCTCGGGCAATCCGAATGACGGGACGGCGTGGAGCGGTGACGGCGGGAGATTAAATGAGCCGGAGGATTTTGCGGCGCTGTACCGGTACGCAGTCACATACCTGCGCGGCAAAGGTGTCCACAATGTGCTCTGGAGCATCAGCCCGGACCGGAGCCGTCTCGGCTACGATGGCACGGATTCCGGCTTCAATGAGCGAATGGCTGCAGACTGGCTGCAGGGATATCCGGGAGATGCGTATGTAGATTTGTTTGGGCTGGATAATTACTGGGATGTCGGAAACTGGTACAATCGGGATGCGTCCGGAACGCCGGTGGCAGGCAGTATCCAGTATGAGCGCTTTGCCGGAGCGCTTGAGACGGTGGCCGTCCTGGCAGAACGCCACGGGAAGCTGGCGGCACTCACGGAAATGGGGCTGGCAGATGCGCGCGTGCTGGAAGAGGCAGGCAGGGACCGCGCGGCGGCCTATACGGACTGGTTCCTGCGCGCGGTCAGGACGAATGAACATACGCGCCGGATCCTGTACGGACTCGTGTGGCGCTCGGAATACCGGGGAGCCGGCGCCGATCCGTTCGCAGTCTACGGCGAGCCGGAGCAGGGCAGCGGGCAGGAAGGTGCCGCAGCAGGTGACAACCGTAAGGTGCTGTTCTCCCGCGCGGAGGATTTCCGGCGCTTTGCGTCAGATTCTTTCGTGAAGATGGTGTAAATCCCCTTTCTGGTTCTGCGAGAAATCTAATTTTCTATCGGACTGCGCCCACTTCCATCGACGGTGCCACTGCCGTTTTGCATCCAAGGATATCCGTAGTTTTCCGGCTTCATATATTGCGTGCAGGTACATGGGTTACTGGCCTGATTCTAGAGTGTCTGCTCATTGCTCATACTCGCCCCGGATATCCTCTGTCGGCGGTGTAAGCGGGTAAGTTCCTGTGAAGCACCCGGTGCAGATGTCGAGTCCGCCTGCCATCTCTCTCAGACGTTCTTTGCGGAGGTAGCCGAGGCTGTCTGCACCGATCATTGCACGGATTTCATCGATGCTGTGCTGGTAGGCGATGAGCTGCTCCCGTGCAGGAATATCAGTTCCGAAGTAGCAGGGCCACAGGAAGGGCGGGGAGCTGACGCGCATATGTACTTCTTTCGCCCCGGCATCGCGCAGCATCCGGACGATCCGGTCGCTTGTCGTGCCGCGCACGATAGAGTCGTCGATCAGGATGATGCGTTTGCCGGCGACGGCTTCGCGCAGAACATTCAGTTTTACGCGCACACTGGACTCACGGCTGCTCTGGCCGGGCTTGATGAAGGTGCGTCCGACATAGCTGTTTTTCACAAAGGCAGTCCCATAAGGAATTCCGGACTGCAGAGAGTAGCCGAGTGCGGCGGCATTTCCGGACTCTGGCACGCCGGCTACAAGATCTGCGTCCACGGGAGAATCCATGGCGAGATACCGCCCTGCGCGGATGCGCGCGCCGTAGACACTGACTCCGTCGATATGGCTGTCCGGGCGGGCAAAGTAGATGTATTCAAAGACGCAGCGTGCATGCTGCGCGGGGGCCATGCACAGGGAACAGTCTGAGTGGATGCCGTCTTTGGTGATGGTGACGACTTCACCGGGCGCGACATCCCGGACAAATTCTGCGCCGATGGTCTCCAGCGCGCAGGTTTCAGAAGCGAGAATGTAGGCCTGGTCCCGCTTTCCGATGCATAGCGGCTTGAAACCAAAGGGATCCCGTGCGCCGATCAGCTTGCGCGGGGACATGAGAACGAGAGAATAGGCGCCTTTAATTTTCTTCATCGCACCGATGACAGCCTCCTCGACGCTTGCCGTGTGGATGCGCTCCCGTGCAATGTAGTAGGCGATCACCTCCGTGTCGATGGTGGTCTGAAAAATGGCCCCGGTGTATTCCAGCTCCTTGCGCAGCTGTGGCGTGTTGATGAGATTGCCATTGTGCGCGAGCGCCAGCGTGCCCTTGGCGTAGTTCAGCACGAGCGGCTGTGCGTTTTCGCGGGTGCTCGCCCCGGCGGTGGAGTAGCGCACATGACCGACACCGATGTCGCCTTTCAGCTTTTCCAGAGCTTCCCCGGTGAAGACTTCATTGACAAGGCCCATTCCTTTGCAGGAAAGGACTTTCCCCTTGGGGCCGCCAGTGTCGCTGACCGCGATGCCGCAGCTTTCCTGGCCGCGGTGCTGCAGCGCAAACAAGCCGTAATAAATCGTCGGCGCGACGTCCTTTCCACAAAGATCATAGATGCCGAATACGCCGCATTCTTCTTTTGGTTTCTCTTCTTCATATTGCAGTGATTGCTCATATCGTTCTGTCATAGGATATTCCCTGCTTTCCTGGTAATGTGAAAATTCTGCTCCGCAGGCTGTTCTGCCTGCAAAGCAGGCATGGAAGTTTTAGCGGTATAATTTCATACGTCGCAGTACACTTTCTGCGGAGCTTTTGTGTCACAGACTATAGTTCCATAAAACAAAAGAGGCCCTGCACACTGGTGCAGAACCTCTTTGTTCCATTCATCCATTGCTAACTATAGCAGAGAGTCTGGTGGTTGTCAATCGGAGCCTTGTGTTCATACTTCTCGTCCGGGGATGCGTGAATAGTAACTGCGCGGGTTACAGGCAACCCTCTGGACATACTTCTCTGGGCAGCATCTTGTATTTTTCATGGTCAAATCCTTCTTGCGATCCATAACAGGCTGCAGCATTCGGCAAGCAGAAGAGAGAGCCAGATCCACATGGCGCATGGCCAGATTCCCACGAAGCCTGCGATCAGCATCAGCAGCAGAGGGACAAGATACTTCCGCGGATGATGCCACAGGTCCGACTCAATGTTCCAGCTCCGGATCGGACGCAGCCATTCCAGAAGCACTGACAGGATGGCACTCTGCAGAGCAAAAAGCACGGCCATCAGGAGGTCCGAAATGCCGACGCCGCCATGCTGCATCTGCCAGCTTATCAGATAGATACTGTCTGTGACCAGGCTGACAGAAAAGAGAAAGAAGCAATAGCGGGTGCAAAAGCGTATGGCCTGCCCCGGCAACACCCGCAATGCCTGTTCCAGGTCGGGATTGCAGGAAATCAGAATGCCAAGCGGCGTATTTATGCACAGAATGGCAAGACCGAGCGGCATTGCGTTCAGACCTTCCAACATCCCAAGCATAGAAGGGAGGAAGCAGGCGATTCCCCACAGTACGGCTGTATTCAGAAGATAGTTTTTATTCGTAAAGAGATACCGAAGCAGGTATAGCAGGGCGTCCCCTTTTCTGCCGGACCGGGTAAGTAGCTTTTTTGCCGGGACGGGTCGGTAAAATACATACGCGTCCGCAGTGAAGAGATACAATCGTGCGGCCAAAGTGCTGCTCACAAGGATTCCGCCAAGGAGCGCCAGCGGCTTTGCAAGGAGCACAGGTAAGACGGTGCAGGCACCGCAGACCGCAGCAGGAATCCGGTGCTTTCCGGCAAGCATTGCGTGCAATGCTGCCGCAAGGATACAGCCTTGGCAGGCACACAGTACAGACATTATCGCCTCCGCCGGACTCCACGTCCCGACCGCCCAGAAAACAGCCAGAACCGGCAGCGATTTGGTGAGAAGGGTATGACTGCCAAACGCCAGAAGATAAGAGAGAAGAAACGCTCTGTTGCGGAATGGGAGGGCGTAGAGTCCCATCAGCCAGTCTGCGTTCCCTGCAGCGTGAATCCCCTGCCACATCGCTCCAAACGAAAGCAGAGCTGCCGCAAGAAAGAGAACAGACGGGGCAATTGCCACCCGGATCTCCGCTGCATAGAGCGAAAGAAAAGGAATCAGGCAGACGAGCAGGCTTTTTGTGATGCGCTCATGCCCCGCGCCAAACAGCTGTCTGAAAAGCGCTTTATATGGCTTCATAATCGGTAAGCACCTCCCGCAGATTCTCGTTTTGTATTTCCTGCCCGGTAAAACTGCGACGGATCCGTCCTTGCTCCAGGACCAGCACCCGGTCGGAGGTCAGACAGAGGCTTTCCAGAATATGCGAGGAAAACAGGACCGTTCCATAGCGCCGGTAATCCCGGATCTGCCGGTACAGGAATTCGGTACTCTGGAAATCCAGGCCGTTGACCGGCTCATCCAGCAGAAGCAGTTTGGGGCGAAGCGCGAAAGCAGTAATCAGGCAGGCTTTTTTCCGATTTCCGGTAGAAAGCTCCTTAAGCAGTACATTCGCGTATTTTTCAAAGTGAAATCCCTCAAGGAGCTCCGAAATATCCGGCAGCTTTGTTCCATAGGAGGATGCCGCGTAGGACAGGTACTCATGAAAGGTGAAGTACGAAAAGGACTGGTCTTCCGCGAACACGGTATAGCGGTGCTGCTTAAAAGCTTTGTCGCGAAAGAGGCAGGGCGTTCCACAAAAGCGGACCTGTTCTGCCTGGCAGCCGCTGATCAGCCCGGAAAGTGTCTTGATGAACGTGGTTTTGCCGGCGCCATTCAGGCCGATCAGGCCGACAACCTCATTTGTTCCCAGAACCATTGAAAAATCAGACAGCACAGGCTCATCTGGTGTGTACCATGCCTGCAGATGTTTGATGGAAAGAAGTTCTCCGCCGCTCATCGTTATTCCTCCCGGTTATCTTTGCCGTTCTTGCGCAGAGTGTAAGCAGAGTACAGAAACTGACTGCCCAAAATCACATACAGCAGGGCAAATGGGATGTTCAGCGTGACGATACTGAAAACCATACAAATGAGAAATACAATACCGAGGCTCAGACGAAAATAATAGTGACGCATTGCAGTACCTCCTTAGCATGAAGATTGGTTTTGTTGACAGCCCCAGGATACCGCAAAACGTCCCCTTCTGCGGATTTGTCCGCAATCGGCAGGTTTTTGACCGCGAATTCCTCTATAATCTTCCAACCGGTTCAGACGTACTTCGCTTCTTCTATCGAACCCGGCCGGAAGGACAGGGTCACGACAGCTCTGAAAATGCCGTCTGCATACTCGGTACGAAGTGTTCCGTCGTAGCGCTCCGCAGCAGTAAGTACACTTTTCAGTCCCCAGCCGTGAGAAGACGGATCGGCTTTTGAAGTCAGCAGTTTTCCATTTTTCTGCACAGGAGCTTCAAGATATCCATTTTCCACTTTGATGATCAGCATAGCGTTGATGCGGCGGATCGTCAGATTCAGAAAGCGCAGGGACTCCGGGGCTGTCGTTGCTGCTTCGCATGCATTATCGAGCAGGTTTCCCAAGATTGCAGTCAGATCCATGCTTTGGATATTTGCATTGTGTGGGTATTCGATGTTCACCCTTGTCCGGATCCTGGCTTGTGCGGCCAGCGTCAGCTTGCTGCTGATCAGGTAGTCCAGGGCAGTGTCGCCCGTCCAGACGGCCTGCGAAGTCTCCTGGGCGGGAATCCGCAGACCTTCACAATACTGGACAGCTGCCGGAAGGTCGCCCTGGGTAAGATATTGATAAATGGCATCAATATGGTGATGAAGATCGTGGTACAATCTGGCGTTGTCGGCATAGGTTCGGCTCAGGTTCTGATAATCCCGTTCCAGAATCTCCGCCTGCTCCTGCTTCAGCTGTGCAAGCTCCCGTTCTACTTCTCGCTGCCGGCTGATGCGGTAGAACAAAAGATCAAACAGCAAAACCATCGACAAAAGAGCCCATGTGCCGGTCAGTTCCTCGTCCAATGGCAGAATGGTCTGCGCTGAGAGCGTCACAGCGCCAAGCAGCCCCAGAATAGCGGGTTTGGATACGAAAGAAATAACATCCGGAGATTTGTGCCCTTGCTGTCTGTGTTGTCTGGAAAGCAAGACTGCAGCGCCGGTCATGAGCAGACGGACCAGCCAGATACCAAGCTGATGTTCCGGCTTTCCGGTCTTAAGGAAGTGCTCCGAACGAAAAAGAATGCCAAGACCTGCCGGGATCAGGTAGTCCCATAAGCCTGCGCCAATTTCATAGAAGAAGCTCAGAAACAGGCAGCGGTTCCACGGTTCCCGCAGATAATACCATACGAGTATAGCAAGAATCGCCACTTCGGCGGCTATCATGCTGACCGTTGCTTGGGTTGTTACCTGAAGAACCGTAACCAGGCATCCGCTGAGAAAAGGAAAAAACAGCGCCCGCCTGTACGGGAAAGCCTGCGTCAGCTTTGCCACGAAGAAAAGACCAAGAAAAAGCCGCAGCTCATTTGACAGAAGATAAGAGATGACAGAACCCCATTCCATTATATATGCGCCCCCCAAAACTGGTTGATCTGTTGTTTGACCGTCTGCAGATGAGAACGGCTGATCGGCAGCTGCTCTCCGTTTTTCAGAAAGGCGAATCCGTTACTCACCTTCATGATCTGAATGATATTTACGATACAGCCACGGTCAATATAGATAAATTCCGGCGTATCGAGCTCCTTGTAAACCTGCTGCAGGGGTTTCCTGACTTTGGACACTCCGCTGCCTGACCGGATACTGGCGTTTTTGCCGTCACGCTGGATATAAAAAATGTCCCTATAGGGGATACGCTCCAGCCGGCTGTTTGTCTGGATGGTATATTCCTGTCCGGCTTCCAGCTCGATCAGCTTCGCAGCGTCTGTAATTGCCGCGGCCAGACGTTTTTCCAGATCATTCTTTGGCACATAGCGGAAGATCGCTAATTCGTAAGCGTCAATCGCATATTCCACATGGGAGGTAATAAAAATAATCTTTACATTCGGCAGATGGAGCTTGACCTTTTCTGCCAGCTCCATGCCCGTGATGCCGGGCATCTCGATATCCAGTAAAATTAGATCGTAGAAAAAGCCGTCCTCTGTAATATCCAGGAGCAGGTTGCGGCTTTGCGTATAGGAGCTTGTCTCGAAGCCGATCCCGCAGGCCTGCAGGCAGCTCTTTACGATGGCTTCATGCAGAGCCACCGCGGAAACTTCATCGTCACAGATTGCAATCCGTATCACAGCGTTTCCCCCATTTCTCATTTTTTCATTACGATATACGGTCAATCCTCCACACAGTCAGAGACCAGCTGCCTCGCGGCTGCGCTGCTTGTGCAGCTTCTGTCCGTGTAGAGATTACTGTTTTACAGTATCCCTGTGGCAGCTATGCTGTCTCTGACGTGCAAGCACAACGATCCAGCATGCTGCTCACAGATGACCGTGAACAGTAACCTAATCTAACATTATATTTTATCTGTTCCCGGAATACCAGTGGTATTTTGACGGATTGTGTGGTAAAATAAATGCGATTTGTGGCGGGAGTAATGCATGAGTCAGAAGGTGACATCTGTGCGAAGTACCCGCTGCTGGAAAGGGGAAGGTGTGACATGATTCAAAAAAGACAGGGCTGGCAGTGGCAGACCTACCGGGTTGTGATGGTAGTGCTCGGTACGCTGCTGCTGGCGGGCAATATCGGAAGCTTTGTACACCAGGCGGGGCTGATTCCGGGCGGCTTTACCGGATTTTCGCTGCTGACACAGGAGGTGATCAAGAAGTTCACGGGCGTGACGGTCCCGTACTCGCTGATCAATATTCCGCTGAACTGTATACCGGCATATATCGGCATCCGATTCATCGGGAAGCGCTTTACCCTGCTCTCCTGTCTTTCGATTGTGCTGGCCAGTGTGGTGATTGACGTGATCCCGACGTTTTATATCACAGATGATATGCTGCTGCTTGCGGTATTCGGCGGCATCCTGAACGGAACGGCGATTTCAATCTGTCTGTGCGGAAATGCGACTACGGGCGGCACGGATATCATTTCCATTTTTATTTCCGAGCGTTTCGGCAGAGATGGTTTTAGCTATGTGCTCGGCTGGAATGCAATCGTCCTGGCTGTGGCGGGCCTGCTGCTTGGCTGGGAGAAGGCGTTGTACTCGATCATTTTCCAGTTCGTATCGACACAGACACTTCACACATTGTTCCGGCATTACCAGCGCAACACGATGTTTATCATCACGCAGAAGGAGCAGGACATCTACAAAATTATCGCGCAGGAGACGAACCACGACGCGACGCTGTTTACCGGCGTCGGCTGCTATGAGGGGAAACAGCGGAATATGCTCTATTCGGTGGTATCCAGCGATGAGGTGCGCAGGCTGATGCCGAAGATCCGGGAGGCAGACCCGAAAGCATTTGTAAATGTGACGAAGTCGGAGCGGATCTGGGGCAGATTCTACCAGAGACCGAATGACTGAGAAACCATGAACGCTGGATCAGTGCAGCAGTTCCTGCAGCCTGGTTGAGAAGTACGTCTGGATGTTTGCAGGCATCGGGACGTATTTCTCTTGATAGTGGATTGTTGAATTGTAGATATTTTCATGGATGCTTGCCCGTATCTGTGAAGGGATTGTATAGATACGATATTTTTCAAAGTGAGCTGCCGCGCGCAAGTAACAGAAGCAGGCAGCGGCAGATCAGGAGGAAACCGATTATGACAAAACAGGAATTTGCACAGCTCGCCGCGCAGGGGATCATTCTTCTGGACGGAGCGACCGGATCGAATTTCCGCAGGGCGGGGATGCCGGTCGGCGTCTGCACGGAGCTCTGGGCGCTGGAGCATCCGGAGGTTGTGCGGAAGCTGCAGGGCGCCTATGTGGAAGCGGGCAGCCAGATCATTTACGCCCCCACATTCTCTGCGAACCGGTTCAGTCTGTCCCTGTATGGAGCAGAGGACAGAGTTGGAGAACTCAATTCGCAGCTGGTAAAGCTGTCGCGGGAAATTGCAGCGGGACGCGCGCTCGTCGCGGGAGATATGACAACGACCGGGAAGAATCTTCAGCCCGGAGGAGACTGCACGTACGAAGAACTGTTTGAGGTCTACCGGGAGCAGGCGGCGCAGCTCGCCGATGCGGGGGCGGATCTGATCGTCGCTGAGACGATGCTGAGTGTGGAAGAGACGGTCGTGCTGCTCGATGCCGTACAGTCCGTCTGCAGCCTTCCGGTGATGTGTTCCCTCACACTTGCTGCCGATGGAAACGCGATCTATGGCGGCAATGCGGTGGAGGCAGTCGAGACGCTGCAGGCGATGGGAGCAGCGGCGGTCGGATTGAACTGTTCGGTCGGCCCGGATCAGCTCGAAGCGGTTGTCGCGTCCATGAAGCGGGTGGCAAAGGTCCCGGTGATTGCAAAGCCAAACGCCGGAATGCCCGTGATGGACGAATTTGGAACGGCGCGCTATGATATGACGCCGGAGCATTTCGCAGCTTCCATGAGGCGTCTGACAGAAGCCGGAGCCGGTATCATCGGAGGCTGCTGCGGAACGGACCCGTCTTACATTCGCGCACTCGCGCAGATGCTGGGACGCAGGTAAACATGAGAATCCTAAATGTAACCCTATTAGAAAGTTTCTGAAAATTTAAGATTTCAATCCCTTTACAGCACCATCATTGTCATGTATGATGGTGCTGTATTCGTATAACGTTTTGCAAATAGCTGCGCCATATTACCTGAGAAATGTTCTGCGTAACTGGCCGGGAATTTCGTGATCGTTGTACTGTGATTGCACGGAGCGCAAAGGAGGAAAAGTGTGAACAATAATGTGGACAAAAGAAAGCTTCTGAGGCAGGTGCGGTGGATAACTCTGGGGGTGATCGCCGCTGTATTGGTGCTGATCGTATCGACCGGCTCCTGGTATCAGATCGAAGAGCAGGAGCAGGCGGTTCTCGTGACGCTCGGAAAGGCGCAGGCTGTCACAGAGAAAGGACTTCATTTCAAGATTCCCCTGATCCAGCAGGTAAAGAAGGTGAACACGACGATCCAGGGCTTCCCGATCGGGTACAATCTCAACACGAATGAGACGGTAGACGCGGAGGCAGTCATGATTACGTCAGACTACAACTTCATTGACGTAGACTTCTTTGTAGAGTACCGCATTTCCGATCCGGTACGGTATCTGTACGCATCTCAGATGCCGGAGGGCATTCTGAAAAATATTGCCCAGAGCAGCATCCGGAACGTGATCGGCGGCTACGATGTGGACAGCGTTCTGACGACGGGAAAGGCAGAGATCCAGGCAGAGATCAAAGAGACGATCCTGAGAAAACTGGAGCAGGAGGACATTGGTCTTTCACTTGTGAATATCACGATCCAGGATTCCGAGCCGCCGACGCAGGAGGTCATGCAGGCATTTAAGGCGGTTGAGACTGCAAAGCAGGGCAAGGAGACCGCGCTGAACAACGCAAACAAATACCGCAATGAAAAGCTTCCGGCAGCGGAGGCACAGGCGGATGAGATCGTAAAGAACGCAGAAGCGCAGAAGCAGACGCGCATCAACGAGGCGGAGGCGCAGGTTGCACGGTTCCAGGCAATGTATGAGGAATACGAGAAGAATCCGGAGATCACGAAGCAGCGCATGTTCTTTGAGGCGATGGAGGAAGTGCTCCCGGATATGAAGGTCATTATTGACGACGGCTCGGGAGTGGAGAAGATACTGCCGCTTGATTCGTTTGCAGAGCTGGCGGGAGATGGCGGCGCAACGGCTGAGGCGGAAGAATAGGAGGCGGACCAGATGAAAAAGAAAATCATAGCGGCAGTTGTTGTGATCGTGGCGCTGGTGCTGCTTGGCTCCAGCATAGTCATCACAGCAGAAAATGAATACAGCGTAGTCCGTCAGTTCGGCCGGATCAGCAAAGTCATCGACACACCAGGCGTCAGTCTGAAGGCACCGTTTGTACAGACCGTGGACAAGTGTCCAAAGCAGACACTGCTTTATGACCTTGTGCCATCGGAGGTCATTACGCGGGATAAGAAGACAATGATCACAGACAGCTACGTGCTCTGGAAAATCGTAGACCCGATGAAGTTTGCGCAGGCGCTGAACGGCTCCATTGCAAACGCAGAGAGCCGTATCAATACCGCAGTCTACAATGCGCTGAAAAATGTCATCAGCAGCCTGAATCAGGATGAGGTTATTACCTCGCGCGACGGAGAACTGTCTCAGTATGTGATGGATCGTCTCGATGACAATATGGGACAGTACGGCATCGAGCTGACCCTGTTCGAGACGAAACAGCTCGACCTTCCGGATGACAATAAGGAGGCGGTGTACGAGCGGATGATTTCTGAGCGCGACAACATCGCCGCGACTTTCACTGCAGAGGGAAATTCTGAGGCGCAGGTCATCCGCAACACGACTGACAAGGAGGTTGCCATCAGCATTTCGGAGGCGAAGAAGCAGGCTGAGATTCTGATTGCGGAGGGCGAGGCGGAGTATATGCGCATCTTGTCGGAGGCATATGATACACAGGAGAAACAGGACTTTTATTCCTTCGTCCGCAGCCTCGACGCGCTGCAGCTATCGATGAAGGGCGGGGACAAGACCATCGTTCTCCCCTCTGATTCACCGATCGCGGAGATTTTCTCCGGGTATGGGAAATAAAGGACCAGGCGATACGATACTTTTTACGTTTGCCGCAGGAAGCAGGAAAGCCTCCTGCGGCGAACGTTATCATTGCGAATTTGGAGATGAATCTCTGCTGCAATGGTAATTCATCTCATTGGATTGGAGTGTGGAGCGAATGATTATTTTGATAATGGGAGCATCGCATACAGGGAAGACGGCGCTTGCTCAAAAATTACTTGAAGAATACAAATACCCTTATCTATCGATGGATCACTTAAAGATGGGGCTTATTCGCAGCGGGAATACGACACTTACACCTCTGAGCGATGATAAAGCGCTGACAGATTATTTATGGCCAATTGTGCGTGAAATGATAAAAACTGCCATTGAGAACAAACAGAATCTGATTGTTGAAGGATGCTATATTCCCTTTGAGTGGCCGAAAGATTTTGAACCGGAGTATATGGAAAGCATAAAATATTATTGCTTAGTCATGAGTAGCAGATATATTATGAATCATTTTGGCGATATAAAAAAATATGCCAGTGTTGTGGAGAACAGAATGGATGATGAGGACTGCACGATAGAAACAGTACTCAGAGATAATGCGGAAATATTGGAGCAGTGTCAGACTTATAAGGTCAACTATCTTCTTATTGATGAGGAGTACCAAGTTGAAATTGAACTGTAAACGATGAAGAAGTAAATTCCGTAAAATGCGCAAAAGGAAGCACACATTGCCGATGAAAAATCATGCTGTGGAGTTTTGCCAGATAGGAATGAGACAGCGCACTGGCGATGGCAGCAGAGCGATGATTGATATGAGGTAGCGCAATGAGATTCTTTTCAAAAAAGCTGGATAAACAGATTGCTTCGTATCAGCAGGAACTGATCGAGACCCATTACCGGGAGGTTGACAATATGTACCGGCAGATCCGGGGCTGGCGGCATGACTACCGGAATCATATCCAGGCGATGAAGGCGTATGCGGCTGCGGAGGACTGGGAGGCGATCAGACGGTATCTGGATCTGTTAGACGAAGATCTGACTACCGTAGATACCGTCATTAAGACCGGGAATCCTATGACGGATGCTATCCTGAATTCGAAGATCTCACTGGCAAAGTCAAAGGACATCCAGGTGATTGCGGACGCCCACATCCCGGTAAAGCTGAAGTCGTCGGAGATTGACCTCTGCTGTATTATTGGAAATCTGTTTGACAATGCGATTGAGGCCAGCGTAAAGCTTCCGGTGGAGCAGCGGGTGATCCGTGTGTATATGGATATGAGAAACACGCAGCTCTATCTGTCATTCACCAACTTTACGGCGGGGAAGAAGCTGAAAAAAGAAGGAACTTTGTTCCGCAGCACGAAGGGCAAGGGGCACGGCTTCGGCCTGGTCCGGATTGACGCGATTGTAGAGCGGCTGGACGGGTATATCAGCCGCAACAGCGAGGACGGAGCGTTCACCACTGAGATATTGCTTCCGCAGGTGTAGAAGCTGTGACTGAATGGCTGCAATGATTTATCTGATCAGAGGGGCGGCATGTGCTGCTCCGTTTTTCTTTTCGTTATTTTTCATGATTGTGGGTATAGACTTTTTCTGCTATACTGATGGGAATGAAGCGGCTTGCAGGGTGTGCCCGGTTAACGTATTCAATGGCATGGACGCCAGAAAGGGGTGTCAGGAGTATGGGAAATTACTTGAACGTTGGAAATGCGGGATTTTTTTCCATGAGAAAAGATACTTACATTGATAAAACAGGAATGATTGCATTCATGAATCGCAGATTAGGGACAAAGTATAAGCTAACCTGCGTGAGCAGGCCGCGCCGTTTTGGAAAATCATTTGCAGCGCAAATGTTGTGCGCATATTATGACAAGAGCTGTGATTCACGGGAATTGTTTGAGGGGCTGGAGATTTCAGAAGATGCATGTCAGAGTGGATGTGGCCACCTTTCAGAACGATATGAAAACGATCAAAAGTAGGGACGATGTGCTTACGTTATTAGTTCATCTGGGGTATCTGGCTTATGATATTGACCGAAAGTCTGTGTACATTCCAAATGAAGAGGTGCGGGAGGAATTTGTGCGGGCGGTGACTACAGGCAGGCACACAGAACTTGCTAAATTGATTCGTAATTCAGATCACTTGCTGGAGGCAACACTGAATATGCAAGTAAAAGGAGATCAGGGCGGATGGCGCTGGCGGATCGGTATGTGATTACCGGATTTTCCCAATTCGTGCAAAGATTCTCATGTGGGTGTGTGTTATAATTTCCCAGGAAAGGGGAAGTATCATGCAGAAGTGGGCGTATGAGATACAAAAGCTGGTCGATTACATTGAGAAACACGCCTGTGAGAATCCGTCGCTTTCAGAGATATCCAGGCAGATAGGCTATTCGCCTTATTACTGTTCCGAGCAGTTTCACAGGGCTGCGGGCATGACAATCCGCGAGTATATGCTGAAAAGGCGGCTTGCTATGGCTGCGGTCGAGTTGAGAGACACCGGTGCCTCAATCATCGACATCACCCTGAAATATGGTTTTTCGGATCAGGCGTCTTTTACACGGGCTTTTAAAAGTACCTACGGATGCGCACCGAAGGCATATAGAAAAAGTCCCAGGCCGCTGCCTTTTGTCTGCAGAAAAATGCTTCTTGAACCTTTCGAAATCCAGGAAGGAGGAGTTTGCATGAGTCATATTGCGAAACCATATATAAGAGTCGAGTATATCCCGGCGCACAAATATCTTGGAATCTACAGAGAATCCAATACCAAAGAAGGGAAAATCTGGCCGCAGCATAATTGTGATTTGGCGTGCGGCATCCTTTCAAGCTTTCGGGATGAGGATTTAGATCTGGTTGTTACCCGCTTTACCGCAGGATGGAGATGGGAAAAGGGGGAACGAACGTATTTTTTCGGCACGGGAGTGCCGGTGAATTATGATGGTCAGATACCGGAAGGGTTTGAATTGAAAGGCGAATTTCCCGGAAGCTACTATATTGTTTTCTGTCATCAGCCGTTTGATTATCTTTCAGAGAACGGGGAAGTCATGAAACGTGTGGAAGAACTGGCGTGGAATTTTGATCCGCATACGCTCGGATTTGAATGGAACGAGGAGGTGTGTCAGGACTATCAGCGCCACTATCCTGAGGCGCTTGGATATCAAGTATTGCGGCCAGTCACGCCACTCCCGCGCTGACCTTTGTTCAATTGATACAGATGGAGGAGGGCTGGCGTCAGAAACAGAGATGATTTATTCTCCAGCCGTGAGAGTCTATTCGCCATAGGAAAGAAAGACATCAGCCGTATTGTCTGCTATGATAAGAAAAAAAGAAAGGCGGTATTTAAATGATGAATTTCAGACTGGCGGAGCTTAGAAAGAAGCATAATCTGACACAGCAGGAGTTAGGCGATATCTTATGTGTTTCTTATCAGACAATCAGCAAATGGGAACATGGCGTTGTCTATCCGGATATTACCATGCTGCCGCAGATCAGCGGGTACTTTGGTGTCTCGGTAGATGTGCTTCTGGGACTGGCGCCTTTGGATGAGGCCTACACTCCGTCCAATTCCGGGAAAGTCGAATACTGGGAAAAGAGGCTTGCGTATCTGAAAAGAACGCGAAAGACCATGTGGAACGAGGATTATGTCCGCTTTTTGGTCCGGGATGTCTGGAAAATTGAGAGACCTGTGATGGTTTTGGACTGCGGGTGCGGATTTGGCTCGCTGGGCATGCTGCTGATGCCATTGCTCCCATCCGGAAGTAAGTACGTAGGAGTCGATTTTTCTCCGACGATGATTCAGGCGGCGGAGGAGGGATTTCGGGAGCTTGGCATAGCGGCGCAGTTTATTTGCTCTGATATCCTGGAGTATCAGCCAAAACAGCAGGCGGATCTGGTGATCAGTCAGGCTGTATTGCGGCATGTAGATAATGGGGAGCTGTTTTTGCGCAGGATGGTCTCGTTTGTAAAAAAGGGCGGGTTGTTTGTCAGCATCGAATGCAACCGGGAATTTGAGGCGGACGGGCTGTACGTCCGGGGGATGGACTACGATAAATTGTGCAGGCATGATGGGCTGGAGAAATTGTGGCAGACGGAATTGAAGCAGCAAAACAGAGATTACTCCATCGCAATGAAAATTCCCCATTACATGAAAGCAGCCGGGCTAAAAGCGATATCCTGCAGGATGAATGACCGGGTGACGGTCCTGGACCCCGATCAGCAGGAGTACGCCGAGGTATTGGACAGCATCGCGAGAGCGGACCATTGGAACGATGAGAAGACTGATCATGAGATCGAAGAAGACATTGCGTATTTTATGAATCACGGGATGAGCAGAATGGACGCAGAGGATTACTGCAGACAGCAGAACGGGATTGTCCGGTTTTTAAAGCGGAACGCAGGCAGCGTGGCATTGACAAAGGCGACAGGGCTTATGATATCCTATGGCTGGAAGTAAGGTAAGCAGGATATTGGATAGGGTTAAGGAATAACCTGGATTACCGGGGAGGAGCTGGTCAGAAGATTCTGGGAAGCTTTGATGTGGTGTTCATGGAAGGCGGCGTTTTACATTACTTTCATGATTTGGATGAATTTATGGATATGATGTATGCGCTATTGAAAAAAGGCGGTAAATTAATATGCAGCGATTTTCATCCGTTTACAAAGATTGTTGATATATTGGAGTTCCAGCAGCCAGCAATGGATTACTTTTCGGCAGATGTTTTTGAAGGTGAGATGGCGCATGCCCGTTTTTTTGATGAGGGAATACGCAGGAACATGCCGAAGTGTAGTTATAGGAAATACACGATCAGTGAAATTATCAATTCCATAATAAAAAGTGGATTTTGTCTGAAAAAATTTGATGAACATCCTGCGTGGACCAATAGTATGGTACCGGGAGAATTTACAGCTATTGCGGTAAAGTAAGTTTTAGTTATCAGTTTATTTTACAGATACGATTCAAACTGGTAAATTGCTTGCTGTAAAGTTGAATGATGGCTAAGGGGAATGGTATTTTTGGGGAATGTGACGATTAGCTCTGGGCAGACAGCAAGTAACATCAAGCGGACAATTTCTCGATTTATTATAATAAGGCAGTCAGTTGAGGAGGTGTCAGGGTGGAGGATTGGTTCAGAAATATTCAGAAGATACTCGAGGAGATTGATGCGTGTATCAGAAGCCAGGATGAGGAAGCCTTAGTGCTTGCGAAGCTTGCAAAAAAGCTGAATTACTCTGAGTTCTATTTGTCGAGAAAGTTCAAAGAAATTTCAGGGATGCAGTTCAAAGATTATCTGCGGTCAAGGAAGCTTGCATTTGCGTTGAAGGATATTCGGGATACGCAGGAAGGGATTCTGGATATTGCACTGAAGTATGGTTTTTCGTCGCACGAAGCCTTTACTCGGTCCTTTAAGGAGCTATACGGGATCACACCGAGCGACTACCGGAGAAATCCGGTTCCTCTGGTCCTCCGCACGATCATCAAGCCACTTGACTGCTATCTGGTAAAAATTGGAGGAATGGGTATGGCAAATTCAGAAGAGACAGTGAAAATTTATTTTGTTACGATTCCGGCTCACAAGTTTCTGCACATCAGGAATTACGAAAGCATTGGCTATTGGGACTTTTGGCAGAAGCAAAGCTTGATTCCCGGGCAGGACTGTGAAACGATTTGCGGATTGCTTGACAGCATTAAGGGGAAACTAGATGATATGGGTGGAAATGAAGCCAACAGCGGCAGCGGACAGCTCATGGCGTACATCAATGAGCCGACGGGCCGGATATGCAGCTGGGGAATTCCGCTTGCGGAAGCCTATGGTGTCCGGCTGCCTGTGGATTACGACGGTAAAGTGCCGCCGCAAATGCAGCTCATGGATGTAGCAGAGGGGGAATACATTGTTTTCGAACACGGCCCATTTGACTATGAAACGGAAAATTGTGCGGTCGAGGCGAAAATTGAAAAGGCAATGAAAGAGTTTGACTATTCAGAAAGCGGATATGAGCTTGACACGACGCCGGGCAGAGTCTTTTATTTCTATCATGATTGCACGCGATTTTGGAAATTTGTAAGACCGGTAAAGAGAATCACCGCGAAGGAGCTGGGGAACGAAAAAGCTTATTAAAGTGACAGATTTTGTGGAGAAAATGATATGAAAATTGCTACATATAACATATGGAATTCTCAAGAGGGAATGCCTTATAGAAAAAGACATCTTATTGAGGAAATAGATAAAATCAATGCAGACATAGTATGTTTGCAAGAGGTCTGTGATAGAAAGATGGCGGAAGACATTTCTAAATCAAATGATTATAACTTTTGCTATTTTGAAAATTATTTTAGTGAAGATGAAGGACTTGCAATCATAAGTAAGAGTCCATTTCTTAAAACCGTTTCGTTATTAAGCAGGGCAAATGCAATTATCGGTCTGTTTGAAGTATACGAGAAAAGATTATGCATCGTTAATATTCATCTTCCATGGAATAGTCCGATAAATAGAGAAAGGCAAATTATAGATATAAATTCCTTTCTTGATGAGGAACAATTTGACGCTGTAATATTAGCAGGTGATTTTAATTGCAGTGAAACATCAGATGTTAACCGTTTCTTATTAGGTGATTGTTTATTGGGTGGGAAGGAAGTAAAATATAATTGGTATGATTTGGCATTGTCATATGCGGAACGGATCATGTCAAAACCTGATTGCACACTTAATTTCACGAAGAATCCTCGTTTTAGAAACAATACAATAGAAGTAAGTAGCAGGGTTGATAGAATCATGTTGCGTAATACATATCCGTTGGAATTCCCTAAGCTTAAGGATTGTCATATTTTTGGACAAAAGATATATGATGAAACAAAATTGGCAGCAAGCGACCATTATGGAGTTTTGGCTGAAATTGATTTTTAAAGACAAGAATTTGGGTATTCCTGATTCGCTTGATATGCTTTATAATGAATGATTTTTTTCATAGCTGCCTTTGATTTCAAATGTATTAATTTTTGTTACTATATTGGGGGGCGAATATGAAAAAGAATAGAAAGGGGACAGGCGTTTTCCTGATCATATTGGGATGTATCATATGTCTGCTTGGTGGATTTCTTTTAATTATTCAAATACCTTTGGTACTTAAAAGCACGAATGTAAATATGGTGCTTGCAAATCTGATTCTTATGACTGGTATCGTGGCGGTTACGGTACTTTTGGGTATTTTGCCGCTATATAAAGGTATAAAGAATATTAAGAAGAAGGCTTGCAAGAGAAAGGAAGAAATCCCAAAACTTGATGGTACAGAACAGGAAGAAACACTTTCGGCAGGGAAAATAACTGCGATGCGGATATTGTGTAACGATATGCAGTTTGATCATGCCGATCGATCACTGCTTAAGTTGCTCGTGGAGATGTTAGCTGCAGGAACTGCACCTATTATATTGGCGGTATATGTCTGTGGCGAGATATCAAAAAGTGCAGGAGGACATATAGAAGCCGGAAGTGTACATGCATGGGGAAGTTTGTTTGTTATTGTACTTGCTTCTATTAGCGCAATGCTGTTTATTTGTCTTATTTCAAAATATAACGCCGTTGGCAACAAATATTTTTATTATATCTTAGATCAGGAGGAAGGCTTATATTATACCCATATTGGAATGGGAAAGGTTGCAAGTTACATGAAAAGTCATACGCCTGTGGGAGAAAAACTAAAGGCAAGAATCTCATTACTGCATGCATTATTGTTTCTTGTATTTAGAAGTCCAGGCATAAGCCTTATGAAATTTTCCAGAATGGAATCTTATTTTAAATTAAACCGGAAATACCGTTTCGCTGAGGAGTTTCTCATGAAATGTGAGCTGAAGCAGAATTGTACAAAGATTGTCGCGGTAAAAAAGATAAAGTATTTTTCCAAAGGATGTGAGGCATGGATTGCCATAATGAATGAGGGCGTTGAGAATGTTAATAAAATGATTATTTATCGAAATACTTCAAATTATGATAGGCTTGTGAATAAGTTGAATGCACTTTATACCGGAAAAGAAATACAAGAGTATGAGTTATCTTGTGAACAGATAAAAGAGATCAAGAGCAATATATATCGAAGATTGGGCGTATTTTGTCTGTCGTTGCTTGTGCTTTTGGTGCTTTTTGTTCTGTCGTATTATATGTACATGCAGGCAAATTATAAGGCGCAGATATATGCTCCAAGCATTATAAAAAGGATTGAACATGTACTGGCAAATAGAAGCAGAAGGCGTATGATATATATCATAATTTTTATTGCATGTGTATTGATGACGGCTTTTGTAAAGATGCTGATCGATTTAGTTAAAATAACGAGATTTAAATATGTTCCTGTTGAGGTAGTGGAATATACACAGACGAAACGCTCGGCAATGAAGCTGTTTTCTGATTATAATTATTTTGCAACTGTCAGGTATAAAGGAGAGCTCGTTCAGGTTGGAATTAGCAAAAAAATGTGGATGAAAGCAAAGGTTGACACAGCCGCACTCGTACTTAGGAAAAAAGTGCCATATTGTCTGGTAAACAGATATTAAGGAAGAGTTATGCTCCCCATTATGTCACGGATTATGGAATAACATATATCCACTAGTTTATGCTCTGCAAAATGGTTCCGATTGTTTAAGCGCAGCTGTTTTTGTCGTAATAGCGAAAGGCTTCTACGTATCACGTTACGCTGGAGTCAATCGTTTTTTCCACAAATTTCTTCCACAAAATGACGGAGTCCGGCATTGTTTTTGGAATTTTGCCAGACAGCCAGAATGTCCATGAATTCTTCTTCCTCCGGCAGCGGGATAAACTTCAGGTTATCAGCGTTTGTCAGTTTTCTGGTCATGTAGGAGGGCAGAATAGAAATGCCCTCCTCTGCAGCTACCATCATCAGGATGCTTTCTACGTCGTTGGAGCGGAACAGAAGATCAGGCTGGTAGCCGGCCTGCCGGTACAGATTAAGAAAATAATCGTCAGCGGAGGAATTTCCATGTCTGGAAGGAGACATATAAATAAGCTTTTCATTTTTCAGATCTCTTCTGAAAAGAGAGGTTCTCTGAGAAAAAGGGTGGCTGCTGTATAATGCAACGACCAGAGGGGAGCGTTCGACCGTAACGTAGGAGACGGATTCATTGCTGACGATGTTGGTACTGTCCCAGGTAAAAATAATATCGAACTCATCATTCAGCAGTCCGCTGGCCAGCATATCGGTATCACAGCGGTAACAGGACACCAGAATATTCGGATAGTTTCGGTGGAAGACCCGGAGCCTGTCCGAGAGATCGCTGCGCTCATAGCCTTTGGTATAGCCTATCCGCAGTGTGCCCACAAGTCCAACGGATGCTTCATGAACCCGGCGCACTGCCTGGCTCATGCGTTCCAGAATTGCCTTGGCATCCATCAGAAAAGTACAGCCGGCTGGAGTCAGACTGACAGGCCGGCTGCTTCTGTCGAACAGTTCTACTCCCATGCTTTCCTCGAGTGCACGGATTTGTAAAGTGATGGCAGTCTGGGAGATAAAATACTGGCTGGCAGCCTTTGTAAAGCTGCCGGATTCTGCCACTGCGATAAAATAGCGAAGCTGATTCAGGTTCATGGTCGCCTCCTTATTATTGAAAAATAAGTTTTCCTTATTATAATATGCGGATAATAGATTTGCAAATCATATTTCCGGGAATTATTATAATAAAAGCAAAATATTGTAATAAAATGTTTTAAGACTAGAAGGAGAATGACAGATATGAGAATTTTGGTTTTTGAGGCGAGGGATGACGAGATGCAGGCGATCCGGAAGCAAGAGGAGAAGCTTCCTGTCACCGTAGATACTACGCCGGAGGTTCCGTCTTTGCAAAATGTTGACTTAGTGAAAGGGTACGATGGGCTCTCAGTTCTTGGACAGGGACGTCTGGATGCAGCACTTCTGGATGAGTATGCAAAACGGGGAATTTATTATATTTCCACCCGAACCATTGGATACAATCATATTGACATTTCTCATGCCCGTGAACTTGGCATTCATGTATGTAATGCAAGCTATGCGCCAAATGGAGTAGCTGATTATACAGTGATGATGATACTGATGTGCATTCGGCAGTACAAACAGGCGTTGTGGAGGGGGCAGGTGAATGATTTTTCTCTGGAAGGCCTGCAGGGAAGGGAGATGAAGGATCTGACGATCGGCGTGATGGGAACTGGGCGTATTGGTCTGCAGGTGATCCGCAATCTCTCAGGCTTCGGATGCAGAATCCTGGCTTACGATGTATATCAGAATCCGGAAGCGGTCCGTCTGGCGACCTATGTAGATCTGGATACTCTTCTGGTTCAGTCTGATGTGATCACGCTTCATATGCCGCTGCTGGACTCTACCAGGAACATCATTAACCGGGACAGCATCGCTAAAATGAAAAAGGGTGTTGTGCTGATCAACTGCGCAAGAGGAGAACTGGCAGACCTGGAGGCTCTGGTGGAAGGCATTGAGACGGAAAAGATCGGGGCACTTGGAATGGACACGGTTGAAGGGGAAGAAGGGATTATTCACCAGGACCACCGGACGGATATTCTTCCCAACCGGAACTGGTTTTATATTCATCAGTTCCGCAATGTGATCATGACGCAGCATATGGCGTTCTATACAGATGCAGCAGTGGACAGCATGGTAGAATGCGGTATCCGCGGGATTTATGAAATGATTACGGAAGGAACCTGCAGGCTGGAAATTACTGCGACCAAATAAATAAGAACGACAGTGGGAAACCGTTTTCCATTGGTAAACAGAGAGCCGGGAATCAGCATAACTGCGAACTTTCCGGCTCGTAGTATGTGCGGGGTGCTTGCAGTATACAAAATTTGTGTTGTAAACCGGTTGACAGAATGGTAAAATTAAGAAGAAGTGTTACCCGTCCTTTATTTCGCACCATTATTTTCGGTTTTGAAACAATAGAATAGGATTGTAAAGCAAAAGGATACATGGAGGGACGAACCATGAACTGCATTACAACATTTACAGGAAAGCATTTTGATCCGCTTGCACCTGAGGCGGAAGCAATCGATATACGGGATATTGCACACGCACTTTCACTGATCTGTCGGGGAAACGGGCATGTGAAAACATTTTTTTCTGTTGGACAGCACTGTATTCGTTGTGCGTTAGAGGCGAGGGCGCGGGGATATTCGGAACGGATTGCTTTAGCGTGTCTGCTGCATGATGCCAGCGAGTGTTATCTGTCCGATGTGCCGAGTCCTTTCAAGAAATCACTTCCGGATTATCAGGAAGCGGAGGAGAAGCTTCTCCATATGATTTTTGAAAAATTTCTGGGTACGGTACTGACACGCGAGGAAGAAGAGAAGGTAAAAGAAATTGACAAGGACACCCTTTATTTTGATTTGCGGGAGCTGCTGGGAGAGAAAATGGATCGGGAAGAACCGCAGATGAAGTATGCGTTTTCCTATCAGGTGTTGCCTTTTGAAACGGTGGAAAAAGAGTATCTGGAGTTATTTTATAGCTATAGGAATTTAGGTATCTTTCGCTCTGGCGAATCATAGGTGTGAAGATATTTATGCCTAGTAAAAGTCGGAAGATAGCCAGGAGTAAAGAATGGCTTGGCCTTATCAGAAGCTTCTGGAGTAGATTGCGGAGATATCAGAAGAAACAATTAGAAGATCTGAAGTAAAGGATTTAATAGAGAGGAAGGACCGGAATGGAGGGAACGAACTATTTTAAAAGTGTTGTTGACCAGGACAGGGCAGCGATTGTTATTTGTAATCTGAAGCACGAGATTGTTTATATGAATCCGTCAGCGGTGCTGCGGTATGCAAAGAGGGGCGGCGCAGCGCTTGTGGGAAGGAGCATTCTGGACTGTCATAACGCGCAGTCAGTTCAAAGAATGAAGGAAGTGATTGCGTGGTTTGCAGAGAGTAAGGAGCACAATCTGATATTCACGAGTCGCGTGGAAAAAGAAAATATGGATGTGTACATGGTTGCGCTTCGCGATGAGGAAGGGACGCTGACCGGGTATTATGAAAAGCATGAATACCGGGACCAGGAGACGGGGAAGCCGTATGATTTCTAAGGAAACACTGGTTTCATCAGCGTTTTCCTAAGCTTATTAGGAAGAGGCAATTCGTGCATTCCTATTTGAAATATTGTTATGGAAATCTTGTGTTTTTTCAGAAATACACAAGGTGCAGTATCGAACACGTTAGAGTTACTTTATGATAGAGGAGGAGAAAGGTAGATGCAGATTACATGGTTAGGACATTCTTGTTTTAAGATTGAAAGTGAGAAAGCTGTAATAATTGTGGACCCGTATCAGGATGGCAGTGTGCCGGGGCTTGGACCGGTGAGAGAGCATGCGGATCTCGTACTGTGTAGTCACGGGCACGGGGATCACTGTGGAACGGAGTGCGTAACCGTAAGCGGTGCTCCTGTTTCGGATGTCAAAATTACGAAAATCGAAACCTTCCATGATCATCATAACGGAACACGCCGTGGAACCAACACGATCCATATCATTGAGGCAGACGGTTATAGGATTGCGCATCTTGGGGATTTGGGCTGTTCGCTGCAGGAGCGGCAGAAGGAGCAATTAAAGAATCTGGATTTGCTTCTGATACCGGTAGGGGGATTTTATACGATCGATGCAGAGGAAGCGGCGAATCTTGTAAAGGAATTAAATCCGAAGACTACAATTCCGATGCATTATCAGGGCAGAGACAACGCCTTCGGTTACGATGTGCTTGACACAGTGAGTGAATTTACAAAGCATATGGACAGTGTGGCAGCAGCAGCCAAATCAGCGATCTGCATGGAAAACCGGCCAGAAACCCAGGTGGTTCTGCTGACTCCTGAAAATAGGGAATGACGCGGAAGAAAAAAGAGAGGGGGATCGTTTTCAGTGAAGGTTGTGATTGCAATAGATTCCTTTAAGGGAAGTATGAGCTCCCTTGAGGCGGGAAATGCCGCAAAGGAGGGAATCCTTCGGGCCTGTGAAGCGGATGTCGTAGTAAAGCCTCTTGCTGACGGAGGGGAGGGGACGACCGAAGCACTTGTAAGGGGACTGGGCGGACGATTTGAAACGATCCAGGTGACAGGCCCGATGGGTGGGAAGGTTTTGGCCCGCTACGGTATTTTGAAGGATGGGAAAACGGCGGTCATGGAAATGGCGGAGGCTGCAGGGATTACATTGGTAAAGCGGGAAGAATTGAATCCCTGGAAGGCAACGACCACAGGGGTTGGCGAGATGATTCTGGATGCCGTGGATAAGGGCTGCCGTGAATTTATTGTGGGGATCGGCGGCAGCGCCACTACAGAGGGCGGTATCGGAATGCTGCAGGCTCTTGGTTATGAATTTACCGGTGAAGCGGGAGAAATACTGCCTCCCTGGCTGGAAAGCCTGGGGAAAATCGCGCAGATCCGGGAAGAAAAGGTACCTTCCAGGCTAATGGACTGCCATTTTCAGATCGCCTGTGATGTAACGAATCCGTTGTGCGGCAGTCTGGGTGCGGTCTGTGTATTTGGCCCTCAAAAAGGGGTAAAGCAGGAAGAACTGGAAAAAATGGATGTGATGATGCGGCATTATGCCCAAAAGACAGCTCAATTCAAGGGGGAGGATAAAAGCGGGATAGCAGGAGCAGGCGCAGCGGGGGGCCTTGGCTTTGCCTTCCTGAATTATCTGCCGCACGCAGAGCTGAGATCCGGAATTGATATTGTACTGAATGCAATTGGCCTGGAGGAAGAGCTGAAGGATGCGGATGTGGTGGTCACTGGGGAAGGACGCCTTGACTTGCAGACTTCTATGGGGAAGCTGCCGGTAGGCGTTGCCAGGCTGGCCCAAAAATATCAGGCGAAGGTGATCGCTTTCGCGGGAAGTGTGACAGAGGATGCCCTAAAGTGCAATGCGGAAGGCATTGACGCATTTTTCCCGATTGTACGGGGAATCACTACTCTGGAGGAAGCGATGGAGACGGAAACGGCGAAAGAAAATATGAGATCAGCGGCGGAACAGGTCTTTCGGCTTTATGCGCTTTCGCTGATAAATGCAGATTGCAAAGGCACTTTATGAACAGAGAGGATGTAGCTACCTTTCCAAAATGATAGTGACAATTTGAACAGAAAACAGATCAGCTTAGAAAGAAAGAGGGGGCAGATGTTTAAATTACAAAATGAGGAAGTGAATACAGGAAGACAAAGAGAACTGGATTTGGTAAAAGGATTTCTGATGATTATGATTGTATTTATACATTCATTTCAGACTTTAGCAAACCAGACAGCGATAGAATCGTCAGTATATAAGATTCTGTTTGCCGGCTTTATGCCGACGGGCGCATGCTTATTTTTGTTTTGTATGGGATTTGGCAGTGTGTTTACAAAACGAAACCAGCCGGGAGATTTAGTGAAAAGCGGAATAAAATTATTGTGGTATCAGGTATTGAGCAACCTATCCTATTCATTATGTCTGATCATTTTTTTTCAGTTGCGTAATGTAATATTTGGTGAGGTAGAGGGAACGATTGAACTATATCAGGAATCCGTATATTCAGCGATAACGTTTGTAAACATATTTTTCATTTCAGGAGCGTGTTATCTGGTTCTCGCGTTATATAAAGCGATTCATATGCCGCTGATGGGATATATCATAAGCGCAATTGTGGTTGGTATGATATCTCCTTATATGGGAACGATTTGTTCTGAGAATGAAGCCGTGAACTGGATATTGGATATGTCATTCGGCGGAAAAGGCGAAACATCATTCTGCTTTTTCCCGTATCTAAGCTATGTATTTATGGGATATGTATTCGCAAAGGTGATACGAAAAATTAGTGAAAGAGACAAAGCGGAGTTTTATAAAAAATCAGGGCTGATTTCAGCTGTTATCGCGGCTATATGGATGGGATTTGTTATATGGAAACATCCGGATTTGGATGAATTTTTTACCTATATGCTTTTTCAATATCGAATTCCGGGGATTGCAAAGGTAATCGGAACCTGCTGTTCCATACTGTTGTGTTTTGCTATAGCATATGGGGTAGCGCCGTTCTTTGAAAAGTGGAAATTCGGTTATAGAAAGCTGATGGAATATTCGAAACACATATCGAAGCTTTACGCAGTGCACATTGGAATATTTTTTAGCATTCAGGCTTTTCTGTCATTTGCCGGAGTTGGAACAGCGGCTTGTCTTGGGTGGGCCGTGCTCGTGCTTGTGCTTAATGATTTAGTTGTACAAGGATATGTTGCGATAGAAAAAAGAATTGTCAGAAAATAGCAAGTTACTGTTCACGTGTACACCGTCCTGCGAGGCGTTTTCGTGCAGAATGCACGA